>CAZBGP010000288.1:0-1534 GCA_964491495.1 uncultured Lutibacter sp. | reverse complement strand
AATAAATGCCTTTATGAACCGGAATAGCCAATTTTTGCGCTACTTGTTCCATTTTCGCAATCATTTTTTTGCTGTATGCCTCGTGCATATCAACAAACCTTGGTCCAAAACGATCTTCGTTTTTTCCGTGCAAAGGATGCACAGGCATCATATTAATATGGTCGGTTATGATCATAATATCTCCGACTTTAAAAGCAGGATTTACGCCTCCTGATGCATTTGAAACAATTAAATTTTCAACACCTAAAAATTTCATCACACGCACTGGAAAAACGGTTTGTTCCATGGTCCATCCTTCATAAAAATGAAAACGGCCGCGCATGGCAATCACTTTTTTGTCGCCAATTGTGCCATAAATCAATTCTCCTGAATGGCCTTCAACCGTTGAAACTGGAAAATTAGGAATTTCATCATATGGAATTGAAAATTCAATGTCGATTTTCTCCACCAAATTGCCCAAACCTGTTCCTAAAATAATACCGTAATCTGCTTTTGAAATTCCTTTAATTTGTAAGAATTTAACTGTTTCCTGAACTTTGTTCCACATAATTTTTTATAAGATTGTCAAACTCATTTTGATGAGTTATAAACGTTGTTTTTATTGAGATGTAATGCAAGTTTTTAAGTTTTCCAAAAATACGCACATAATCCTTCTCTGTTGTTAAAATAATTTTATTTGTTGCTGATAACGATTCGTAAGCAGCATTTATTTCCCTAAGTTCATTTAAACTGAAATGATGATGATCCGGATATTTCAAATGTTGAAAATTAAGCTTTTTGTTTTTAAAATAATCGGTCAAAGGTGTCGGATTTGCAATTCCGGTCACCAATAAAATTTGAAAATCGGCCAAATCACTTAAATCCAACTTGGAATCGCCTTTTAACTGATTATCATAAGTTATGGTGGTGAAAAACACGTGCTGATTCGCTTTCGGATGCAACTTTTTGGTAATTTCTGCCTGTGCTGTTTCTGAAATATCACTAGGGCATTTGGTCACAATAATGGCTTGCGCCCTATTGGCTCCAAAAGCTTTCTCTCGCAAATCACCGGTTGGAAGCATTGTATCATTCACATATAAATTTGCATACGTTGTCAGCAGTATATTAAATCCACCCACAACTTTTCTGTGTTGAAATGCATCGTCCAGTAAAATAACCTTTGGCGGATTTTCCAATTTCTCCAATTTTGTGATTCCGTTGGTTCTGTCGGCATCAACACAAACAATTGCCTCGGGAAATTTCAAATGAATTTGAAAAGGTTCATCGCCAATAATTTCAGCAGAAACGTTTTCATCAGCAATAAAAAAACCTTTGCTTTTCCTTTTATAACCTCGGCTTAAAACCGCAATTTTAAAGTTGTTTTTCAACAAATCGATTAAATATTCAATTTGTGGCGTTTTTCCGGTTCCGCCAACGCTTAAATTACCAACAACAATCGTAGGCGTTTTAAAATGCGCAGATTTCAACAGGCCAACATCGTATAAATAATTACGCAAACTTGTAATTAATCCATACAATATTGAAAACGGAAATG
>CAZBGP010000287.1:818-1535 GCA_964491495.1 uncultured Lutibacter sp. | reverse complement strand
TATTTATGCCTGAACCAAGTGCTAAAAATTCGCTAATCTCACCTGGCTTAAGGCGGTTTAATCCGGTTACATCTCTAAAAGTTCCTTGCAAAACTTTTCCCGTAGCTACCACATATTCGCCCAATAATGAAAAGCCTTTGTATTTGGCCAAGGCATCAAAATAGAGCTTTCTATAATCTGGAAGTTGCAATTTTCCTTGTGGGTTGTACATTAAAAAATTACCATGCCCTTCTCCATGGATGTCGCTAGCTCCCCTATTTACACTTGCTGCGGCTCCCAAAACAAGCTTAAACTTTTCCTCAGCTGTAATATCGGCCACAAGTAAATTATTGGGGTCAGAAAATTTCCCAAATGGATACCAATCTAACCTACCTGCATATTTAAATCCACCTAAATCAAAATCGGTAGGACTAGTACCAAAAGAATTTCTTCCATCACCAGATGTTATGGCTATACCTGGCTCAAAAACCATATTTTTAATTTTAATCAGTTTGAGTGCTTGTACTAGCAGACATACATTAACAGATTTACAAAAACTTAATCTGAAGGGAAATGTTAAATCTATCAGAGAATATTCTTTCACAGCAGTTTCTAAATTTGGAGAAAGTGTAATAAGATTTTGTAAAACAATAAGGTGCGATCAGATAACAAGTCCTTTAATAAATCAATTTATAAAATCAGCGACGAGCGTGGGTGCAAATTACATGGAGGCTAATC
>CAZBGP010000287.1:0-808 GCA_964491495.1 uncultured Lutibacter sp. | reverse complement strand
AAATTTGGAGAAATTGTAAAAGATAAACCTGTTAATTTTGGAAATTATAATTATCAAAACAATTATCAAATATTTAATGATAAGGGAAACCTAAATGAAAAATATTGGTATGGTTTAGATTCTAATTTAACAAGAACATTTACATATAAATATGATAATAACCATAATCTAATTGAAGAGAACTGGTATGGTTATGATTCATTTGATTTTCTTACAGATAAACATATTTATACTTATGATGATAAACAAAATCTAATTGAGAAAAAATGGTACAGTAGTCCAACAACTGGTTTTCTTGGGAACAAACCAACTCATATTAATGATGATAAACAAAACTTAATTGAAGAAAACAGTCACATTATAGATAATGAACTATTTTATAAAACTATTTATAAGTATGATGATAAACAAAATCTCATAACACAAAGCTCTTATTCCTCAGATGAAAATCTTTACTCTAATAATGCAGAAACTTATAATTATGATAAAAATGGAAATTTAATTGAAAAAAACTGGCTTAAAAAAGATGGAAGTCTTCAAAAAAAACAAACCTACAAATATGATGAAAAAGGCAATTTAATTGAGTTAAACTGGTATAATTCAAATGGAAGTCTCTCTACAAAATGCACTTACAAATATGAAGATAAGGAAATTTTGATTGAAAAAAGCTGGCAAACACCAAATGATAACAATTATGATAGTACTATAAAATATGAGTATGATAACTTAGGTAATTGGATTAGACAAATCACATTTGAAAATCAAATTCCAACACTTATTCTTGAAAGAGAAATTGAATACTTTGAAT
>CAZBGP010000286.1:0-1536 GCA_964491495.1 uncultured Lutibacter sp. | reverse complement strand
GGCGATAAGGATTTGGACACGTATGTTAAATATTTTAAGTTGTAATTGAAGTTCGTCATGCTGAACTTGTTTCAGCATCACATCAAGAAAAGCGGCAATGAAATTAAGCTACGTGTACATATTAACAAATAAATATAGGACAACTTTTTATATAGGTGTGACTGGAAATTTAATTGAAAGAATAACACAACATCGAAATAATGTAGGTTCTAAATTTACCATAAAATATAATATTAAGGAGTTGGTTTATTTTGAAGAGTTTTCAGATATAAACCAAGCTATTTTGAGAGAAAAGCAGTTAAAAAATTGGCATCATGATTGGAAAATTAATTTAATAAAAGAGAGTAATCCAACATTAGAAACTCTTGAATTATGATGAGACCCTGAAATAAATTCAGGGTGACGACAGAAAAAAACATTAAATATGAACAGAATCAATCAAAAATTACAGGAAAATAAAAAATTGTTGTCCATTTATTTTACGGCAGGTTTCCCAAAAATAAACGACACGGTTTCCATTATTGAAAATTTGGAAAAAAGTGGCGTCGATTTTATTGAAATCGGATTGCCTTTTAGTGATCCATTGGCCGACGGACCAACAATTCAGGCGAGTTCTACAAAAGCGTTGGACAACGGAATGACTTCAGAAGTTTTGTTCAAACAACTTAAAGACATTCGTAAAACGGTCAAAATCCCCTTAATAATTATGGGTTATTTCAATCCGATGATGCAGTTTGGGATTGAGAATTTCTGCAAAAAATGCGCTGAAATTGGCATCGACGGATTGATTATTCCCGATTTGCCTTTGGACGTGTACAACGACAAATACAAAACCGTTTTCGAAAAATACGGATTGATCAATGTATTTTTAATTACACCGCAAACTTCATTGGAACGCATTCAGTTTATCGATAAAATTTCTGACGGATTTATTTATATGGTGAGTTCGGCCAGTGTTACCGGTTCGCAAAATGCCTTTGGGAAATCGCAAGATGATTATTTTAAACGCATTGCCGATTTGAATTTAAAATCGCCACAAATTGTAGGATTTGGAATTTCAAATGCAGAAACGTTTAAACAAGCGACTAAATATGCAAAAGGCGCCATTATTGGCTCTGCATTTGTAAAATATTTGGATGAAAATGGCACAGCCGGCATAAATAAATTTGTGAGTGGCATCAGAGATTGATATCTTTAACAAAATCTAAAAAATCAAAAAAAATGGAGTTACCTAAAAGAGCCGGAGACAATCCTATGGCAGTTGAATTGGAAGAAGGAAAAAAATATGCCTGGTGCACTTGCGGCTTATCTGAAAGTCAGCCATTTTGCAACGGATTGCATAAAGGATCAGGAATGAGCCCGATTGTTTTTACTGCCGAAAAAACAGAAACAAAATATTTTTGCGCTTGCAAAGAAACCAAAAATGCGCCGTTTTGTGACGGATCTCATAAATAATTTAGCATGATTTTAGTTTTGCAATGAGATTTTCTAAAAATTTAATACGGCCTTCATGCTGTAACTACTTGTTTGGCAGAC
>CAZBGP010000285.1:0-1575 GCA_964491495.1 uncultured Lutibacter sp. | reverse complement strand
GATTTTAGTTATGAAGGCCATCCGAACCATACGTCAGAAGATCAATTGCAAACGTTGTACGATTTAGGTTCTCGAAGAAACAGTTTTGGTATTCAGGATTATGATCCTATTGTTCAAAAAGCGATTCACAGAGTCCAAAGTTTTGAGCAGGTAAAAAAAGTTCATGATTTATCACGCAAAATAGGGTATGAATCCATAAGCCACGATTTAATTTTCGGCTTGCCTTTTCAAACGGAAGAAAGCATAAGAAACACGATTAAAAATACCATTGCGTTAAAACCAGACAGAATTGCTTATTACAGCTATGCGCATGTGCCTTGGATTAAGGGTGTGGGACAAAGAGGTTTTGATGACAATGATTTGCCTCACGACAGTGAAAAACGCCGATTGTATGAGTTAGGAAAACAGTTGTTTTTTGACAATGGCTATGTTGAAATAGGAATGGATCATTTTGCATTGCCAAGTGATTCGCTTCACAAAGCGATGAAAGCCAAAAAACTGCATCGTAATTTTATGGGTTATACCGCAGGTAAAACCGAATTGATGATTGGTTTGGGTATGTCTTCCATTAGCGATTCCTGGTATGCATTTGCGCAAAATGAAAAGGAAATTGAAGATTATACGGAACGCGTAAATAAAGGTGAATTGCCAGTTTTTAGAGGCCATTTATTAACTGATACCGATTTGATCATAAGAAAACACATATTAAATTTGATGTGTAATTTGGAAACAGAGTGGAATATTGGTTTAACAACCCAAGTTAAAAATGAAATAATTGAGCGTTTAGGAGAAATTATTGATGACGGCTTAATTGAAGTTTCTGATAACAAAATTATTGTAAAGGAAGCCGGAAGGATGTTTGTGCGAAATATTTGCATGGCATTCGATTTAAGGCTGGTTGAAAATCAGCCCGATATTAGGATCTTCTCAATGACAATATAACATAAAAAAAGCCGAGCAATTTGTTCGGCTTTTTTTATGCTATATTTTTAGGCTTATTATTATAATGTTCTCATATAATTAACAATTAACCATCTGTCTTCATCTGAAGGAATCTTTTTATTAAATGCAGGCATATCATCTCTACCAAAAGTGGTTTTGTAAAATAAGGCACCATCAGTTTGTGATTGGAATTTTTTAGTTGAAAAATCGCCTAAATCACTTTTCATTTCTTTGGCTTTTACACCATCGCCAAAACCTTCACTACCGTGACAAGATTTACAATGTTTGGTAAATAATGATTTTCCTATCGCCAAATCTACTTTTGGGCTTGTTGGGTTTTTTATAGTTTGGTATTTAGCAGGTACTACCCAGCCTGATATGCTTACTGCAACAGTTGGTTCTTTAACCGTTATTTTTACGGGTGTTTTGGCTACTAAAACTTTTTTAGGTTCGTTAGCAACAACTGCTTTTGTCACAACTTCTGTTTGCGTGTTTGTGCCCACTTTCGTTTCAGTTTTTGTTTTAGTAACTACTTTTCCAGGTTCTTTTACAGTCACTTTTGTAACAGTTGTGGATTTATCAACAGGGCCATTTTTAGTTGTTAATTCTTCTTCTATAACCTCTGTTCCAGCA
>CAZBGP010000284.1:0-1588 GCA_964491495.1 uncultured Lutibacter sp. | reverse complement strand
AGGGCTTTAAGCGAAAATTCAATTTCAGTAAACAAAGAAAAGGTAAACGAAGATTTTGTAATTACCCCAAATGATTTAATTGCCGATAAATTTGTGCTATTGCAACGCGGTAAAAAAAGCTATTATTTGCTGAAAGTAGTGTAAGTTTTTATTTATCTAGAAAGTCTATCTGGCTAAGAATCAATATTTAATTTTAAATTAATATATTGGCTCAGCAATGGATAAGAAAAATTACACAACAAAAGAAAAAAATTCCCCTCCACCGGAGGGGTGCCCGCAGGGTGGGGTGGCCTCTACGTCGCATCCTTACCATATTATTCTTACCACCATAAATAATACCCCAATTCTAAGAAACTTTGTGGAAAACTTACCTTACAATCCGGCACTCAACCGATTGACAAAAGGTAAAAGAAAAGAAGGAATCCTTTCCGAAGTCTTGTTTTGGCAGCAAGTACATAAAAGAAAGTTTTACAAAATTGATTTCGACAGGCAGCGAATTATTGGCCATTACATTGTCGATTTTTATGTTAAAACCTTAGGATTGGTTGTAGAAATTGATGGAAATAGCCATGATAACAAAGCAGAATACGATGCAAAAAGGCAACTGTATTTAGAAAATCTCGGGTTGAAAGTCTATAGAATTCAAGATATAGCTGTTAAAATAAAACTTTCTTTTGTGATGAATACTTTGGCGGAATATATTGTTAAAGAATATGGAGAAAAACCACCCCGGTCTGCGTAAAGCATTCCGGCAGAAAGTGAAAAACCACCCCGGTCTGCGACCACCCCTCCAAGGGAGGGGAATTGAGTTTCTTTTTTTACGACATCACCATTAAATTACAGCCTCGGATATCCGAATTGTCAAACCTGCCCAAAACTTCGAAAGTGCCGTCGGGATAGGTTTTCCCCAAATCCTGCGTGGCAATAAAAGAACAGGAATTGACATTAGCCAAATCAATAATATTGATGCCGCCCGATTTGCCTTCCGGCAAAACTGTTAAGGCATCTTCTGTATCTCTCGTCAGTATTTTCATCCAGGGCGGACATTCGAAAATGCCGTTTCCTTTGGAATAAGCCTGACTCAACAACTCGGTCATTCCGTATTCCGAATGAATGTTTTCAACACCAAAACCTTCAGACAAAACTTGATGCAATTCATTCCGAATCAGTTCTTTTCTCCTTCCTTTCATACCACCAGTTTCCATAACAATGGTGTTCTTTAGGTTAAATTTATGCCTTTCAACCAAATCCAGCAACGCAAAAGAAACGCCAATCAGCAACACTTTTTCATTATTTTTGTCCAAATCAACCAAATTCTTGGCCAATTCTTCCAAATTGTTCAGGTAAAATCCGCTTTTTTCATTTTTCGACTTCTGAATAAAATCGTTTACCATATAAATCAACGAAGAACCATCGCGCTCCAGATAGGAAGGCAACAAGGCCAAAACGGTATAATCCTCAATGGCGCCATAAAAATGTTCAAATCCTTTGGTAAAGCTTTCTTCGTAAATAGATAAATCGGTAACAAAATGCTTGCTTTGCTCATTTCCGGTCGTCCCGCTGCTTAAAAAAATATGTTGTGCATTTT
>CAZBGP010000283.1:303-1589 GCA_964491495.1 uncultured Lutibacter sp. | reverse complement strand
ATAAAATTATTTGTTTCAAAAAAAGGGGGATTTGAAAATCCCCCAATAAGGTTAATTTTGAGTTACGACACAAAAAACAAACCTCTTGAACAAAAATACAATTTTTACCGGACAGCCGAATCAAAAATAAGGATAAAAAGCTCTATATAATTGATTCAACGACTGTAACACTATTCCAAGAGATAATGGGTAGCGTGGGGAGAAAACCAATTTACGGAAAACGAAAGGGAGGATTCAAAGTTCATACACTTATAAAAGCCGATGAAGATGTTCCTATGTTCATTAAAATTGGAAAAGCAGCAAATCACGATAGCACATTTCTTAAGTACATTAATCTACCACCAGGATCACTATTAACCTTTGATAAAGGATATGTTGATTACACTCAATATCAAAGATTAACTCAAGAGAAAATATGGTTTGTTACTCGCCTAAGGACAAATGCTGTCTGGACACTGTTAAAGGAAAAAGCTATTGATCCACAGCACAAGGAAAAAGGCGTAATATTTGACAAAGTAGTAGAGATTGGACATCATCATAACAACTCGATTCAGCGAGTAAAAACTCGGATCATAGAATACAAGGATCCGTTAACAAAAAGAGTATTTACTTTTTTAACAAATAATATGCATTTAACACCGCTCAGAGTGGCGCAGATATACCAAAAACGATGGCAAATAGAACTTCTTTTTAAAAGAATCAAACAAAACTATCCTCTGCAATATTTTTTGGGGGACAATGAAAACGCTATAAAAATCCAAACATGGTGCTCTCTAATTGCAGATTTGTTAACCAAAGTAATTAAAGCAGGTGTTAAGCGCAATTGGTCATACTCTTGCATGGTATCTGTTATAAGACAAAATTTAATGGAGTATGTTTCCTTAATTGAGTACTTAAAAAATCCAGAAAAAATCCTGAACAGATACAGGCAAAGGGTTTATAACGCCAGGGAGCCAGACTTGTTTACGAATCTATTCTAAATAAATAGGGGCTCACAAATTGAATTATGAATATAAATCAATGAAAACCCCTATCAATTCAGAGGCAATTTTGATTTTTAAAGTTTAACCGGACAGCAGTGATTTTTAATTCGTAATTATTAATTGATTATTCTTCACCCAAGTAAGCAATATGGTCTTTTGCTCAGCCGTTAAAATTGCATTTTTATGTACCCAAGTATAGGAAGGCAAAGGCATTTTATCCTCTTCAAGTTCTTCTGCTATTTCTTTAAATTTCTTGGCTTTGCGCTTTTCAGTATATGTTTTAAACTCCGAAAAGTTTAACTC
>CAZBGP010000283.1:0-293 GCA_964491495.1 uncultured Lutibacter sp. | reverse complement strand
TGCCGGCACATCCACGGTGTGGGCAATGTCGTTTTCACCCAAAGCTTCGCCAACATTGCGCGCAGGCTGAACAAACTGAATAATAATAAAAATGGCTGCTAAGAAAATAGCAATTTTTTTGGGCCAAGAAGAATTCATATTATTTACGTTTTAAAACAGCCTGCACAGCAGCTACAATATTGCTGCTCTCTAAACCATATTTTTTCATTAAATCATCCGGCGTGCCGCTTTCGCCAAAGCTATCATTAACGGCAACCATTTCTAGCGGAGTAGGATTTTTTCTTGCCAACAAT
>CAZBGP010000282.1:0-1597 GCA_964491495.1 uncultured Lutibacter sp. | reverse complement strand
TGGGCTACAAATTCCTCGGGATGTCGAGATATTCACGACGGAATATCAGAAGGATATGGATATGTATGTCGATTTCATTGATAAATTTTTAATTCGGACTGATAAGAAAACGGACAAAATCAGTTTTCAGGAAATTCACGACAATTTCAAAGCGTGGTTTCAACAGAATATGAATTCCTACAAATTTCCGGTGAAAAATGAGATGAAGAAGCATTTTGAAAAGAAATTTGGTAAGAAAAATTGTTCAGCTACGCATTTGATTGGATTCATTAAAAATGTGGCATAAAGTTACTGAAAGTAAATAGTTAGTTGTGTTAATAAATATAAAATCCGGTAATAATGAACATGGTTTCACAGAACCAAAAAGTTTGTTTATATCACAATTAAAGCGCCTGATAACAAAATTTGCCTGAGAAACATAATGCTGCCTGTTATGATTTTTTGGTTAAAAATTTAATTTTTAAAATAACATGAAACAAAAGGATATGACAACAAAAAAGGAATTAATTCAATTTTAAACTATAATATTAAAAATATTAACCTATTGCTCACCCATTTAAATATCTTAAATTTGGTTACTTAAAATTGCAATTTAAAAAAAAAATTTTAAAAAAATTATTTATGAAAATACTTCATACTGCCGATTGGCATTTGGGAAAGAAATTAAATGACTTTTCACGTTTAGAAGAACAGGAAGAAGTTTTAAATGAAATCTGTTCTATCGCAGATGACAATGATGTAAATGTTGTTGTTATAGCAGGAGATTTGTTTGATACATTTAATCCTTCAGCTGAAGCTCAAAATTTATTTTACAAAACATTACATCGTTTATCTAAAAGTGGAAACAGGCTTGTTCTTACAATTGCTGGAAATCATGATATGCCAGAACGCATAGAAGCTCCCCATCCTTTGGCAGAATTAAATGGTATTGTTTTATGCGGTTTCCCTAACACAAAAATCAAACCTTTCAAGACAGAAAGCGGCATAGAATTAATTCAATCAGAAGAAGGTTTTTTAGAATTTAAAATACCTGGTATTGAGTTTCCTTTAAGAATATTATTTACCCCTTACGCAAATGAATTAAGGTTAAAAACATATTTGGGTGCTACTGATAAAGAAACTGCTTTGAGAGATGTATTGTCAAATCAATGGCAAGAATTGGCTGATAAATACTGTGACAATAAGGGTGTTAATTTATTAACAGCACATTTATATCTCCTTTGGCCTATAGTTTTTCTGAAGCTGATCAGAAAAAACAAGTGGTATTAATTGAACTTGAGCCAAACAAAGATGCCAAATACCAACCAATTGAATTAACTAAAGGATTTAATTTAACTCGAAAGGAATTTTCAAATATAGATGAAGCAGTTGATTGGCTTAAAAATAATCCTGACTTTTATGTTGAAGTTACCTTGCAAACGGAAACTTTTTTAGATGCTTCTATAAGAAGAATATTAGCTGAATCCCATAAAAAAATTGTTAGTGTAATTCCTAAATTAATAAAAACAGATGCTGCTACAAATGAAAAAACAACAGCATTAGATCTAGATGAAACTCAAGATTTACAAACACTTTTTGTGGAATATTTTAAATATTC
>CAZBGP010000281.1:0-1598 GCA_964491495.1 uncultured Lutibacter sp. | reverse complement strand
TGCTGGAAATGCTTATAGAAATTGAAAATGTGCAATTTAAGTCCAGTGAAATTGGACAAGCTTATGGAAATGCCGATAACACCGTAACCGTAAATCGGGTGCTGCAAAGTGTTGACAATACTTGCAATTTTATGGATGAAGTTATCCTAAGAAACAGCGGTTTTGCCAGTTTTAAAAACAATATGCTTCCTGAAGGAAAAGGAAGCGTGGTAGCTATTTTCAGCAATTATTATGACGATTTTCAACTGTATTTGCGCGATACAGACGATGTAAAATTATCGGAAACCCGCTGCGCTGCGACCAATTCTTTTCTGCCAACGATTTCTTTGGCGGCAGTTAAGGAAATGTATCTAAGTAGTATGGTCGAATTTGGAGTGAGCAACAATTATGTGGTTGAAGGCTATATTATATCAAGCGATGAAAATGGAAGTTTTGAGAAAAAACTGGTGATACAGGATGCTGTTGAAAATGCTACCGCCGGTATTCAGTTGCTGGTTGATTCAGAAATATTGTTTGAACAATACAACATCGGCGACAAGGTTTTTGTGAAATTGAACAAGTTGTATATGGGTAAAAAAGATGGTGTTTTAACCATCGGTTTTCCAAAAGGAACTGCCATTACCGAAATTGCCGAAGAAAATATAGCTGATTTCATTTATAGCAGCGGCGAAAATTTTAGCATTATTCCCAGAGAAATTTTAATTACCGAAGTGTTAAATCCTACTTTTGAAAACACCTTGGTAACAGTTAAAAATGTGCAATTGGCACAAAATGAGCTGGGTTCGGCTTTTACATATTTCAGCGGCATCAATAATGGATTTCGAACCTTGGAAACCTGCAACGAATCTACAAAACTATCCGTTTTCACCAACGGCAAAGCCACTTTTGCAAACGAATTGTTTCCGCAGGGAAAAGGAAATATCACCGGTGTTTTAAGCAACGTTCTTGAGCTGCGAACAAATTTGGATGTTCAGTTTTCAGAAACTCATGAAGTTTGCGAGGTTTTTGTTCCAAAAATCATGATTACCGAAGTCGCAGATCCTAAAAACAATGTTTCTGCGCGTTTTGTGGAATTGTACAATGCCGGAGAAACAGCGGTAAATTTAACGGGATGGAAACTTAATAAATATTTAAACGGGGCAACAACTGTTTCCGGGTCACCTTTGGCATTGACAGGCATCGTGATTCCCCCGGGCGGATTTGCCATCATTGCCGACAGCGAATATAAAACACTGTTTAATAACATTCCGGATATAGAAACCTCCTATATCTCCGGAAACGGCGACGACGTATATGAATTGGTAAACAATACCGGCGCAAGAATGGATATTTTTGGTATTATTGGCCAAGATGGAAGTGGCACAAATTGGGAATATGAAGATGGCCGTGCTATGAGAAATTTAACTATTTCTGCGCCAAATCCTATATTCACCATCAGCGAATGGACGGTTTTTTCGGCGGCTTCAAATGCGACAATTACAAATCCGAATTCACCGCAAAACGCGCCAGAGGGTTTTAATCCGAGAGTGAGATAAAGTGTTTTTTGACTGCCGTTAGCTTTTACAAACGGCATTAACTGGGTGTTTTTAAATATTTTA
>CAZBGP010000280.1:0-1600 GCA_964491495.1 uncultured Lutibacter sp. | reverse complement strand
GAATTGCATCCATAGCATAAATTTATTGAATTTAAGCGCATCATTTAAACCAAAATATGCTCAATTTATATCATTGAAAATAGTATATTTGCACGCTCTAAAAAGGAGTCTTTTTTAGAAAAAATTAATAAAAACATCAATATGAAATGAGCATTACGGAAATAAAATATAATTTCCTTTAAAAATATGCGAATTACATATGACCTAAAAAATAAAATAATTATTAACATATGAAAGCAGGAATAGTAGGATTGCCAAACGTTGGAAAATCGACCTTATTTAATTGTTTGTCCAATGCGAAAGCACAAAGCGCAAACTTTCCGTTTTGCACCATCGAACCAAACATTGGGGTGGTAAATGTGCCGGACAGCCGATTGACAAAATTGGAAGAGTTGGTAAAACCTGTGCGCGTTCAAACTGCCACTGTTGATATTGTAGATATAGCAGGATTGGTTCGTGGCGCAAGCAAAGGAGAAGGTTTGGGAAATCAGTTTTTAGGAAATATTAGAGAAACGGATGCCATTATTCACGTAATCCGTTGTTTTGACAATGACAATATAATTCACGTCGATACCACAATTGATCCGTTAAGGGATAAAGAAACCATCGATTTTGAGCTTCAGTTAAAAGATTTGGAGACTTTAGACAAGAAAATTGATAAGGTTAAAAAAGCTGCAAGAACGGGCGTTAAGGAAGCCCAAAAAGAATTGGAGGTTTTAGAAAGAGTCAAAAAAGGATTGGAAGCTGCCAAATCGGTAAGAGCGATTGATTTAACCGAAAAAGAACGTGAAGAATATATAAAACCACTGCAATTTATAACCGACAAACCCGTTTTATACGTTTGCAATGTTGATGAAAAATCGGCAGTGAACGGAAATAACTATGTAAATATCGTAAAAGAAGCGGTAAAAGGTGAAAACGCAGAAGTGATTATTTTAGCTGTTGGAACGGAAGCTGATATTACGGAATTGGAATCTTTTGAAGAACGTCAGCTTTTTTTGGAAGATTTAGGATTAAAAGAACCAGGCGCTTCTGTTTTAATCAGAACAGCCTACAAATTATTAAACCAACAAACCTATTTTACGGCAGGCGTTAAAGAAGTACGCGCTTGGACAATTAATGTGGGTGATACTGCGCCACAAGCAGCCGGAGTTATTCACACCGATTTCGAAAAAGGATTTATCAGGGCTGAAGTGATTGCCTATGATGATTTTGTGAAATATGGAAGTGAAGCCAAAGTGAAAGAAGCCGGAAAAATGCGTGTTGAAGGTAAAGAATATATTGTACAAGATGGTGATATTATGCATTTTAGGTTTAATGTTTAAACGTTTAATCGTTTAATTGTTTATTTGTTTAATTGTTTTTTTAATTAATAAATGACCAATTTTCCATTAGCATAAACTTGAAATTTTTGAACTTTATAACTTTGTTTGTGTTAATAATTATTTTGACATACTTTTTTTTATTTCTTAAAGCAAAATAGTACTTTAGCCACGCTTCAAGAACCATACAGAATAAATGACAGATCAAACAGCATACACCGAGGACAATATTCGATCGCTTGATCGAAAGGAACTATTCGTCTTTGTTCCGGGAATGT
>CAZBGP010000279.1:0-1604 GCA_964491495.1 uncultured Lutibacter sp. | reverse complement strand
AGAACTGAAAAGTAAAACAATCTTAATGGGATTTGGATTGGACAGTGATGCCATCCATTCGCCAAACGAACATTTTGGTGTTTTCAATTACTTAAAAGGCATTGAAACCATTCCTATATTTTATAAATATTTTGTGGAGATGAGTAAATAAATTGTTAGTTCAATAAACTAAGAATCTCAATTTCTTTAATATTAAAAAAGAAAGCCAGTAATTTAAAAATTACTGGCTTTCTTTATATAAATTTTACCAAAAAAAATATTTTACATTTTCTTAACGTATTTCGTAATAATCACAATTTGAGTAGGACCAACTTTGCCTTCAATATGTTCGGCATTTTCACGATCTAATGTGATTCTTCTCACAGCAGTTCCTTGTTTGGCTATCAAACTTGAGCCTTTTACTTTTAAATCTTTTATCAGCACAACGGTATCTCCAGCCTGTAAAATAACCCCATTCACATCTCTGTGTATAATTTCTGTAGTATTTTCTTCAATAACTCCGAAAGCTTTCGCCCAAGCCAAAGTTTCTTCATCCAAATACAGCATATCCAGCAAATCTTGTGGCCAACCTTCAGCTTTTAATTGAGTCAACATTCTCCAAGCCATCACTTGTACTGCCAGCACTTCACTCCACATACTGTCGTTTAAACAACGCCAATGATTCGCGTCAACAGCATCTTCATTTTCAATTTGATTGCCGCAAGTGGCACAAACCACCACACTGTCATCCTCATTTCCGTTTTTTGCCGGTTGCACTTCGTAAGCGCTTAAATCCTCCGTTGAACCGCACAATTCACATTTTGATCCGCTGCGTGCATCTAATTTTTTCGATATACTCATAATTGTTTTTAAAAACGCAAAACTACGGTTAATAAACAGCAATCGCAACCGCTTCAATAAATCAGTGTTTTTGGGCGTTACCTTCGGGTCGGGCAGTTCGTTGCAAGTCCTCGTCACGCCCAAAAGCGTGCCTGCGGGCTTTTCACTTCCATCCCTAACGCAGCTTGAAATTCTTATAAATTTACAGGTTTTTTAAAAAATCAAACACAATAAAAATCCGATTCTGTTGTTATTTTAATCTTACCGCGCATTTTAATAATTCTTTAATAAAATATTTCAAAAACTTTTACGTTATTTGCATAACAAACTACTATGTTATGCTTAACCAATTCTTTTGGATGTGCTCAGGCGCAGATACCGATATCCTAAAAACAAGCTCCAAAGCCGAACAACTCAAATATGCAGGTATTGGCGGTACCGTATTTTTTACGGCGGTCATGGCGTTTATTGCCTCAAGTTATGCGCTATTTACGGTTTTCGACAATTATTTCACCGCCATCTTTTTCGGACTTATTTGGGGATTGCTCATTTTTAATTTAGACCGCTTTATTGTTTCCACCATCAAAAAAAACGATTCCAAATGGAAAGAAATTTGGCAGGCAACACCGCGAATTATTTTGGCCATCATTATTGCTGTGGTTATTTCAAAACCATTGGAAATAAAAATTTTTGAAAAAGAAATCAATCAGGTTTTATTAACCCAAAAAAACAACTTAACGTTGGCAAACAAAGCGCAAATTGCCAACCAGTTTACGCCCGAAATT
>CAZBGP010000278.1:0-1626 GCA_964491495.1 uncultured Lutibacter sp. | reverse complement strand
TGATTTTAAAGATAAAATTTTTACGGATACAAAGCACGAGCTAAAAGTAACAGTAACCGACAATGTTGGAAACACCAATACTTTAAACGCAACTTTTTTCAGAAAAATATAAAAGTAAATGCTAAAATCAGCAACGCTAACCTTGTGTTTTTTAATGGCTACAACATTTTTAACTGCCCAAACGGCAACTGTTAAAGGTGTTTTAAAAACCAGTAGTAAAACACCCGTTGAAGGCATTGCCATTACCTATTTAAATACAGGAACCACTTCTGATGAAAAAGGTGAGTATGTATTGAAAATACCTGCCAATGCTGAAATCAAGATAACCTTCAGCCATATTTCCTATAATACTTTTGAGAAAATTGTGATGCTGCAAAAAAATAAAACATTGCAGTTTTCACCCATTTTAGAACCTAAAACAGAATTCATTGATGAAGTTATTTTAAAAGACAATAAAAAAGATGCGCAAGGTTTTTTAACTGTAAATCCAAGTGATATTGCTAAAATTCCCGGAGCAAATCAAGGCGTTGAAAACATTTTAATGACCTTGCCCGGCGTAAATAATAACAATGAATTAAGCACCCAATACAATGTGCGCGGCGGAAATTTTGATGAGAATTTGGTGTATGTTAACGGCATCGAGGTTTATCGTCCATTTTTAGTGCGTTCCGGACAACAGGAAGGTTTGAGTTTTGTAAACAGCGCCATGGTGCAAAACGTCAATTTTTCTGCAGGAGGATTTCAGGCAAAATATGGAGATAAACTCTCTTCGGTTTTAGACATCACTTACAGAACACCAACTGAATTTGCGACCACCGTAAATGCAAGTTTATTGGGCGGAAGCGTTACTGTGGAAGGCGTTATGCTTCAGAATAAATTAAGTGCTTTGGTGGGTGTGAGATACCGAGATAACAGCTTATTTATCAACAGCAAAGATGTTGTCACAACCTCAAATCCGAATTTTACCGATGCGCAAACATTTTTGACTTATGCGGTAAATCCCAAATTAAAAATCGATTTTATGGGAAATTTTTCGCTCAATAATTACAATTTTACACCACAATCAAGAAGAACAAAATTTGGAACAATCAGTAATCCGCAGGAATTGATTGTTTATTATGAAGGCAAAGAAAAAGATAAATTCAAAACGGTTTTTGGCGCTTTAAAAGGGAGTTACGCAGTAAATGATAATTTTAATGTCAATCTAACATCTTCAAGTTATCATACTATTGAAGAAGAATATTATGATATTTTGGCCAGTTATAATTTGGGCCAAGTGAACAGCGATTTTGGTTCTAATAATTTTGGGGAAGTCGATTTTTATGAAGGAATTGGCTCTCAATTAAGTCACGCCCGAAATGATTTGGATGCCTTCATCAACAATATTGATCTAAACGGCACCTTCAAAAAGAACAGCCATCAAATAGATTTTGGAGTTAAATACCAAAATGAAGATACCAAAGACCGCCTAAACGAATGGGAAGTGATCGATTCTTTGGGTTTTAGCGTTCGTCCACCTAACTTCGTTTCTAACAATCAGCCTTACGAGCCATTTACAGGCGAATTGCTGCCATTTCAAAGTATCCGCGCAAACAATCACGTTGCCATTAATCGGTTGGTTTGGTT
>CAZBGP010000277.1:0-1639 GCA_964491495.1 uncultured Lutibacter sp. | reverse complement strand
AAAAAGTTTTACTTTCGCTTCAATGGAATTTTCAGAAATTTTAGGACAGACGCATTTGAAAAATCACCTGATGAAATCGACCGATAACGGGCGGATTTCTCATGCGCAACTATTTGTTGGCAAAGAAGGCACGGGAACTTTGCCGATTGCCATTGCCTATGCCCAATATATTTTATGCAAAAGCAGCAGCGACGAAGATTCCTGCAAAAAAAGATGTTCAAAATTAATGCATCCCGATTTGCATTTTGCGTTTCCGGTGGCAACCAATGAATTGGTAAAAAGCAGGCCGGTAAGCAATTTATTTTTGGATGAGTGGCGGAGTTTTGTGGCGTTAAATCCCTACGGAAATTTATTTGAATGGCTGCAATCAATCGGCGTTGAAAATAAACAAGGCCAAATTGGCGTTGACGAGGCCGAAGAAATTGTAAAAGCCTTAAAACTCAAATCATACGAAGGCGGTTATAAAATTATGATTATTTGGATGGCCGACAAAATGAATGCCTCTGCTTCAAATAAATTATTGAAACTGCTGGAAGAACCTCCTGAAAAAACGGTTTTTATTTTGATTGCCGAAAACGAAGATCAAATTATATCAACCATAAAATCGCGTTGCCAAGTCTTGCATTTTCCTTTATTGTCGGAAAATGACATTGTAAAAGGCTTGATTGAAATAGAAGGAACCGACCCGCCAATCGCCGAACAAATTGCAATTCAGGCAGATGGTGATTTTAACAAAGCGCTGCATTTATTGCATAACGACACATCGGACGAACAATTTGAACAATGGTTTATTATTTGGGTGAGAGCCGCCTTTAAGGCAAAAGGGAACGCTGCGGTTATTCAAGAACTTATCGGGTGGAGCGACACCATTTCAAAAACCGGAAGGGAAACCCAAAAACGTTTTTTAACCTATTGCCTGCAATTTTTCAGGCAGGCGTTATTACTGAATTACGATGCGGAATCACTGGTATTTTTGCAACCGAAAACGCCTGGTTTCAATTTGGAAAAGTTTGCACCTTTTGTGCACAGCGGCAATATTATTGAAATTGACAAAGAATTAAATGATGCCATTTACCATATAGAACGCAACGGAAACGCCAAAATAATTTTACTCGATTTGTCCATAAAATTAACCCGATTGCTTCATATAAAAGAAGCCTAAAAACAACTAATCATTATGTCTATTTTTAACAACCATTCCGCCGAAATATTGGTTTTGCTTTTTTTGATCATCACTTTTTTACAATCGGGCATCGATAAATTGACCGATTGGAAAGGAAACGTGGGTTTTATCACCGGCCATTTTAAAAATTCCCCGCTTAAAAATATGGTGCCGCTTTTGTTGCTGACGGTATTGATTTTTGAAATCGGCGCAAGCGTTTTAATGCTTATTGGTGGTTATTATATTTTTACTGAAGGTGACGGAACTGTGGCAAAAGTGGGACTGGAATTCGCCGCCATCACTTTAATTATGCTGTTGATCGGACAGCGTTTGGCAAAAGATTATGCAGGTGCCATGACCATTGCCGTTTATTTTATTTTGACTATTTTCGGAATCTATTTGTTAAATTAAATCTGCTAAAAATGAAAATACTGGGAATCGGATCGCGAATTAAACACGAAGAATTTGGATTGGGCG
>CAZBGP010000276.1:0-1643 GCA_964491495.1 uncultured Lutibacter sp. | reverse complement strand
TCATTGCCGGTATATGGGGACGGAAAATATACCCGTGATTGGCTGTATGTTGTTGACCACGCCGTAGCTATCGACCTTGCTTTTCATCAGGGAAAAACAGGGGAAACTTATAATATTGGGGGCTTTAATGAGTGGCAAAATATTGATTTGATAAAACTGCTTTGCGAACAAATGGATAAAAAACTGGGCAGAGAATCAGGCAGTTCCGCAAAATTAATAACCTACATCAAAGACCGTCCGGGTCACGACAAACGTTATGCCATCGACGCAACCAAAATAAATAAGGAATTGGGGTGGAAACCTTCCGTAACTTTTGAACAAGGATTGTCTAAAACAGTTGATTGGTACTTGGAAAATGAGGGTTGGTTAAATAATGTGACTTCCGGCAAATATCAGGAGTATTACAATAAACAGTATAATTAGAATTAACGATTTCACGGATTTACGCGGATTACACGGTTTGTGTGAAATTTGCTTACATTACCAAGATTTGGTATCTTTGGATAAAAATTTTCAAAATGGGAAAAAACACATCAATATCACTCGGAGATTATTTTGAGGAATTTATCCGTGACGAAGTTAAATCGGGAAGATACAGTTCGGTGAGCGAAGTAATCCGTTCGGCTTTAAGGCTATTGGAACAAGAAGAAAAAAAAGAAAAAGAACTCATTAAAGCGCTTGAAATTGGAGAACAAAGCGGATTTATTGATGACTTTGATCCAAAACGAAATCTGAATGAACTGCATCGCCAAAACTTATGAGCAAAAACAACTATCGCATAAGTTAAAAATGAATATTAAATTCCCGCAATTCCCATAAATTCGTTATAATCCTGTAAATTACATCCCTATATAATTCTTATAAAATTTGTATTTTTGTGAAAAATAATAATGATATGAATACAATAGAACTAAAACAAAGCTTTCATCATCTGATTGACAGCATTGACAATAAAGATCTCCTCATTAATTTTTATGATCTTATAAAGAAAAGATCAACAGCCAAAGAAGGAAAGTTGTGGAATAACCTCACCGAACAAGAACAACAGGAACTTATGCTTTCATTGGATGAAAGTAAAAATCCTGAAAATTTGATCGATCACAAGGAAATGAAAATAAAGCATAAAAAATGGCTTTAACGATACAATGGACCAAACGGGCAGAAAAAAAATTCGATAAAATAATTTCGTATTTATTGACAGATTGGAATGAGCAGGTTACTGAAACCTTTGTTAAAAAAGTCTATGATTTTATTGATACACTTGGTGATTTTCCTGAAATAGGAACACTTGAAAATAAGGAAAAAGCGATACGGGCATTTACATTGGTAAAGCAAATAAACATCTTTTACCACGTTGGTAAGAAGCAGATTGTTATATTAAATTTCTTCGATAACCGCCAATCCCCTAAAAAGAAAAGGTTTTAATCCATTTTAACCTGCTCCGCATCCCAATATTGGAACCGACAATGAGCAAACTACTTTTCGAAGAAGAAACCTACAAAATAATTGGTGCCTATATAAAAATTTACCACAATTAACTCCCCTCTGGACTTGTACTGAGCGGAGCCGAGGTAGACCTGTGCTGAGCGGAGTCGAAGCAGGGGCTAGGGGTGTGTAAAAAACGTGAAATAAAACATAATTAT
>CAZBGP010000275.1:0-1654 GCA_964491495.1 uncultured Lutibacter sp. | reverse complement strand
TGGGTAAAAAAGTAGCTGTGCGTGAGTAAGACGCGTAATGTGTGAAGTAAAATAAGTGAGTGCGCTGCAATGAGCACCTGCTGGAGCACAAATTGTAGCGCAACGAACGGCAAGTACAAATGTGAGGTACGAGCATTTTTAATTGTATTTTATGGAACAAAATGAAGCGGATTGCGAACACCTTATTACCTGCTAAACATTCTGTTTAGTTGAGACCATTTTAATGGAAAAGGAGCAAAATGGACACATCATTTTAACAGATTGCTTCTCTACGATCCTTTAGATTTGTATTATAAAATTTATTTATAATAATGATGTTGAAAAGAGGGGGTCTGGGGGAGACTAATAACTTAATAAAATTGTTTATATCTTTAATTAAAGTTCAATAAAAAAAGAATGAGGTGAACTTTACTGCGATCTAGAGCTTAATCTCTAATTTGCGTATTAGTCCTCATTCTTTTTATAATCCGGTTACAAGGACCAAATAGAATGCTAATTAGTAAAAAATTACTAAAGGTTTTAGTCAAAGTAACCATTAATCTAATATCAAAAATATGAAAATTTTAGAAACAATTGGTGTAGATGTTAGTAAAAAAGTTATTGATGTATGGCTACACACAAAAGGATTGCACAAGCTGTTTGAAAACAATAAAAAGGGTTTTAATCAAATGATTAGATGGTTAAATAAGAATACTAATATTGCTAAAGAAAGTATCTTGTTTGCATTAGAACACACGGGATTATATTCTTATAACTTATCTGTTTTCTTAGCAGAAAATGAGTTTAATTATGTTGTTTTACCTGGGTTAGAAATAAAGAAGTCTATGGGAATAACTCGAGGAAAGAATGATAAAATCGATGCTAAAAGAATAGCGCTTTATGCGTTTGAAAAACGAGACCGTCTAAAGCTGGACACACAAAGCCCCAAAAATATTATTGCATTAAAACGATTACTCTCTTTACGTGAACGCATCGTAAAACAAAGAGCTGGATATAAAGCAAGTTTAAAAGAACTTTCCGAAGTACTGTCAAAAAGTGAAAACAAACTACTCATTAAAACTCAGAAAAACATTATCAATTCTCTAACAAAAGAGGTAAATACCCTTGAAAAAGAAATAGAATCAATCATTTTAGAAGATGATGAACTTAAAAAACAATATGAGTTAATAACAACTATAAAAGGGGTGGGAAAACAAACTACACTTTATATGATTGTATTTACAGAAGGTTTTAAAAAGTTTGACTGCTGGCGGAAATTTGCTTCATATTGCGGAACTGCTCCATTCCCTAACTCATCCGGATCCAGCATTAGAGGCAGAACTAAAGTAAGTAATTTAGCAAATAAAAAAATTAAAAGCTTATTAGATTTATGCGCTAAATCTTCCATACAATTTAATGAAGAAATGAAGGGATATTATAATAAAAGAATTGCGCAAGGAAAAAACAAAATGTCAACAATAAACATCATTAGAAATAAAATTTTAGCAAGAATTTTTGCTGTTATTAACAGGCAATCTCCTTATGTAAATTTGATGAAATATGCAGCTTAAATAATTTTGAAAAAAAATATGAAAAATCTTTTGGTTAAGTCATAGAATGCGCTAATGCAAATTGAATTAAGTCCCGATAGCTATCGGGATTATAATTTTGGATA
>CAZBGP010000274.1:0-1691 GCA_964491495.1 uncultured Lutibacter sp. | reverse complement strand
TCCTGATTTTGATAAAACACGGTATTTTTATTGATTTTGAACAAAATTAATTTTAGTTAAAAGGTAGTAAAAAATCGAATACATTCCTTAAAAAAAACGGGATATTTCAACTAGAGCCAATGATTTTGGTAAATATTTCAATTTGGAACCTAAATTTTATTAATATCATATCATAATACATTTATAATTAATATCTTTAATGTGCAATAATGATGATGAAATTTAAAAGCTTGTTTTTGAATTCTAAATGTGTTTTTTATAAAAAATGATTGGTTATTCAGCCGCTTACATCAACTGATAAATTGATTATTATTTATTGTTTTCTCAACGCTTATTATTTAAATATGCTTAAAATGTTAACATTTAAAAATTTTAATATTGCCGATTGGTTTTCATTTTACAGAATTGTAGCCGCCCCTTTTTTATTGCTTATTTTATGGTTGGGAAACCGGGAGCTTTTTACATGGCTTTTGTTGCTGAGTTATTCCACAGATGCCATTGACGGTTTTTTAGCCCGAAGGTTAAAAATAACAAGTCCAAGAGGCTCGCAACTGGATTCTATTGGCGATCAAATAACGTTTGTTGTTGCCATAATTGGCTTGTTGGTTTATGAATATGATTTCATGAAAGAGCATTCCTTTTTTATCATTCTTGTTTTTTTGCCCTATATTTTTCAAATGATTATTGCCTTTATGAAATATGGCAAAGCCACTGCATTTCATACATATTTGGCCAAACTATCGGCAATTACACAGGCTTTTTTTATTCTTTGGCTGTTGTTTTTCGGACCAATTTACTGGTTGTTTTATGTGATGATTGCATTGGGTTTACTGGAAACCATAGAAGAAATTGCGCTTATTTTTATGTATGATAATTGGGTTGCGGGCGTTAAAGGCATTTATTGGGCACTTCGGGATAAAAGGCGATTGAGAAAAAAACAACCATTAAAAAAAGAATAAACTAATACGATTTTCCATGCGTTCGTATTCATTTTTTACAATTATTCTGTTATGCCTGGCGATATTGCTTGTGGATGCGCTGGCATTTTATTGGCTGCAATCCATTACCCGATTGCTGCAATCGATATTTTTACAAAACTTAATTAATGTTGTTTTTTGGGTTTTCACCATTGGTTTAATTATATCAATTATTTTATTGAAAATTAGGCTGGAGCGCATGCATCCTTATAGAAAACAATTGCTGATAACCTCATTTTATGGACTTACGGTATCTTCATTTATTCCAAAATTAATTTTTGTGATTGTTATTTCCATCCTGTATTTCACAAATTTTGTTTTTTCTGATGAAGAATCTTTGATAGCTATTCCTATTATTGGTTTATTTTCAGGATTTCTGCCTTTTTTTGTCATTCTTTACAGCGTTTTCAGAAGTTTATACCGATTTAAAGTACATCGCATAAAAATTAATTTTAATGAATTGCCTTCTAATTTTGAAGGATTGCGAGTCGTCCATATTTCCGACCTTCATTTGGGGAGTTTTAAATCTCGCCATCATATTTTGGACAGGGCGGTTAAAATAATCAATCATTTAGAGCCCGATTTTATTTTTTTTACCGGCGATTTGGTCAATAACAATGCTTGGGAATTGAAAGGCTGGCAAACGGTGTTGAAAAAAATGGTTGCTAAAATGGGAAAATATGCGGTTTTGGGCAACCACGATTATGGCGATTA
>CAZBGP010000273.1:0-1705 GCA_964491495.1 uncultured Lutibacter sp. | reverse complement strand
GGATTCTTCAAACATTTGACGCTCGCCTCCAAATCCTATGGCGGGTTAAGTTTTTGTTTTCATAGTTGTGATTTTTCATAAATTATCTGGTTAAATTGATACAATGACTTTTTGCTACAAAGGTTGATTGTAGTTTTTGTTTCGATTGGTATGCAAGTTGTCCTTATTTTGGACTGGTGGCAAAAAAGCGTTTTTTTCTGTTTGAATTTCTTTGAATTTTAACATCCAGTTTTGGGCTGTTGCCTGCCAATCGACAATTTTTATTTTTCCGCCAATTTTCCAACCAATTCCCTGGTAATGGTTGAAGAATTTTTCGGCTTCAATTTGGGGCCAGTTTTCTTTTTTGAAAAAAGATAAAATTTCATTTTTTTTCTCGGCTTGCCCAAGTTTATAAAAGTTTGTTATTTGTTTATTAATGTTTGTTACAGATACCAGCGCTTGTCCCGATATTGGTACAGCAAAGTCCACCACTTGTTCATCACTTGTCTCAAATTGAAACAACCTCATCCGGCTCCCTTTGAACGGATTGTGGGATGGTTTGTACATCAAATATTTCCAGGAATCCAATTCACTTATGCAACGATGATAGGTTGTTTTTGAGCCGATTTTAGAAGACTCCATCACGTGTTCACGATTGATGTAAAATTCTTCAGGAAAACGGCTGTAATTCCAAATTTGAAACAATGCGATATACAAACTAATGTGCGAAGGATTTAATCTATTGTCCTTCGAAAATTGCTGAAAAACTGCATTCAAGTGTTTGATGTAATTCATAGTTTTTAAATTTATGGTGTTGTTAATTGTACTGACAATTCACAAAGCAATATGCCAGTGTGAAATCAGCAAAAAATTAAATTACTGGTAATTTTAAACCCCTTAAACCAGCAGGTTTAAGGGGTGTTTGGGATGGTTATTTATTATTCACACAATTGTCTTCCATCGCTTGCATAATCTTCTCGTAATCGTAATAAATAACGCCTCCCATTTTTGTGTACGGCAGCGTGCCGTTAATTCTCAGGTTTTGCAGTGTCCCGGTTGATATGCCCAACAATTTTTTGACTTCGGGCGATTTTAACCACTTTATTGGCTTTCTTTCTGCCTTATCATCGATCAACTTTTTAATGTTGTCCAGTAATTCATATTTGAATTCAGTCAAATCTGCCGGGGTAATAATTTTTGTTACCATCTTTTCCAATTTTTGAGTTAATAATTAAGAACGTTTGTATTTGTTTCTTTTTCTTAAAGCAAATATGTAAAAGATAAACCATTAAAAATCACAAGTTAACGAAGTTTTTTTTAAAATATTTATTGGTTTCATTTGATGCTATTTGATGTTTTGAAATTTATTCAGAACTCCAAATAGCATCAAATAATCACAGAATTAAATATTTGGATAA
Source organism: uncultured Lutibacter sp. (assembly GCA_964491495.1). Classification (GTDB taxonomy): domain Bacteria; phylum Bacteroidota; class Bacteroidia; order Flavobacteriales; family Flavobacteriaceae; genus Lutibacter. The sequence goes on along the minus strand of CAZBGP010000273.1, from coordinate 308 downwards.
AACTCCCAAGTTGGGTGTTTATTTTTCAGAATCCTTTATATACGTGAGAAATTTGACTATTGCAAAGTTTAAAAATCTCGGAATTATATTTTTTCTCTTTTTTATCTCTGAGAAACTGTGGTAATAATCGCCTAAATCGATGTTGAATGATACTTGAAATTTGTCAGCAATCTCTTTAATGCCCGCTTTTCCGTGATTAAAAACACCACAGGCGTACAATGCGTATACCATTTCTGTTGCTTCTACCTTTGTTCCTGTCCAGGTTAAATTTGATCTGTGTCCATTGATCTGCAGCTGATTTTCATTTG
>CAZBGP010000272.1:0-1736 GCA_964491495.1 uncultured Lutibacter sp. | reverse complement strand
TCCGACTTCTCGTCCAATCAAATTTTATTGTAATTTGCGGCCGGTTTTTATCAGACAAAATCCATAAAAGCCAAGAAACTTTATACCAAAGAAAATCCATGAAAACATTTTCAGTAAAGGAAATCAACCAGCTCTTAAAAGGCAACTTGGTTGGTGATACCAGCCACCAAATAAGCGGACCGGAACAATTGGAAAAGGCCGGCAACAACCATATTTCATTTATAGGAAGCAAAAAATATGTGCGTTTGTGGGAAACCTCAAAAGCCTGCGCGGCAATTGTGAATGAAGACCTGGACTTTGAACCCGGCGAAAATCGCGCCTTGATTAAAGTTAAAAACGCCGATTTGGCCATGGCCCGATTGCTGGAAGTTTTCAGCCCGGATCCTCCAGAATTTGAAGAAACAGTTCATGCCACTGCTGTTGTTCATGCTACAGCAACTATTGGTAAAAACTGCAAAATTGGGGCAAACTGTTATGTAGGAAAAAACGTTGTGTTGGGTGATGGCGTTGTTTTGTATCCAAATGTGACCATTTTTGACGAAACCAGCATTGGAAACGGAACGGTGATTTGGTCGGGAACGGTAATTCGGGAACGTTGTGAAGTAGGCAGTTTTTGCATTTTTCACCTCAACGTGAGCATTGGCGGGGACGGATTTGGCTATTGCGCCAGTGAAGATGGCCGGGGTTTGGTGAAAATTCCGCACATTGGCAATGTGGTGATTGGAAATTATGTGGAAATAGGCTCAAATTCGTGTGTGGACCGCGGCAAGTTTAGCGCTACAAAAATTGGAGACGGCTGTAAAATTGACAATCTTGTACAAATAGCGCACAACAGCGTTATGGGACGCTCTTGCATTATGGCCGGCCACAGTGGTTTGGCAGGTTCCGTTACGCTTGGCGACGGTGTTATTATTGGCGGAAGCGCTTCTATTAAAGACCACGTGACAGTTCATTCTGGTGCAGTTGTAGCAGGCGGTTCTGGTGTGATGAGTGATGTTGAAGCGGGCAAAACAGTGTTAGGTTATCCGGCGCAGGATTCAAGAGAAATGTTAAAGCAATGGGCTGCTTTGCGCCGACTTGTAAAGTAAAAAAGCGATACAGTTTCAGAAAAATAACCATTTTAAAGGTTTAGATATATAAATAATTGCGGGCTTATACCCGCAATTATTTTAAAACTCAAAAATTACTTTGCCGCGGCCAAGTTTGGCAATCTCTTTTAGGTTATTGACGGTTAAGTTTTCAGTATTTTTAACATTAATAATGGCTCCTGATCTTTCTGCAAGAATTGCGAAGTCGTTTAGTTCGGATACGGTGAATAACGTCGCGTCTAAATTCATTCCGCCACCCAATCTAATGATGTCTTTTAAGTCGGTAATTGTTTTTTTCATTTTCCTTTTTTTAAAATTTCATATTCAATTTTTTTGTTTTTACAATAGCTCACTGTTACACAGAAATTTAAAAGTTTATCAGTTTTATTATGTGGGCGTCATAACTATCAATCTATAACCATCCATTTTTGCCAAGAGGCAAAACACAAAAGTCATTTAATTAGCCAACAAAAACATATGGTGCTTTAGCCAAATGCTTTAAATAAAAATGAGGGGAATTGCAGCAATTTTTTTTATCCTTTTATTAGCGTTATAAAGTTATGTATTTTAAGTTAACAGCCAAAAAATATTCATAAAATATTTAAAAACACCCAGTTAATGCCGTTTGTAAAAGCTAACGGCAGTCAA
>CAZBGP010000271.1:0-1748 GCA_964491495.1 uncultured Lutibacter sp. | reverse complement strand
CGTCTATTTTAAGGGATACTGTTTTCATCTATACATATTTTACATACCAAAGATATATCATTTTAGTATATACTAAATTAAAAATATTGTTAAAATTATTGCTTAACTGTTTGTGGGGTTTTTGTGTCTCCAGGCTACTGGTGCTAATCTGCAACGCGTACCTAATTAAGCCTTTATGATTGAAACTTCATTTCATGAGATCCTGAAACAAGTTCAGGATGACGCGGTTCTATAAGGCTTTACAGCAGAGCAATGACGTCGGTTTTAAGGGGCCTTGCGGAGCAAGGACATTGCAGTTTTCCAAATAATTTTCAAATCACCGAAAAAGGTATGGGTATAATAATAATCTAAGTTTAATTTAACTTTGTCGGGGAAGAGGATGGTGTCGTTGTAGTGTAAGGGATTTTCCTGCTGTGCCAGCAAGGCTTCTTCGTTGGCGTATTTTAAAGTAGCGGGACTTGTAAGTCCGGGTTTTAATTCGAGAATTTTGCGGTCTTCGCCTTGTAATTTGTCGTAGTAGCCGGGAACATCGGGGCGCGGACCCACCACGCTCATCGTACCCATAAGCACATTGAATAATTGTGGTAATTCGTCTATTTTGGTTTTGCGGATAAAATTGCCGAAACGGGAAATGGTTTTTACGCCCTGAACCTCTTTCATAGATTTTAACTTGAAGATGTTAAAAGGTTTGCCGAATTGGCCTATTCTTTTTTGAATGAAAAGTCCGTTGGATCTGGTGTCTATAGAGGCTAAGAGCCAGCAACCTATCATGAGCCAGCCCAGTAGTAAAAGGGTGGTTATAGAGAAGATGCTATCGAAAATACGTTTAGCCATTAAAATCTTAAACTTTTGTTCGATTTAGTTTAGGCTAAAATATGAATTCTTTTTTTCTTTTTGATTTTAACTTTTGGGTGATTTTCTTAGCGGCTCTGCGTTAGTTCTGAACAGGTTGCCGCAGTCGCCACGTCTTTTCAGTCCGTTGCTCCATCGCAATGACGCGGTTCTAGAGGTGTTTCTGTATTGTTTGTACTTAAACTATTTTTTTACCCCGCCCTAAAGGGAGAAAATAGTTTTATGAGATTTAATTAAAGCAATTTAAATTTAAATCTTTCCTATATCAGTTCCCCCTTTGGGGGCTAGGGGGCTTAATGCGTAACGCCTTTGCTGCCCAAAACACGTTTAAAGGTAAGTATCACAATTTTCATATCAAACCAAAATGATTTTCTTTCTAAATATTCTTTTTCGTAGGCCACTTTAGCCTCCAATGACAATTCATCGCGGCCGTTGATTTGTGCCCAACCCGTGATGCCCGGTTTTAGTTTGTGCACGCCTGCCGAAACACGCAATGCCATTAAATCGTCCTGGTTGTACAATGCGGGGCGAGGACCCACAAAAACCATTTCTCCTTTTAAAATATTGATTAGATTGGGCAATTCATCGAAACTTAACTTGCGCAGTAAGCGTCCAATTTTAAGCACATATTGTTCCGGATTGGTTAACAAGTGCGTAGCCACATTGGGGGTGTTTTTTTTCATGCTGCGAAACTTGTAGATGTTGAAAAACGTATAGTTGACTCCAACCCTGTTCTGCTTAAAAAAAACAGGAAACCCGTCTTCAAAGAATATGAACAATGCCACCATTAAAAAAAGTGGAGAAAGCAACAGGAGCATGATGAGTGATAGTAATCTGTTTAACATTGTTGAGTTGTTGAATCGTTGAATTGTGTAATCGTTGAATCGTTTAATCGT
>CAZBGP010000270.1:0-1767 GCA_964491495.1 uncultured Lutibacter sp. | reverse complement strand
AGCGCCGATTCAGCGTTCAGCAAAGATATTTTAAAAACTGCCGATGCCATAAAAAATGCCCTTGAAAAAGCAGGTTGCGACAAAGTTGAAATATGTAAAACACCCGGAAATCCTATAGTTTACGGAGAAAAAATAATTGACAAAAAATTGCCGACCATTCTTGTTTACGGACATTATGATGTGCAACCAGCCGACCCAATTGATCTTTGGGATTCGCCGCCATTTGAACCGGTGATCAAAAAAACTAAAATCCACCCCGACGGCGCTATTTTTGCCCGTGGCGCCTGTGACGATAAAGGTCAGGTTTATATGCACGTAAAAGCGTTGGAATATATGGTTTCAACCAACCAACTTCCTTGTAATGTAAAGTTTATGATTGAGGGTGAAGAAGAAATTGGTTCCGTAAGTTTGGCCTGGTTTGTTGAACGCAACCAAGAAAAATTGGCCAACGATATTATTTTAATTTCCGATACCGGAATGATTTCAAACTCGCAACCATCCATCACCACAGGTTTGCGCGGGTTGAGTTACGTTGAAGTTGAAGTTACCGGCCCAAACAGGGATTTACATTCAGGCTTGTACGGTGGCGCAGTCGCCAATCCAATCAATATTTTAGCCAAAATGATTGCTTCTCTGCATGATGAAAATAACCGCGTTACTATTCCGGGATTTTATGATAAAGTAGCGGATTTATCAAAAGAAGAAAGAGCAGAAATGGCAAAAGCGCCATTTTCATTGGACGATTATAAAAAAGCATTGGACATTGAAGAAGTGTACGGCGAAAATGGCTATACCACCAACGAACGCAATTCCATTCGTCCAACTCTGGATGTGAACGGAATTTGGGGAGGCTATATCGGTGAAGGTGCAAAAACGGTGATTGCAAGCAAAGCTCACGCAAAAATTTCCATGCGTTTGGTGCCAAACCAAGATTGGAAGGAAATTACCGATTTGTTTAAAAATCACTTCGAAAAAATAGCGCCAAAATCGGTGAAAGTAAAAGTGAAACCGCATCATGGCGGACAAGGTTACGTAACGCCAATTGACACCATTGGCTACAAAGCCGCAAGCAAAGCATATCAGGAATCATTTGGCGTTGCTCCTATTCCGCAACGTTCAGGAGGAAGTATTCCAATTGTGGCGCTTTTTGAAAAAGAACTGAAAAGCAAAACAATCTTAATGGGATTTGGACTAGACAGCGATGCCATTCATTCGCCTAATGAACATTTTGGTATTTTTAATTACCTGAAAGGCATAGAAACCATTCCGTTATTTTACAAATATTTTACGGAAATGTCTTAGCAAAAAGAAGCCCAAATTCGCCTTACGAATTTGGGCTTCTTTTTTATGTTTAATCGTTAATGTTGAAATTAGAAATGAACCTAAAAAATAACTTTTAACTTTTTTTACGCCATTTTCTTCACAAACTTCGTCAAAATCACAATTTGGATTCCATCCACTTTCCCTTCGATATGCTCGGCATTGTCGTGGTCCAAAGAAATTCTTCTCACGGCAGTTCCCCGTTTTGCAACCATACTCGATCCTCTAACAGGTAAATCTTTAATTAAAACCACGGTATCTCCAGTTTCCAAAATCACTCCGTTAATGTCTCTGTGCACAATTTTATCACCAGCAACATCACCTTCGCCATTTGCTTTCGCCCAAGCCAAAGTTTCTTCATCCAAATACAGCATATCCAATAAATCTTGTGGCCATCCTTCTGTTTTTAAACGAGTTAACATACGCCAAGCCATTACCTGAACAGCC
>CAZBGP010000269.1:0-1824 GCA_964491495.1 uncultured Lutibacter sp. | reverse complement strand
AATTGTTCCACAAAAGTTGAAGAAGTTATTAAAGCGTTCTTAAAAGATAAAGTCACTTTTAACAACAACCATATTATTGACCAGAAATCTCACCGGGATTTAATTGCCGATTATACTGCGGAAAAATTTAAATGGGGGAAATTTGGGATTGACTTGGCCTTGGGATCTGTGATTGACAGAGATGCAACAGCAATAGAATATAAGTTTTTACCTGATTATATTTACCTTGGTTTTAACAATGCCACCATAAGTGTTGACGGAGAAAATATTCCTTTGGTAAAGGCAAACAATACTGTTTTAAATGAAAATATACAACAAATGCCATTTTCCATGCTGCAACCTTTTATTGTTTTTTTGGTAATAAGTTTGTTTTTTATTTTCAAAACCTATAAAAATTACAAATCGAACAAAAGAAGTAAATGGGTTGATTTTCCCCTTTATTTTATGACTGGAATTATTGGCGTTGTAGTGTTATTGTTGTGGTTTGCCACTAGCCACACCGCAACATATAAGAACTTAAATTTTTTATGGGCTTTTGCGCCAAATTTAGTGGTTGCCTTTTTTATGTTTAAAGAAATTTCACCAAAATGGTTGAATAATTATAATAAATTATTATTGGTTTTATTGGCAATACAGGCAATTTTATGGATCTTAAAAATTCAGGTTTTCAATTTGGCCATCATACCAATAATTACGATGCTTTTTGTGCGCTACAGCTTTTTAATTTTGAAGCAAAAAAAAGAATAGGTATTTTAAAAAACCTATTTTTCGTTATGCAATAACTTTTGTTTCGCCAATAATTTTTCTTCGGTTTCCACATTGTCATCATCTGGCACACAACAATCTACCGGACAAACAGCGGCACATTGCGGTTCGTTAAAAAAACCTTTGCATTCCGTACATTTATCTGCAACAATAAAATAATATTCATCGTTAATGGGTTCCTGTGCTTCATCTGCATTAAATTCATCACCATTAGCTAAAATTATTTTTCCGCTAAGTTTTGTGCCGTCTGAAAATTTCCAGTTTTCTGAAGCTTCGTATATCGCATTATTAGGGCATTCCGGTTCACAAGCACCACAATTTATACATTCGTCGGTTATTTTTATTGCCATAATTTTATTTAGATTAATTTTGCGGCAAAGATAAAATTTTAATTTTAAGATACCATAGAATGAATTTAAGCCAACGGATAGAAGCTTTCGCAAAACTCGGTGAGTTTTTTAAACAGTTTTCAACCTCAAAAATTGAGAAACATGAAAACGCCGAATTCAATCCCATTCTTTTTGATGCGTTTAAAATGCAAATCAAAAGGGCGTCGGAATTTAACGGCTGGTTTACCCAAGAAAATGTTTTAAAGGCTTTTGAAAGCTGGAGTGAAGCGCTAACCATTGAAAATTTGGAAAAGTGGACTTCAACCTACGAAATTGTTGAAGATAAAGTGCCTAAAAATATTGCCATTATTATGGCGGGAAACATTCCTTTGGTAGGTTTTCACGATTTTTTAACGGTTTTGGTTAGTGGAAACAATGCATTGGTGAAACTTTCTTCAAATGATAAATATTTTTTGCCATTAATAGCCAAATTTTTGGAATATTACCATCCGTACTTTAAAAATAAAATCTCTTTTACAGAAAAAAAATTAACAGATTTTGACGCTGTAATCGCTACCGGAAGCAACAATACAAAGCGTTATTTTGAATTTTATTTTGGGAAATATCCTTCCATCATTAGAAGCAGTAAAAATTCTGTAGCCATCATTACCGGAAAGGAAACCAACAGGAACTGGAAGCTTTGGGCGATGACATATTTCAATATTTTGGT
>CAZBGP010000268.1:1539-1830 GCA_964491495.1 uncultured Lutibacter sp. | reverse complement strand
TTCAAAATCTACATCATGCATTTTAGACGCGTCACTATATGCATAGAAATGTTTTTGATTATACTTAAAATAAAATTCGAGTTCTTCCTTTTGCAACAATGGAAACTCTCCTTCTTTTACATCAAAAGAATAGAATTTATCTTCCCAAAATTGTCGTAATTCATCAGACCATTTAATTTTTTGATTAAAATAAACCCCCCAATTTGTCCTGCAATCGCGAACAAAAACATCTTCAAGATTTTGTGGATCGTTTTCGTTATAAAGCCTCAAAAGCCAAACAAGCCCAAAGCC
>CAZBGP010000268.1:0-1440 GCA_964491495.1 uncultured Lutibacter sp. | reverse complement strand
GATTATATTTTGATCTAAATTTTTATTTATAATTTGAATACTAAACCTTGCTCCTCGACATTTAAAACAAACTCCATTTTCTACATGTCGGTATTCTGGAAAATAACCTGTCCCTCCACATCTGTCACAATTATTGTAGTCTAAAATTAAATTATTTTCTTCGTTGTAAATTGGAATAGATTCATTTTTGTGAGTGTCCAAATGACAATAATTACAAAGAGTAATCAAATCCTCATTATTATATTCCCAAGGCAACTTATTTAAAATGTATTTTTTATGGTGAATCTGAAGATTATAAGGTTTGTCTGGTTTGTGTTGAGGCCTTGTTAATTCACTATATCTTTCTTTTCCATTTATATCTGTCCACAAAATACAGTATTTATCATCCCAAACAATACTGTTACTGTTTCCCTCAACGGTTCCAAATGGCGTAACTATTTTTGACTTTACTTGTTTTGTCTCATATCCACCACATTTTTTACATCTGAAATCATCTCTATCTAAAATTTCCAGTCTTTTTGATTTCCAACTATGAGTTCTTAAATATTGTGCGTACGGAATGAAGATATCATCCTTATATAATTCATTTAATTCATTCAGACTTATTTCTTTAAATCCATATTTGTCATTATCTAACTCCTCATTTTTCTTTTTCATTTTTTATCTTGGCTAGTTTTTAATATTTCTGATTGTTGATGTTTACCTTGTATTTTTAAAAAAGTCATAAGATTGTATTGCAAATCTGCCGTATGTACTTTCGCTTCATTAAATTGTTTGGAAGTAATTTTATATTTCTCAAATAGTTCCCAATAGTATTTTTGATGTAGTTCTGAGAAATGTAAAGATGCAGCATACTTTGTACAGTTTAAAACAATACTAGTATCTAATGAATGTAGAATTAAATTATTTTGTTCCCAGTTGTTTACTTTTTCATAATCAGCATATGCTAAATCATTTGGTTCATATTTTAAAACCCATTCAATTAGTTCAGATTCATTTGAACTATCCATACTATTAAATTCTTTCATTGCTTTTTTTGCAAAAGGATATGGCGTAATTAATTGCTGTATGTATGTGTTTTGCATAACTAAGTCTGAAAGGGGTTCAATAAACTTTAAATTTAATCTTTCATAGATATTTATATTTTCATATAAATTATTAATCTGGGTATTCCAATTACAAAATATCTTTAAATCTGTTATATTATTTCTAAATTTATTGAATTCAGAAAATGCAGTTTCAATTTGTTTTTGTTGTAATAGCTGTCTGCTTGTTGGAACATAATCTGTTTTTTCATCATCATAAAATGACATATAAATTTCATTTTTATCTTCAATTTTTTCATCATTGATAAAAATGGCACACGTATAGAGATCTTTAATTTCGCTATTTTCTTCTTCAAATATGATATCCAATGATTGATTGTCGCTGGTAAGAAAT
>CAZBGP010000267.1:0-1833 GCA_964491495.1 uncultured Lutibacter sp. | reverse complement strand
CTCTGGCAATAATCACTTTTTCGTGTTCCGATTTTAGCTCAATAAACTTTTCTTTTGCCTGTAAAATCTTGTCTTTTCTGGTCGCTTCAGCTTCAATTTGAGCCTCTTTAATAATGGTGGCAGCTTCCTTTCTGGTATTTCTTAAAATTTTAGTTGCTTTCGTTTTTTCCAGCACTTTAGCAATCACGTAACCTATCGCTAGCCCTATTGCTATACCAACAATAATTGGCATTATATATTCTGTCATATTTCAGTTTTAGGTATAAAAAAACCTACATTAGAGAGGTTCTGTAAACTCCTTTAAACAAGTTTAGGACTAACTAACTGGTCAAGGATCCGTTAAAACGGCATGCTTTTACAATTGAGACTTATCCTTTATAAAGGTATAATGTTGAGTTTAACAAACAATAACTAATGTAGGCAGTATTATTATTATTAATTTATTTTAAAGAACTTATTTTTCTAAATGCGCATCAATTAACGCACCCAATTTATTAATTTTTTCTGTCACTTCCGTCATATCCTGATCTTTATTTATGGAATTTATTTCAATAAGTGAAGCAAATTGCAGGGCGCACATGGCCAAAACATCTTGTTTATCACTTACCGCATAATTCTTTTCAAACTTAGCAACCATATCGTTTATATGTTTAGCCGCTTTTCGCATACCCTCCTCTTCATTTTCGTTTTTCACGTTAATTGGATATACCCTTCCGGCTATTGTTACTTTTATTTTTAAAGGTTCTGCCATTTTAAAGATCTTATTCGCTTAATTGAACAATACACGTATCAATTTCTCGAATTAATGCATTTATTTTAAGTTTCGTTTCTCTTCTGTCCTCTTTACTGCCTTCTATAGTTTTCGCAATTTTTAAAGTTTGGTACTTTTTTTCAATCTCATTAAAAATTTGCTTTCCTTCTGCCAATTCAGTCTCTAATAACGCTATTTTATTGAATAAAAACTCGTTTTCTTCCTTCAAAAATTGATAATTTTCTAAAAGTTTTTTGAGTTTATCTTCGACTAAATTAACTACTTGTATTATAGAACTCATATTTGCTTTAGGAATATAAACTATAAATACAAAGTTAGTGTTAGTAATGCAATATTACAACTGTTTTTTTTGTATTTTATAAAAAACTTTAAACCTTTTGTGCTAAATGATTAATAATTTAAACTTTAAAAAAAATATAATTTAGTATTTTAGCACAAATTAAAAAATAATGTTCGTAAAAAAACTGATCCTTATATTTATCCTATGTTTCAATATTCTTGCTTTTGGACAAGCAAGTATTACGATGCAAAATACCTATCCGACAAATTATTTCGGAAGCCCGTTAGAGATTCCTTTAATATTATCAGGAACTTTTGGTGAATTGCGTCCCAATCATTTTCACGCAGGATTGGATTTTAAAACGCAACAAAAAGAAGGATTAAATGTTTTAGCCGCTGCTGATGGTTATGTTTCCAGAATAAGAATTGCGCATTGGGGTTATGGAAAGGCACTTTACATCACGCATTCAAACGGCTACACAACAGTTTACGGACATTTACAAAAATTTAGTGACAAAATAGAAGCATATATTAAAAAACAACAATACAAAAATGAGAGTTTTGAAGTTCAGGAACATCCTTCCGCTTCGGAATTGCCCATCAAAAAAGGCGAAATAATTGCGTTAAGCGGAAGAACAGGCGGATTTATGGGACCTCATCTGCATTTTGAAATTAGGGATTCCTCAACAGAAAAAACAATAAACCCATTTCTTTTTGGCATTCAATTAAGTGACTCTAAAAAACCTACAATCAATACTTTAGTCGGATATTCTCTGGATTCA
>CAZBGP010000266.1:0-1844 GCA_964491495.1 uncultured Lutibacter sp. | reverse complement strand
CTTCGCCAATGGTTTCAATATAAAAACTTACCGATTTTTGTTTCAATAATTTATCCAGCAACAATTTTCTGGCAAATGGTGAATTTACGGATTGGTATAAATGATTGGTGTTTTCGGTGGTTTTATCTCCTGCAGAAAAAGTGTCGTTTGCTGTATTATTTTCTGATGTTGAAAATAAATCGAATTGATGTTCTGCTGCAGGCTGCTGTTTTTTAGGTGCAGAAGTTGCTTCTTTCTGAACACTTTTTGATGCTTCAACAGGTAATTTAAAAATGGAATTGAAACTTTCTGCAATCCTTCTGAATTCAAGCTCTTTTAAAATTTCATTGACCTTTTCAAAATCGGGATGGTTTAACTCGTAATCTTTTTCGTTGAAAGTCACCGGACAGTCTAATAAAATAGTAGCCAGTTTTTTGGAAAGCAGGCCAAGTTCTTTGTTTTCTTCCACTTTTTCACGCATTTTGCCTTGAAGCTCGTGCGAGTGCGCCAACAAATTTTCCATACTGCCGTATTCTTTGATGAACTTTTTGGCCGTTTTTTCGCCAACACCAGGCAATCCCGGAATATTGTCGATAGCATCGCCCATCATTCCCAGTAAATCGATGACCTGTTCTGGACGTTCGACTTCAAATTTCTCCTGAACTTCGGGAATTCCCCAAATTTCAATGCCATTTCCCATTCGGGAGGGTTTGTACATAAAAATATTTTCGGACACCAGCTGGGCAAAATCCTTGTCGGGCGTCACCATATACGTCTTAAAACCTTCTTTTTCAGCTTGTTTGGCGATTGTTCCAATTAAATCATCGGCTTCAAAACCCTTTTCTTCAACAATAGGAATGTGCATGGCTTCCAATATTTTTTGAATATAAGGCACAGCAATCCTTATGGCTTCCGGTGTTTCAAGTCGGTTTTTTTTATAGGCGGGAAAAGCCTCCGAGCGCAAAAGCGATCCTCCATTGTCAAATGCCACCGCCAAATGGTCTGGTTTTTCGCGTTTTATAACATCAAGCAACGAATTTACAAATCCCAAAATGGCCGAAGTGTCCATTCCTTTCGAATTTATTCTTGGGTTTTTTATAAGTGCATAATAGCCACGAAAAATTAAAGCGTAGGCATCTAAAAGGAAAAGGCGTTTTTGTTGCATGCGTTTTTGTAATAAACTGTTGGTTAAACTTTTAAAATAAATATTTTTTTTAATATTGATTAATATCATTGAATATATAACACTATTCTTATACCTTTGATGATACTAACTAAAACCTCAAAGTTATGAAACAAAATTACTTATTTTTCTTCGTTTTGTTTTTTCTTTGTAAATCTATAGGTTATACGCAAATTGTCAACAAAGGCATATTGAAAATTATGCCTGCTACAACCGTTTATTTTGGCAATAATTACACAAATGATTTAACACACAACAATGACGGCAATTTATATTTAAAAGGTGATTTTATAAATAACGGAACAACTACCGCAGGATCTTCCTCAACTACATATTTTACAAGTTCAGCAGCAATTCAAGAAATTAAAGGTTCCGCAAATAAAGTGAATTTTTATAATCTGGTCATTAATAACATTTTTAAAGGAGTGTCTGTTATTAATGCTTATGAATTGAACGTTGCTAATGCAGTGACTTTAACCAACGGCGATTTGCGTTTGGTTGGTGAAGCGCAGCTAATTCAAACACATGAGAACGTTAGCGCTAACTCATCAATTAATGGAAAATTGTTGCGAGACCAACAAGGAATTACCTCTAAGTTCGGCTATAATTATTGGAGTTCGCCGGTAAATAATGGAGGGACTTTTGCTTTAAAGGGTGGTTTGTTTTATGAAGCTACAGATCC
>CAZBGP010000265.1:0-1858 GCA_964491495.1 uncultured Lutibacter sp. | reverse complement strand
ATAAAAGAAGAAATGCAAAAACGAATATTGGTGCTTGATGGTGCTATGGGAACCATGATTCAGCAATACCGTTTTTCGGAAGAGGATTATCGAGGCGAGCAATTTAAAGATTTTCACGTTTCCGTAAAAGGAAATAACGATATGCTTTCCATCACCCAGCCTCAGGCCATCAAAGAAATACATCGGAAATATTTGGAAGCGGGTGCCGACATTATTGAAACCAACACATTTTCCAGTACCACCATAGCGATGGCCGATTATGAAATGGAGGCTTATGTGTACGAACTCAACTACCAGTCCGCAAAAATAGCCAGGGAAGTTGCAGATGAATTTACAGCTAAAAATCCAAACAAACCGAGATTTGTGGCAGGTTCAATCGGACCAACAAACAAAACGGCAAGCATGTCACCTAAAGTAAATGATCCTGGTTTCAGGGCAGTCACTTTTAACGATTTAAAACTGGCTTATAAACAACAAACCGAGGCATTGCTCGATGGCGGCGTGGATGTTTTATTGGTGGAAACCGTGTTCGACACGCTCAATGCAAAAGCGGCGTTGTTTGCCATTGAAGAAGTAAAAGAAGAAAGAAATATCGATGTGCCCATTATGTTAAGCGGTACCATTACCGACGCCAGCGGCAGAACCTTGTCCGGACAAACGGCGGAAGCTTTTTTGATTTCCGTTTCGCACATTCCGTTATTGTCTATCGGCTTTAATTGCGCGTTGGGCGCCAGTCAGTTAACGCCGCATTTGGAAGTGCTGGCAAGAAAATCGAACCTGCCGGTTTCTGCGCATCCAAATGCCGGATTGCCAAACGCTTTCGGGGAATATGATGAAACACCCGAGCAAATGGCAGCTCAGATTAAAACCTATCTGGACAAGCATTTGGTGCGGATCATTGGCGGTTGCTGCGGTACTACGCCGGCGCATATCAAGGCCATTGCCGATTTGGTTGGCCCCCTAACCCCCAAAGGGGGAATATAAAATAGGATTTTTGAAATGCGCTACTAAAAAATTATGATACTAAATGCAAGAAGATAAATTACATATAGAAAATAAATCAGGTGTTAGGTACTTAAAACTTTCCGGGTTGGAACCGCTGATCATAACGCCTGAAAGCAATTTCATCAATGTTGGCGAGCGCACCAATGTGGCGGGTTCCCGCTTGTTTTTGCGCCTGATTAAGGACGAAAAATTTGACGAGGCGCTGGCCATTGCAAGGCATCAGGTTGATGGTGGTGCGCAAATTATTGATGTGAACATGGACGACGGATTGATTGACGGAAAAGCGGCAATGGTTCAGTTTCTGAATTTAATTGCTTCAGAACCCGATATTTCCCGTGTTCCGGTGATGATCGACAGTTCAAAATGGGAGATTATTGAAGCCGGATTGCAGGTGGTTCAGGGAAAATGTGTGGTCAATTCCATCAGTCTAAAAGAAGGGGAAGCCACCTTCATAAAACAGGCAAAACTAATCAAGCGCTACGGCGCGGCAGTTATTGTAATGGCATTTGATGAGGTGGGCCAGGCCGACAGTTATCAGAGAAGAATCGAAATCGCCAAACGTTCCTATGATATTTTGGTGAATGTGGTAAAGTTTCCTTCAGAAGACATTATTTTCGATTTAAATATTTTTCCGGTGGCTACGGGAATGGACGAACATAAAAGAAATGCGCTCGATTTTATTGAAGCGACACGCTGGGTTCGCGAAAATTTGCCCAATGTGAGCGTCAGCGGCGGTGTGAGCAACGTTTCGTTTTCTTTCAGGGGAAATGATTCGGTGCGCGAAGCCATGCATTCGGTGTTTTTATACCACGCCATTAAAGCCGGAATGAATATGGGCATCGTAAATCCGACC
>CAZBGP010000264.1:0-1865 GCA_964491495.1 uncultured Lutibacter sp. | reverse complement strand
CTGATGAAAGTTTCTGTTGCAATACCGGCAATGCCTGCCAAATCAGTTCTTGATATTTTAGGATTGTCGTGATTGGATTTTTTCATTTTTTCAGAAAATTGCAAAATGGTGTTCGCTGTTTTTTTGCGAACAGAACTGTACGCCATTTGCAGCAATTGGTCTTTAATTTCTGAAACATTATCGTTGATATAATCTATCAATTCAAAGGTAACTTCGTGATTTTTTTGTAAAATATTTTTAAATTCACTTTTTAACAATCGCAAGACTTTTACATTTTCAATAGCCGCGGCCGATTCCTGATAGGCAATGTTGTTGGAAAAAGATGTAAATCCGAAAAAATCATTCTCTTTATGTATTCCTGTAACCAACTCTTTCCCTTGTTCATCAATTTTAAAGGTTTTAACAATGCCTTCGTTTACTAAAAACACAAAATTTGAATTGTCACCTTCATGATAAATAATTTCACCTGGAATAAAGGAGAATTCTTCAACATTTTCCAAAAAGAAATTTTTAAGCTGGTTCAATGTTCTTAGCTGGTGGTCAGTAAAATCAATCTCTTCTTTTACTGTTTTTTCCTGGTTTTCTTTTATAATGGCAACCCTGGCCAACCTACTTTCTATGGCGCTAAACAACTCCGATTCATCAAAAGGTTTTGTGATATAATCATCTGCGCCCAAATCCATGCCTTTGCGAATATCTTTATGTTCGGTTTTTGCAGAAAGAAAAATAAATGGGATGTGTTTGGTGTCATGTTCTTTAGAGAGTATTTGAAGCACGCCATACCCATTTAATTCGGGCATCATAATATCGCATAAAATGATGTCCGGCAGTTGTTTTTTAGCTTCTGAAACACCAATTTTGCCATTTGCGGCCGTAAAAACTTTGTAATTGGCCAATTCCAAAAGTTCAGCAGTGTTTTCCCTTACCACTGCATCATCCTCAATTAATAAAACCTTTTTCATAATTCTTTAATTAATGGCAGTTCAACAAAAAATACAGAACCTTTATTTTCGGTACTTATAAAATTAATGGTTCCGCCTAAGTTTTTCAAATGTTCTTTAACAATATTTAAACCGATGCCTGTTCCCTGAATATTTAGCACATTCTCTGCTCTAAAATAGCGATTGTACACAAATTTTTGATCATTTTTTGGAATTCCCATCCCTTGATCTTTAATTGTAAAAATAATATTTTTTGTGTCTGTTGAAATTTCTAAATCAATTTCCGAGTTCTCGGGTGAATATTTTATGGCATTATAAATTAAGACAGACAATATAAGTTCTAAAATTTTTTCATCCTGAAAAAGCACGTAATCGGCTGAGTTTAGCGGAATATTAATGTGTTGCCCGCTTTTTAATAGCATATTGGCGTTGTAAACCACTTCATTAATTACTTTGCTTAAATTAAAAGTCTTGAATTTATAATTTTCATTGCTCGAATCTAAACGTTCTAAGGATATAAAATCGTTTAAAATACTATTTAAATAATGTACTTTTTCTGTAATTTTTTTTAAATGTTTGTCTCTTTTTTCTTGTTCTTCGGTGAGTTGGTATTTTTCCAATAAAATGGTGGAGGTTAAAATTCCGCTTAAAGGCGTTTTAAATTCATGGGAAACCAGCGATAAAAATTTAGATTTTAGTTCATTTAGTTCTCTTTCTTTTTTTAATGCATCATTAATTTTACCCTCTATTTTAATTCTTCGTTGTATTTCTTTTTTATAATTGAGATTGACTTCCTTTAATTTTGCTATGGTTTTTTCCAATTTGGCAGTTCCTGTTTTAACTTTTTCCGTAAGATCAACAGTTAACGTATCTATTTTTTTTTCAGTTTCTCTTCTAATGGTCATATCAATAATCAGCACCATC
>CAZBGP010000263.1:0-1879 GCA_964491495.1 uncultured Lutibacter sp. | reverse complement strand
GTTTTCTGTTTTATTTAATAGGCATTTTACTACAAATGATGGTTCATCGCCTTTCTTAACCGCTCAAATTTAAAGCGATATGCGAAATTAACTATTTATTGTGTAATTTCAATAGTCTGAGCCAAATCATTCAGGCTGAAATAGAACCCTGCCCAACATAAAGCTACCATTTTATTTGATTGCTTTAAAATTTTGTGATTGGTTTTAGTCATAGGCCCATTTGCTGAAGTTCAAATAATTGGCAAAGCAGCTTTTTTAATAATAAATATTTCTAATCAAAAAACGCATATTTGTAAACAAATGGTAAATTTATTATCATTTAAATGCTTGATTATTAAAATAAATGGTATTTTTTTTGCATTTATGAAAAGTGTTTTTTACATTTATTTTTTTATTTAAAATAATCCTTTTAAAGGTTATAAAAAGCTTCTACTAACCGAAATTTCTCTGATTTTGAAACAAAAAAAAATTTTGACACCTATTAATTCTGAAGCTTTACAAAACTTTGCAAGAAAAAATTATAACACCTATGTGGCGCATTGTGAGGCCCGGAAATTAAAACCTATGGCGTTTCAGAAATTTCTAAAAAATTACGATATTTAATTTTTTCATTCTCTCTTCTCCTTTTCAAAATTAAATCCCTAAATTTTTCTAAATTGTTGCAGGTGGTTTGCGCTATGGTATTCAATAAGCGCATTGTATTGACAGTTGTGTTCAAAAAAAATCATTGTAAATGAAAAAGCCTGATAATCATATGATTATCAGGCTTTTTGCGGTCTGGACGGGACTCGAACCCGCGACCCCCTGCGTGACAGGCAGGTATTCTAACCAGCTGAACTACCAAACCGTTGCTCTTAGCGGATGCAAATATAACAGCGTTTTTTGTATTGGCAAAGGTTTTTCCAATAAATATTATAAAAATCTTTTTCTGCTTGTTAAATAAGAAATGAGGATCTGATTAAACCCTTTATTGATATCAACGGGCACATAATCTATTTTGTACTGCATACACTTCAACTTCAAGTCATTAAAATAGGTTTCCATCGCCGTTTTGTAGTTTTTTTTCACCGATGAGGCGTATAAATTTAGCTGTTCCCCTGTCTCCACATCCACAAATTTTTTGGGTGAATCCCCAAAATCGAACTCCAGTTCCAGCTTTCCGTCGAAGGTATGGAACAAAACAACTTCATGTTTGTTGTGTTTCAGATGCCGAAGGGCCTCAAACAACTCTTTTTCGCTTCTGTTGGTCTGAAACATATCCGTAAACAAAAAAACAAGCGACCTTCTGCTTATTTTTTCGGCTATTTCGTGCAAAAATTTATAGGTTTCGGTTGTTTTTTTGGAAGGTTGCGCCAACAAATCTTCCAAATGGGCCATCACCATCCTCCGGTGGCGCTCACTTCCTTTTGCCGGTGCATAATACTCATTGACATCACTGTAAATACTGAGTCCGACAGCATCCCGCTGGCGTTTTAACAATTCCATTAAGGCAGCGGAGGCGATCGCCGAAAACGCAATTTTTGTCAAGTTCTCCAATGAGGGGTTTTTAACCACCGGAAAGTGCATGGAAGCCGAATTGTCGATAATTAAATGGCAACGCAAATTGGTTTCTTCCTCGTAGCGTTTTACAAACAGCTTTTTGGTTTTTGCGTATAATTTCCAGTCGATGTGGCGGGTGCTTTCGCCCTGGTTGTAATTGATGTGTTCCGCAAATTCAACAGAAAAACCGTGAAACGGGCTTTTGTGCATGCCGGTAATAAATCCTTCCACCACCTGTTTTGCCAACAGTTCGAGGTGGTGTAATTCAGAAATATTTTCCAATGAAATACCTGCCATCATACTAAATTTGATTCTTGTAAATATAGTATATAAATAGAAA
>CAZBGP010000262.1:0-1882 GCA_964491495.1 uncultured Lutibacter sp. | reverse complement strand
TGAAAATGAATTGAATATTATGAATGAGGTAAGAAGTAAGAATAGAACTCTTTTTGCAGAATTTGGGGCGAAATGTAGCATTGCTATGATTTTGTTACCAATATATGGGTTTGGTAGTTTAATTAGTTGCTTCAAAAATAGTAAAATATTGTTAATAACTTGTTAATATTGTTAACAACACCTTGATTTTATTTAATAATTTTAAATGTAGTCTTAAAATTAGTTCTTTACTGCCAAAAAAACATAGGACGGTTTAAATCTTAATATGCTAATAACTAAGTTTTTAACTTTAAATTTTTTATCAATAGTTAAAAAATTTCGTGATTTGGCAAATAATATTTTCAGTTGCCAATAACTTAAAAAAAATTACTTTTGTGGCTAGTACAAAGTAACAATGTCGCCTAAAACCAATTTTTTGATGAAAAAATATGTAGTGTTTGCACTTTTTGTGTGTTTTCAGGTTTCAATCATCGCGCAAGAAAAGAGCGAAAGTGAAATAAGCTTTGAAGCGCCTTCTTTTATAAACAACAACTATTATTTGGCCGGTTATTACGGCAAATACACTGTTTTATTGGATTCGGCCAAAGCAAACGCCTCGGGCCGCGTTGTTTTTAAAAAGGATAAAAAATATACTGAAGGCATTTATTTATTGGTTGACAATGAAAAAAGTATTGTGATGGAATTTATGATGGATGACACGCAACAATTTTCAATTAAAAAGAGCTTAAATGAAGCGGATGTAAATAAGGTAAGCAACTCTAAAACCAACCAGGATTTTTTTGATTTTAATTTTTTTCTTAAAAATAAAATGCTTGCCTTAAAAGCGTTGCAGGAAAGTTTGGCGCTTCAAAAATCGGCATCAGACAGTTTGGCCGTAAAAGAAAATATGTTGGCCATAAATGCAGCCATCAAGCAATATAAAAACGATTATAGCAACAACAACCCAACAAGCGTTTTGGCACTTTTTTTTAAATTGTCCCAGCCTTTGGATACCTTTTTCGACTTTGAAAATGCGGCAATACCTTTAAAAAGCAGGCAGGACAGTTTAAGTTACGCAAAAAACAATTTAATAAAAGACCTCGATTTTAGTGATAGTCGTATGCTGCGTTCTCCTTTTTTGGAAAATAAAATAGACACGTATTTTACCACATTTGTGGCTGCGGTTCCTGATGAAATTACCAAGGAAGTTTTTAATATTTTAGATAAAACTGGGTCAATGGAAAATGAGATGTTTTCTTACCTAAGTCTGTATTTTGTAAATAAATATGCCGATCCAAAAATTATGGGACTCGATAGGGTTTTTATCAATATTTATAATAAGTATTTTTTAAATAAAACCTACGGATGGTTAACGGAAAAGCAAAAATTGTCCTTAAGTTTTTCTTATAAGTTTATGAAAGACAATTTAATAGGCAATAAGGCGCCAAATTTATTTATGACTTCCTTAAATGGCTCCAACAACAATTTGTATGATGTGAAGGCAACCTATTTGGCATTGATTTTTTGGGATCCAAATTGCGGACATTGCACCATGGAATTGCCAAAAATAAAAAAAATGTATGAGGAAGTTTGGAAACAAAAAAACATTAAAGTGTACGCCGTGAACATCAACAAGGATATGGAGAAAGATTGGAAGGAATTTATTGAAAAAGAGCAACTCCACGATTGGATGCACGTGCAGCCATCAACTGTGGTTTATGGAAATTATTCTAAAGAGGAAGTCGATTTTCAAACACTTTACAATGTGTTTCAAACACCTGTTTTGTATTTATTGGATGCCGAAAAAACAATTATTGCCAAAAAGATTGGTTTTGAAAAATATGTGGATATTATAGAAAATCAAAAATTTATAAAAAAATAAAAACTGGTTCCAACTTTGCGC
>CAZBGP010000261.1:0-1890 GCA_964491495.1 uncultured Lutibacter sp. | reverse complement strand
CCATTTAAAATAATGGTGAGTGCGGAAAGTCCGAATAAAAACAACAGGTTCAGTTTTTGGTTGGCGTTTTTGGTTGCAGCGGTTACGGAAAATAGAATGATGGCCATAACGCCGATCAATAATGCATTGAATATTAATAAAAAATTACGGTCGTTGTAGGGGTTTTTCCCTGTGTAAATGATGGCTGACAGAAAAATTAAGAGTGTCACAAAAACGATGGGCGTAAATATTTTTGCAATTACAGGAGAAATTTTATTCACCAATTGCGGGTTGTTTTGAACCAAATAGGTTGCCAAAATTGGAATGGCAGGGGCTCCCCAAACTGCAATATGCTGTGCAAAAAAATCTGCTATTTTTAGGCCGATTAATTCGAATAATCCGATGGTAATCCCGGTAAATAAAATTCCAGAAAGCACCATCACGGCTGTCATTACCACAAAATCACCGTTAAAGCGGAGAAAATCGATTTTTTTATGGGTGTCATTTAAATTTCCGCCCACAAAAGTATAGCCCACAACGGTCCATAAAAATATTGGCAAATGAATGAAGGCCAGAATAATGGAGTCGCTTTTATCGTTATCGGGCAAAAAATTAATGTAAAATACCGACAACAAAATAGCGATGAGCGGAAACAGCAGTTTATTGATTTTGAGATTGTGTTTATATGCAAAATAGGCTGCGAGCATAGGAAATACGATAAAACCGATATTTCGAGGGAAAAAGAAATCCTCATCAATACTGAAAAATTGCGGGATTTGCGCAATAAGTCCAGCGATGAAAATCGCAACGCCCACAAAAATAAGGTCGTTTTTTTGGCCCCAAAATATTTCTTCCTGCGGATAATTGAGTCTTTCGCTCCAAATTTGCGCGGTTGAATTTTCTTTTATGGTTGGATAAATGGCATTAAAATCCAGTTGGAAAGCTGTTTTATTTTTTCGGTATAATTTTTCGAGTTGCCTTGGATTGTCGAGGTTTTGAATAATTTCAGCTTTCAAATTGCTCAATTCATCCCCCAAATGGGTTTCGGTTGTTGCTACCATAGTAAGTAAGTTTTAGAAGTACTTTGTTGTTTAAAATCGATTTAATTATAGTTAACTTGTAAGGTTAATTAACCGCTCAAGCGCATCAAGATGTTCACCAAAAGCTTTTTTTCCTGCGACTGTTGCGGCGTATGAAGTGTTTGGTTTTTTTCCAATAAATTGTTTTTTGACGGCTACATATTCCAGTTTTTCCAAAGCACTTAAATGGCTTGCCAAATTACCGTCGGTAACTTGCAACTGCTCTTTGAGCGCGGAAAAATCGACAAAGTCATTCACCATGAGGATTGACATAATGCCCAACCGCATCCTGCTTTCAAATGCCTTATTTAAATCCTCGATATAATTTTTCACCGCTCGTGTTTAAAGTAAATTTTTATTCCGTAAACCATATGCAGCAACCCAAATCCAAATGCCCAAAAAAGCAGTCCGTACTCCACAAAAAACGATGCCATAAGGCCAACCGCCACTTCAATAATGCCCAAATAACGAATTTCGTTTATGGCATATTTACTGGCATTGATTAACGCCAATCCGTAAAAAATTAAGGTGGCCGGAGCCATTAACTCCAAATGGCCATGATAAAATAAAATGAGGCAATAAATGCCGCCTGCCGCCAACGGAATCATCATATTGATCAAAAGTCGGGATGCGGTGGCGTCCCAAACAGGCAACCCCCGTTTTTTGGCATTTCTGACGGCAAAATAAATACCCGTTAAAAGTGATAAGATCAATACTGCCATAAAATTGGCAAACAAAAATGTATACGCTTCTGTTACTTCCGCCACATTTTGTAAGGCAGAAAACTGATAATATCCCGGTTCGCTTAAACCAAGTCCGAGGTATGCGTATG
>CAZBGP010000260.1:903-1907 GCA_964491495.1 uncultured Lutibacter sp. | reverse complement strand
ATAAATATCAAGTATTCCTTTTTGAGCTGCCGTAAACTTTACGGCATCTTTAAATAAGGCGCTATTTTGGTGAAGGTTCATTTTATATTCCAGTTTTTTGCTGTTGGTAAAATTGATTCAGAAACCGATAAATTATAGGTTGTTATCGGGTTTAAAGACTTTTGAAGCATCACAGTATTTTGATTGCTGTCTATCTGTTGAAATAATGCACCTAACAGCGCTCTTGTTGACGATGGGTATTTCAATGCCAGTTTTTTTATTTGTTCCTGTTCTTCTTGCGTAAAGTCGGTAAGTAATTTTAGCAAACGACTGCAGGAATTATCAATAGTTGCATCCGGAATGTCTTTTATAAAACGAATTGCATCCAGCAATCTGAGTAATGGAACATTTTGCTTTGTGATGGTGTTTTTTTGTTTAATAAATGCCACTTTAAATCGACCGCGCTGTAAAGAAGGTCTGGTTTCATTTTTAGCAATCTGGATTACATTGCTTACTTGTGTTGTAAAACCCATCGCATTGTAATAGCTGTATCCTGTAATATACCCGAATAGCTTTCCGTTTTTTTCAAGTAAATCTTTTACAATTTGATTTTGCTCGGGTAACAGGTTGCCAAAAACGGTACTTTGAGGTTTGTAATATTTACCTTTTGAGAGTTTTTCAATTTTACCGGAAACCACCATTCTATTTAGGTGTTTAATAATGGCTTCCCGTTTTGTCACCTCTGATATAAAGTCTATGTAGGTGAATACATAGCCCTTTGGCAGTTTATTTATCTTATCTTCTATGTAATCAGATGTTTTCACTAACTTAATTTTACACAAATGTAGCAAAATTGTCCAGTTTATTAATTAAAAAACTGGACAATTTTTAGATTTATTAAGGATAAGGCTTTGAAACAAGTTTAGTACTATGAATTTATTTACGTTTGTCGGTAGTGGAACTATCAAAGCAAATTAAGTTGAACATCTACTCATCCCCTTTTTATTGGTTTCTGTATTCGTGAA
>CAZBGP010000260.1:0-893 GCA_964491495.1 uncultured Lutibacter sp. | reverse complement strand
TCGGCACTCTTGCAAAATAAGATACCCATTCCTTTAATGTTTGTTCATTTTTAATCACCCCTTTTTTATTTTTTTAGAGGTGTTCGTGATGTGCTTCGCAGTTAATCACTCAATTTTTTTGGTGTTCGTGGATGTTTAACCTTACTATCTCTTATCAACAGAAGTTTGATCAAAACTTATAAGGTTAAACATTTCCCTCATTCTGCTTCTAACGCGACTGCCGTAGCGTGCTTCAAGTTCTTCAGCGTTGAGGTTGGTGGTGATGTGCGTTTTTGTGTTTTTGGTTTTGAAAATATCATAGCGCGAAAGCAAAATTTCTCCCATTACATTGCATTCTTTGGTGTAATGGCAACCGGTTGGTTCAACGCCAAGATCATCGAAACAGTAGTTTTTGGTGTCGTTATATTTTTCCAGAACTTCAAATCCGGCAGCATTGAAATTGAAAACAATGTTTCGCGTTGGGATGATTTCGTAGTTTGTTTTGTGTGGCGCCAAATAGGGCAATAATTTCATCAGCGATGTTTTTCCGCATCCAACAGGGCCCGAAAGTAACAAGCCTTTGTTGGTGTCAATTCCCATTTTGGCGCAGGTCCAGTGATCCTGGATGTAGTAGCAGCATAGTTTAAAAAGCAAAGGTTCGTCTTCTTTGTAGAGTCTGAAATTTTTATCGAAAATCAGACAGCCTTTGATGTTGAGGTAGGCTATTATTTTTTCAAAATCGTAGTGAACGATGTTGTTTTTCAGTTCTCCGATTTGAAAATTTGAGGTACCTTCGGTTTTAATGTGTGGTGTTTTCATAGAATTATTTTTAATTTAAATGATTTGAAATTTTACCATGTTTGTTCATTTTTGTCTTGACACAAAAACGAACCAAAAAAGTCAAGCCTTGGATT
>CAZBGP010000259.1:0-1917 GCA_964491495.1 uncultured Lutibacter sp. | reverse complement strand
GCTATGGCAAAAACCAATAAGATGATTCCAATTATTTTAAATGCTTTTTTCATATCTATTGTCTTTTTTTCGATGAAATTTGGTATTTATGTTACTTCAAATTGTAAATCAATACATAGTAAAGATAATTCTAAAATTATAAATAGAAAAAAGAATAGAGAATAGAGAAAAAAGACTTTAAACTTTCTTACAAATTAAAATAGGCCAAAACAATCAGAAGACTTCATTGCCGTTTTTAAATTTTATCATTCAATTTGTTTTCCCTTCTGGGTTATTAAGGAGCCTTTATCAACAAAAAAGCCGCAAAATTTGCAGCTTTTCTTTTTTGGGGTTTTTTGAGGTTTATTTTGAAACCTTTAAAACATCAGCAATAATTTTTACCAAATCGTGTTTTGGCATGGCACCTTGCGCCATTTGAGGTGCTTCATCTTTAGGAACAAACAACATTGATGGAATGCTTCTGATGCCAAATGCTGCAGCCAATTCCTGTTCAACCTCGGTATCCACTTTATAAATGTTTAATTTTCCTTCATATTCATTGCTTAATTCTTCTAAAACCGGTGCTACCATTTTACACGGTCCACACCAATCTGCATAAAAGTCGATAATACAAGGCACATCGCCTTCAAACTTCCAATCTTTATTTTTTTCGAAATCAAAAACTTTTTCTAAAAAAGTTTCTTTTGTCAATAATTCTGTCATCTTTTAAAATTTAATAATTGTAATTCAGCAATTTTTATGCCGTTTTTTATTCGGTACAAAGTGACGTCATTTCATTCAAAATTGAGGTAACTTATGTTACCTATGTAAGAAAATTTGTATTTTAACGACCTAATAATTAACCATTAACTAAAATTTACGAACTATGAATCCAAAATTAACCATGGTCCTGCGTCTTTTGTTAGGATTAATCTTGCTGGTATTCGGCACAAACAAATTTCTTCAATTTATACCGAGTCCACCAATGGAAGGCCCTCCAGCTGATTTTTTCAGCGCATTATTTGCAACCGGCTATATGATTCCTCTTATTGCCATCACGGAAATTGTTGCCGGCGTGTTATTAATAATCAATAAATGGAGCGGATTGGCCCTGGTGCTTACGGCCATAATCTCCGTAAACATTGTGTTATTCCATTTGGCTTTGGCGCCCGCAGGAATTGCCGCAGCCGCTGTGGTTGCTGTTTTAAATGTGGTTTTAATTTATGCCAATTGGAAAAAATTTAAAACATTGTTTTAACCTTTAAAATTCAAAATAACAAAAAGACATATTCAATTGGATATGTCTTTTTTTGATTAGTTTTGTTCATGTCTAAAAATCCAACAAAAAATGAAACCATTTTCTATTTTAACATTGATTTGCGTTTTAATGATTTCCTGCAAAAATTCTGAATCCAATAAAAACACAACAACCTTGAAATATCCAGCAACCAAAAAAGTTGACACCATCACAAATTACTTCGGAACAGCAGTAAAAGATCCATATCGTTGGCTGGAAGACGACATGTCGGCCGAAACTGCGGCTTGGGTAATTGCCCAAAACAACCTTACTTTTGATTATTTATCAAAAATTCCTTACCGCGAAGCCTTAAAAAACCGCCTGGAAAAATTATGGAATTACGAAAAAATTGGCGCACCATTTAAAGAAGGCGACTACCATTATTTTTATAAAAATAACGGACTGCAAAATCAGTATGTGTTGTACCGTCAAAAAAATGACGAAACGCCTGAGGTTTTTCTAGACCCCAATACTTTTTCTGAAGACGGAACCACCTCATTGGGCGAGCTTTCCTTTTCAAAAGACGGAAATATGGTGGCTTATTCCATTTCTGAAGGCGGATCGGACT
The DNA here is from genome assembly GCA_964491495.1 of uncultured Lutibacter sp. Classification (GTDB taxonomy): domain Bacteria; phylum Bacteroidota; class Bacteroidia; order Flavobacteriales; family Flavobacteriaceae; genus Lutibacter. The sequence goes on along the minus strand of CAZBGP010000259.1, from coordinate 73 downwards.
GGCGAAAAATTATTATCATGGATGCCTTATCCAAAGAAATTAAAGAAGATACCATTATTGATGTAAAATTTAG
>CAZBGP010000258.1:0-1927 GCA_964491495.1 uncultured Lutibacter sp. | reverse complement strand
GGACTCATAGTTCCCGATGTTACAACGCCAATATTTTCTCCGGTTTCATTCACAATTTCGTAATCGTGGCGCGGAACCGCTTTTTCGATAACTTCAAAAGCAACCAATTTTTTAGAAACGCCTTCTTCTTTTTGTTTTTTCAATGCTTCAGCATTGGTGAAGTCTTTTGTGAATTTTGTTATCCATCCCAAACCTGCTTCAATAGGCGAGGTAGTGTCATTAATGTCGTTTCCGTACAAACAAAAACCCATTTCCAAACGCAAGGTATCGCGGGCTGCCAAACCAATTGGTTTAATTCCAAATTTTTCGCCTGCTTTAAAAACAGCGTTCCAAATGTGTTCGGCATCTTTGTTTTTCATATAAATTTCAAATCCGCCAGAACCGGTATATCCTGTAGCTGAAATAATTACATCTTCAATTCCTGCAAAAGTGCCAATTTTAACCGTGTAATATTCCATTGCAGCTAAATCAATATTGGTCAAAGATTGAAGCGCTTCCGAAGCTTTCGGACCTTGAACGGCCAATAATGACAATTCATCAGAAACATTCGTCATATCAACACCCAAATCATTGTGTGAAGAAATCCAATTCCAGTCTTTTTCAATATTTGAAGCATTCACCACCAAGAAATAATGATCTTCAGTGATTCTGTAAACCAATAAATCATCCACAATACCGCCGTCATTATTTGGCAAACAGCTGTATTGAATTTTCCCGTCAACCAATACAGATCCATCGTTTGAGGTCACTTTTTGAATCAATGCCAAGGCATTTTTTCCTTTCAAGTGAAATTCTCCCATGTGCGAAACATCAAAAACACCAACACCATTTCTAACGGTTTCATGTTCTATATTTATTCCTTCATATTGTACAGGCATCATATAGCCTGCAAACGGCACCATTTTAGCACCTAAAGACTCGTGAATATGAGTTAAAGCAGTATTTTTCATCTGTTTATTATTTATTTTTTATTGGTACAGATGCAGTTCGCCATTAAACATTCTTTTGTGTATCAAAATTTGTGAGGCTCGTTTCATCTAAAATTGTTTTGTTTCGCTAAAATACGAATTATTCAAGAATAGCATTGGTATTAAATTACCTTTTTAAGATAAAATCTTTAATTGCTTATTTTTTTTGCTGAATCCATTAATTTAATACTAATAATTATTTTGGCGTTCCCCGCCAGCTGGCGGTCGGGTTTTCCGTTCCAAACTTTTTTCGCTGAAAAAGCGTAAAAAGGTTTTCCTCTTCAACCCCTAACGCAAATGATTTACGATTTTTGTATTACGATTTTAGAATTTTAAAATGTCGAATTTTCTTTGCGAACTTTGCGTTTTTTCTTTGCGTTCCTTGCGGTTAAAACAAATTTGGATTGAATTAATTTTTTATGATTTTCACTTGGTTTATATCATAGAATACGCGCATTGAATTAATAATGAATAATTTAAAATTAACATTTTAACTTCGTGTATTTAAAGTTTAACTTATAACAAATAGCATCTCAACATTTCAACTTTTAATAACAAACTTTTAATATTTAACTTCTAATATTTAATATCTAACTTTTAATATTTAATATCTAACTTCTAACTTCTAATATTTAATATCTAACTTTTAACAAATAACATTTCAACTTATAACATTAAATTGTTTACTATTTATTTTATATTTGGATTTATTAAACAACAACATCAACTCATGAAATTCTTCAGCCTAAAATCACTTTTATTTCTTTTCATTTTTTCAACTGGCTTTGCCCAACAAAATGAAACGCCGCAAGATTTTTTAAAAAAAGAATTTCATGCGGAAAGGCGGGAGCAGCTTCGTGCTAAATTGCCCAATAACAGTGTCGCCGTATTTTTTGCAAATCCTGTAAGAAACCGCGCAAACGATGTTGAATATGTGTATCATCAGGATCCAAATTTTT
>CAZBGP010000257.1:0-1936 GCA_964491495.1 uncultured Lutibacter sp. | reverse complement strand
AGATTTTTTTGTTACTTTTTTTATCAATGAAAAAAAGTAAAAGAACAAAAAACATAGATTGAAATACCAGCTACCTGATATAAAAAATTAATTAATGAAAAAAATACTAGTAACCGGAGGTGCCGGCTTCATCGGATCACATTTGTGTGAAAGACTACTGAACGAAGGCAACGAAGTCATTTGTCTCGACAATTATTTTTCAAGCAACAAAAGCAACATCATAGGGTTAACGGCAAATCCGTTTTTTGAATTGGTGCGGCACGACATCATTCAGCCCTATTTTGCCGAAGTGGATGAAATTTACAACCTGGCTTGTCCGGCGAGCCCCATTTACTACCAGCACGATCCCATTAAAACCATACAAACCTCCATCATGGGCGCCATCAATATGCTGGGTCTGGCCAAACGGCTCAATGCAAAAATACTGCAGGCAAGCACCAGTGAAGTTTATGGAGACCCTATTGTGCATCCGCAAACGGAAGCCTATTGGGGCAATGTGAATCCTATTGGCATCAGGTCCTGTTACGATGAAGGCAAAAGATGCGCGGAGACCCTGTTTATGGATTACCACCGTCAAAACCAGGTGGCCATAAAAATCATCCGTATTTTCAACACTTACGGACCCAATATGAATGTGAACGACGGCCGGGTGGTTTCTAATTTTATCGTACAAGCCTTAAAGGGCGAAAACATCACCATATACGGCGATGGGCTGCAAACACGCTCATTTCAATATGTAGATGATTTGGTGGAAGGGATGGTTCGAATGATGAACGCCGACCCCAATTTTACGGGTCCGGTGAATTTGGGAAATCCCAACGAGTTTACCATGCTGCAACTGGCGAATACCATCATCAAATTGGTGGGTTCATCTTCTAAAATAGTGTTTATGCCCTTGCCAAAAGACGATCCCAAACAACGCCAGCCAAACATTGAACTCGCCAAAGAAAAACTAAACGGCTGGGAACCTAAAATCCAGCTGGAAGAAGGCCTTGGCAAAACAATTGCGTATTTTGAGGAAATTCTTAAAAAAAGTTAAAAGTTATCAGTTGTGAGTTGTCAGTTATCAGTTGTGTAAAGCTGGAACGTTTTTATAAAATTAAATACTAATAAGCCAAAAGTTTAAATTAAATTTGATCACAAGATAATTCAACATTCCCTTGACAGCAAGGCCAATAACAGACAACCGACAACCAATAACCAACAACTAAATACACGTGGTTTTATAAAATAATTAACACGTGTTATTGTTTTTTTATTTATATTTGTATCATAAAAATTAAAAAAAATGAGCACTAAATTAACTTTGACAATTGATGATTCGGTTATTGAAAAAGCAAAAAAATATGCTAAAAATAAGGAAAAAAGCTTATCAAGCATTATAGAAAATTATTTAAAGGTATTGGTAAAAGAGCAAAGTGAAAACAAAATTGAATTGACACCCATTGTTAAATCTTTAAAAAGTACTTTTCATTCAGACCAGGATTTTGATTATAAACAAGAATTGGCCAAAAAGTTAGCTGAAAAATATTTATAACCGAATGAAGCGAATTTTAATAGATACCGATGTCATTCTTGATCTCTTTTTTGACAGGGAGCCATTTTCTGAAAATGCCGCAAAAGTGCTGTCTTTTTGTGAAAAAAAAGCCGTTATAGGGTTTGTGACACCCGTCATTATAAGCAATGTCTATTATTTGTTAAGCCAAAAAGCAAAACAGGAGAAAGTAATCGAAAAATTAAAAATATTAATGTCGATATTGGAAGTGCTTGTGATAGACAAAAATGCGATCATTGTTGCATTAAATTCAGAATTTAAAGACTTTGAAGATGCGCTGCAAAATTATTCAGCAGAATTAAACGGAGAAATTGATATCATCATCACAAGAAATACCAAAGATTATAAAAAAAGCCAAATAGGAATCATGAACCCCGAAAA
>CAZBGP010000256.1:0-1938 GCA_964491495.1 uncultured Lutibacter sp. | reverse complement strand
CCCCAGAAAAGCTGCCCGACGGAAGCATTACCTGGTATGGCTTTAGTGCAAACATTACGGAACAAAAGAAAGCGGAGGAGCGGTTAAAAAAGGCTGCGATTATGCTGCAATCCAGCATCGAAAGTCCAAAAGACATGATTATTCTTTCCATAGATAAAAATTATAACTATCTGTATTTTAATGAATTTCATAGATTAACAATGCTTCAAACATACGGACAAGCTATAGAAATTGGAATGAATTTATTGGCATGTATCACTACCGAAGAAGACAGATTAAAAGCGAAAATAAATTACGAGAAAGCACAAAAAGGTGAAAGTCATATCACCATTGAGGAATATGGCGCTATTAAAAAGTCGTATTTTGAAACAAGATACAATCCTATTTTCAACGACAAAAACGAAATTATTGGAACCACGGCATTTTCAGTCGACATTACAGACCGGAAGCTAGCAGAACAGGCATTAAGAGAAAGTGAAGAAAAATACCGGATCTCTGAAATTGAATTATTAAAAGCGCAAGAAATTGCACATCTTGGAAGTTGGTATCTTGATGTAAATACAAATGAAGTAGTTTGGACAAAAGAATTGTATAAAATGTATGGTTTTGACCCTACATTACCGCCACCACCCTATACCGAACACATGAAATTGTTTACTCCCGAAAGTTGGGAAATTTTATCAACATCATTAGCAAAAACACGTGAAGAAGGAATTCCTTATGAGCTTGAACTTAAAACGATACGAAAAGATAACAGCAGCGGTTGGATGTGGGTACGCGGCGAAGCCGTTTTAGATGATAACAATAAAATAATAGGATTATGGGGAGCGTCACAAGAAATTACCGAACGGAAAAAGACAGAGGAAGCGCTCTTAGCCAAGGTAGATGAATTGGAACGCTTTCACAAACTTATTGTCGGTCGCGAAATAACTATGGTAGCATTAAAAAAGGAGGTAAATAATTTGCTGAATAAGTTGGGTGAGGACAATAAGTATAAGATAGTTGAATAAAAAAGGCAATAATAAGGCATAAAATATGAGCGGAATGAATCGAAATATGGCTGAACTGTTTATGAATAAACATGGAATGGATATTTCGATGTTTGATGAATCGTTTGTGAAAAAGACCATTTTAAAGCGGATTGATTTAACGGGATGCCTTAATATAACGGATTATAGTTGTTTCGTGGATGAAAACGAAAAAGAAGCTGCGCTTTTTAGTGGATTATTTCAGGTAAGCTATAGTGAGTTTTTCCGAAATAAACTTACCTTTTCTGTTTTGGAAAATATTGTATTGCCAGAGATGTTATTTCGCAAAAGAAATAACAACAGCAAAGAAATACGGATTTGGTCGGCGGCCTGTGCCGGTGGCCAAGAACCCTATAGCCTGGCCATGATATTGGAAAACCTCATAGGGCAGCATGTTGAAATGAGATACCGCATATTTGGAACCGACCAGGACGAAAAACAGGTGGATATAGCTCGTTTAGGCAAGTATCATAAAGAATCTGTCGGTCATGTAACCCTAAAGCAATTTGAAAAATGGTTTATTCAGACAGGTAATTCTTATGCTTTAATACCCGAGCTGAAGAAATATTGTGAGTTTTCTGTCTTCGACCTTTTAAGCAAACAAAGCAGTCCGCCGGAAAGCATTTACGGCGATTTTGACCTGGTACTGTGCGCCAATATTTTATTCTATTACAAACCGGCCTATCAAAAGATAATTATCGATAAAATAAGTGATTCTCTTGCTGAAGATGGTTTGCTTATTTGCGGTGAAGCCGAGAGAGAAATACTAAAAGCCTTTAAATTTAAAGAGGTGTATCCTCAATCGGGAATATTTAAAAAAACAAAACAATGAAACACAAAGAAAATGATTGAATAAAAAAATAAATAGTGCCCTTTGTGAAAAACCTTTGTGCCCTTTGTGGTAGAAAAA
>CAZBGP010000255.1:0-1948 GCA_964491495.1 uncultured Lutibacter sp. | reverse complement strand
AAAATCGTTTTTCAACAAATTCGGGAATGGTATACAATCCTTTTTCAATAAAAATTGGCAAAAAGAATTTTCCAACAATAATTAAAGTGATAGCCGCCATCCATTCATAGGAGGCAATTGCCAATCCCAAAGCAAAACCTGAACCCGACATTCCGATAAACTGTTCTGCCGAAATATTTGCCGCTATTAATGAAGCACCGATCGCCCACCAAGGCAATGATTTACTTGCCAAAAAATAATCTTCGGCAGTTTTTTGATGTCCCTTTTTGTCTCTGGAAACCCATAAACCTACTCCTAAAATTAATACAGCATACGCTATAAAAACGAAATAATCCCAAAATCCGAAATGTGCAGTCATGATATTTTATTAGTATTTAGTTATTGATTCTTGTTGAAATTTCTCTTGGCATAGCTTTAAAATTTTTACTAAAAATACTGTAATGATTAATAGCCTTAATTTTTTTTTGAATTAAAATGAATTTTTTAGTTGATTGTGGCAGATAACACAAAACCTCTTCATTAATTGACAGATCCCTCAATAATGATATTTTTTTTGAAGATTCCATAATTACAACGTTTTCGGAGCCGATAAAATCAATTTCTTTCATTAACAGGGCTAAATAATGTAGCTATTATATATATTAGTACGCTAACATACTAAATTTATCGTTAACAAATGCCTAATTAATAAAATGAATTTACAGCACAATTACAGAAAAAATTAGTTTAAAAAATGTGAACAATAACAATGTTACATTTCATTTTCTATTTAAACATTAGATTTGAAAATTAAAAATTCATTCCAATAATCAACAATTGTTAAAGTACCTATAACTAAGTTTCCCTTTTATGAAAAAAATATCCCTTCTTTTAAGCCTATTTTGCATTCTTGTGAATGTAACTTCACTCTTTTCACAACAAAAAGGCAATAAACAAAATTCTTCACACCAATCACAGGGCGGTCAAACGGCAAAACCTCAAACGAATCCAGAAAATATGGCAGGAATTTTTATGTATGATGCTGATGAAGTACTTAAGAAAATAAAAGTCAAAGAAACCACAAAGCATCAAGTAATCACAAAAGCAATATCAAGGTATAACAACAAAATAAATGAACTAAAGGCATTTAATTATGAAACATTTTCCAATGTTAAAACCTTCTTAGATAAAAAGAATAATGAAGCGATGTTAAATCAGGATAATATCACTTTGAAAGATGCAAAAATTCAAGCAAATGAGATGCTTAAACCAATAAGAGAAAAAATTCAGGAGCAACAGGTATTAATAAATTCCATTTTCATTAAACAGCTAACTCCAAAAGAATATAATTCATGGATAAAATATCAAGAAAAAAAACAAAATGATTTAAAGCCTAAAACTTCTGAAAATATGCAAGGGAATGAACAACGTTCAAAAGGCAGCGGACAAAAAAAAGGAATGAAAGGATATTAATTCTTTATAATTAAAAAAATAAGATTCTAAACAATGCTCTGTGTTTCCGATAGCGCTTTCTGCGCGGGCAACAATCCTTGCCTTGGCTCCAATCATTATTTTTCCAAATCAAATTTTTTTCCACAAAAAAAGCCCCTCGATTTCCGAAGAGCTTTTTGTGCGGGCGGAGAGACTCGAACTCTCAAACCTCGCGGCACCAGATCCTAAGTCTGGCGTGTCTACCAATTTCACCACGCCCGCATTATTGTGGGTGCAAATATACACAATACTTACAAATTGCAAAGTACATCGTACTCTTTTTTCAATAAATTCAATCAAATAAAAATTGCGTAAATTTGAACTTATAAATTTATACTCATGAAAAATATAAAATCATACGTAAATCAGCATAAAGACCGATTTATTACCGAGTTAATTGAACTGCTTAAAATACCATCCGTGAGCGCCGATTCAGCGTTCAGCAAAGATATTTTAAAAACTGCCGATGCCATAAAAA
>CAZBGP010000254.1:0-1957 GCA_964491495.1 uncultured Lutibacter sp. | reverse complement strand
ATTTGAAATTGAAATGCCACAAGATTTGTTAAATGTTGCCGCTTTAAGACTTACCAACAATAACTGGAGAACACCTATTGTTAGAATTGCTGAGATTATTGCTGTAGCATCCATTATTATGGCAGGGATTACCATCACCATTGATATGGGAAGACCCGATCGATTGTTAAATTTATTTATTCACGCTAGAATGCAATCCCCTATCACCTGGGACGTTATCATCATACCTACCTCTATGATGGTTTGCTTATTGTTATTGTATTTCCCTTTGTTACCAGATTTTGGACTGTTGGGCAAATATTATCAAGACACAAAACCAACACTAAGCAAATGGTATAAAAGACTTTCATTGAATTGGACAGGCAGTGATGCCCAAAAAGCAATTCAAACAAAATCAATTCATCTTATTGCCATTTTAATTATTCCTGTAGGTTTCATGTTACAGACTATTGATGCCTGGTTATTTTCAACTTTATACAGGGTTGGTTGGGACAGCACCAACTTAGGTGCCTATTTTATTTCGGGAGCATCTGTAGCCGGTATTGGCGCCTTGGTATGCGTTGTGTATGTTCTTCAAAAAGTTTATAAACTAGAAGACTATATTACTGACCTTCATTTTGATAAATTGGGTAAATTTTTAGTCTTGGTATGTTTAATTTACTTATACTTCAACTTAAATGAATACTTAATACCGCAGCTTACTTCAAAAAAAGGTGCAACTACACATATAAACGTTTTATTTGTTGGAGACTATGCCCCATTATTTTGGTTTGTAATTGTTGGAGGTTTGGTTATACCGGTTATTGTTTTATTATTTAAAAAAGGAAGAAAACCATTACCTATGTTTTTGATTGGTTTATTGGTTGTTGCCGGTTCTTGGTGGAAACGTTACTTAATTGTTACACCTACCTTATTACATCCATTTTTACCAATACAAGGTGTGCCGGAAGAATGGCGTCATTACTTCCCAAGCCTTCACGAGTGGGCCATAACAATAGGAACATTGGCTATGGCGCTGCTAATTATCACTATTCTGGTTAGATACGTTCCTATTGTACCTATTCAAAAAACCGCTGACGAACAAGAAGCATTAGAACTTAATAAAACTACTAAATCATGAGAAATCAAATGATAAAACGCCACTTTTTTCTTGTTGTATTAAGTGTGTTTTTATGCACTTCTGTATTTGCACAGGACAGGGTAAGATTAAAAGCTGAATATGTTAAAATCATGAACGAAGGTTCTTATTTTGACTTACAAGCCACAGCAAAAGTAAATGACGAAAATGTAAATGTTTCTAAAATTGAATTAATCATTTATAATTTGGTTGGCGATGAACAAGTGGAAATAGGTAAAACTATTACCAACATGCAAGGTAAAAGTCGATTTAAGCTTAAAGATTTAAATATGATTAAGCCTGATTCATCAAACACGTACAACATAGACGTTTCATTTGCAGGAAATGATGCGTTTTCAGATGCTTCTAAAAGTATCGTGTTTAAAGATGCATCTATTGAAGCAAAACTTGTAACCATAGACAGTATTAATTATGTCACTGCAACACTAACAGATAAATCAACTGACAGTTTACTCATTGGCCAATCATTAAAAGTTCAGATTCAACGGTTATTTAAAAGCTTACCAATTGGTGAAGAATTTAATGAAACTGACGAGGATGGCACAATACTTGTATCTATACCAGAAGGAATACCTGGTGTAGATGGAATACTGGCTATTGAAGTAATTTTGAGTGAAAGTGAAGAATTTGGTACTGTAAAAACAATAGTTAAAGCCCCGATTGGTAAGCATGTGGTTGATGAGTCAACGTTTGATCAAAGAACTATGTGGGCGCCAAGAAACAAAACACCTTTATTCTTGCTTATATTTCCAAATTTATTGACATTTGGAATATGGGGAATCATTATTTATCTAATATTAAATTTAATAAAAATTAACA
>CAZBGP010000253.1:0-1965 GCA_964491495.1 uncultured Lutibacter sp. | reverse complement strand
TCGGCACCAAAAAACAAATCGGAGTCGATGCCAATCATAATCACTTTCGATTTCAGCTGTTCAAAAGCATCTTCGATACTTTCAAATTTTTTGGAAATATCAACGGAACTCAGCAAGTGTGTCATCACTTTATAAGCGTGCAAGGTAAAACGGCTTTCCAGTTTTTTTCCGTGGTGCAGCAGCCAGCTTTCAATATTGTACATGCCCAAATTGGTGTTTACCGTTCTGTTGAAACGCGACTGAAATGAGGCCGGACTCCTGTAAAAAAGCATCGCCATCATCCGCGCGTCGTGCAACGGTTTTTTTGAATTTTCCAAAATTTGAAATTGCACTTTATTATGCCCTAAAATCCAGTCCGATGCTTTCCAGTCGGAAGCCACCGGAATTAAATTTTCAATCAGATCTGGAAATAAAATCGCCATTTCCCAAGCAATTCCGCCGCCCAACGAACTGCCGATAGCGGCGTACAGTTTTGAAATTTGCAATTGCTGCACGGCCAAACCAAAAAGTTTTGCAATGTCATAGGCCGAAAACGCATCGTAGTCAAATAGAATTTCGGTGGTTTTGTAGCCGTTTCCGGGAATGTCGAAAGCCAGCACCGTATATTTTTTGGTGTCGATTAATTTTGAATCGCCCACAATGCTTTTCCACCAGCCTAATTCGCCGGCCACATCAGAATTTCCGGTCAACGCGTGGTTGATCAACACCACCGGCGCCGAATGCAATTCCTGCCCAAACAATTGGTAAGAAAGCTTCACATCCGCGGATATTTTTCCGTCTTCGGAAGCAAAATCGGGTACCGTTATGTATTTTAATGAATTCATCAATACTATTTTAAAATGGTCAAATCAAAATTTTTGATCCAACATTATTGATAGCATTATTTAAGAAAGGCAAAATTTACGGGCAGTAATTTCGGTTTGTTATCTATCCAATTTGGTAGAATTTAGCACCTTCTTTGCCGGGCAAAGGGTTGCTAAGGCTTCAACGGGTCTAATCCCTCTGCCTTTCTTAATAACACTTTTCAATACGTTTATGAACTGAACCGCAAATTAATGCATTAAATTTTTCTTAAACAATACTTTTAATTAATTTAACAAATCGTCACATTTCGTTTAAAAAATCAACAAATTTGCTTTCCTAGTTGTATTGGCATTTCCCTTCGGGCCGGGCTTTTCGTTACAAACTTTTTTTCGGTAAAAACCTCAAAAAAGGTTTTCCACTGCAATCCCTAATGCAAATTGATTCAATTAGCCAATAATTTATTGTGCAAAAAACTTTGTGAACCTCTTTTTTTCCTTTGTGAATCTTTGTGAAACAGCTTTTAATTACACGGAGCTTCACCAAGAGCCACCAAGTTACACAAAGAAATTTAGCGAAATTGGGTAAAACTTTGCATATTCCTTGTTGCTTAAATTTTATCGAAAGCAGCTTTCAAATCCTGCTTCAAATCCGCCAAATCTTCAATCCCAACAGAAAGACGAATTAAATCTTTTGAAACGCCTGTTGCCACCTGTTCGTCATCCGACAATTGCTGGTGTGTGGTGCTTGCCGGATGAATAATCAATGATTTGGTATCACCAATATTGGCCAAAAGCGAGAAGAGTTTGGTTTCATCGGCCACCGTTTTGGCTGCTTCAAATCCGCCTTTCAAGCCAAAAGTCACCACGCCGCTTTGTCCTTCCGGCAAATATTTCTGACCTAAATCGTAGTATTTGCTCGATTTCAATCCGGGATAATTTACCCAGGAAACTTCCTGCTGATTTTCAAGCCATTCGGCCAACGCCAAGGCATTTTCACTGTGTTTTTTAATCCGGATCGGCAAGGTTTCCAATCCCTGGATAATCTGGAACGCATTGAACGGACTCAACGCCGCGCCGTAATCGCGCAAACCTTCCACACGCACTTTGGCAATAAAAGCGGCATTTCCCAAGGCTTCGTGGTACACCAATCCGTGATAACCGG
>CAZBGP010000252.1:0-2025 GCA_964491495.1 uncultured Lutibacter sp. | reverse complement strand
CTGTAGCGCCGTTTGTGTTGTGCAACCGACTTTCTGAAGTGATGAAAAAAGACAACACAGGGCAAAAACACATCATCAATGTTTCTGCGATGGAAGGAAAATTTTATCCATCTTTCAAAGAAGACAGACATCCACATACGAATATGGCCAAGGCTGCTTTGAATATGTTAACGCACACATCCTCAGGAACTTTAGCGAAAGACGGAATTTTCATGAATGCAGTTGATACCGGCTGGGTGATAGATGAAGATCCGATGGAATTGGCAAAAATGAAACAAGAACTGCACGATTTTCAGCCGCCGCTTGACATTGTTGATGGCGCTGCACGGGTTATGGATCCGCTTTTTGATGGCATCAACACAGGGAAACATTGGTGCGGAAAATTCTTAAAAGATTACCGGCCAATAAGTTGGTAATTGCAATTAGTAAAAAATGAATGAAATATTGAGATTTTTATCTTTTAGCTAATTAGCAATTATACCTTTTTCCTAAAAAATAAACCACGTTTTTTCTTTGGAGGACTGTCACTTCCCAATAATAAAGCCAGTGTTTTAAGACTTTCTGTGCGGTCGGCAATTAATTTTATGATGCTGATAAATGGAATAAATAAAATCATTCCTGCCGCTCCCCATAAAATTCCGCCGGCAATAATCATAATAATAATGACAAGCGGATTTATTTTTAATCGGTTTCCCACTGCCAAAGGAAATATAATGTTGGCTTCCAGCAATTGAACGAAAGCAAAAATCAATATGACGCCAACAGGATACCAGATAGAATCAAAAGTTACCCAGGAAACTATTATAGGCAAAAGCGAGGAAATAATGATTCCGGCATATGGAATAAATGTTAAAATTGAGGCAATAAAACCGAACATAAAAGGGTGCGGAATGCCTAGAATTGTCAATCCTACACTATTTAAAATACCCACTATTAAATACACCAACAACATTCCTTTCACAAAATTATAATAAGACTGAATAGTTTCAAGAAGTATTTCGTGTATTGATTCTTTTTTATCCGCAGGAAAAATTTTGTACAGCACATTTGTAAGCATTTCCCGATAATAAAGAATGAGTGTAGAAAAAACAGGAATAATTATAAGGAAAAATGCCGACATAGAAATGGAATAAGCCGTATTCATCAAAAATCCGAAAATTTGTGATCCTGAACCTTTAAGTAAATTTTCGGGAAGCTTTGATAAATCATCAGTATTAATGCCATATCGTTCTTCAAGAAAAGCATACAATTGCATGAAGGATTCTGAGAACTTAACTTTAAACAAGTGCCATTCCTGTAAAAAACCCTCTATTTGTAAAAACAGCAAGTAAATAATGGCTCCAAACAGTATAAATATGGAAGATATAGCCAATAAAATGCTTCCCATTTTATTGATGCCTTTTTTTTCCAGCCACTTGCAAATCGGATACAATATAAAGCTAACTAGTAATGAAAAACTTAGCGGAATAAATAGGGTTTTACCAAAATAAAGCACCAAAGAAATCAGTACTGTGTATTGAAGGATTTCCAACACAGAAAATTTTATTTTTGTTGGGAGAGGAATCAGTGTTTTTACAATTTGTACCATGAGTATCTAAATTTACGATGGTTGAATGGTGTTCCGAATTTTTATTTTGCTTATGGAAAAGATGAAATTTCAATCTGTAAAATGTTCAATATTAACATTTCAACTAATTATTGTTTAAATTTTAGCAACTCTAAGATAGTCATTTTTTTTCAGATTTTAAATGATATCAATAAATTTTAATTTGATTATAAAACTTAAATAAAGAAAAGAAATGATGAATTATTGGCATTTAAAAGAAAGCGTTATTGTTGTTTATGGTAAACAAAAATATTAAATTTGGTCTAAAATAATTTTATTTTAAATGTTAATATTTAAAATATTGAAATCATCAAATTAAAATAAGCCATGGAAAATAAACAAGCATTTTTGCAGCCATACACTAAAAACGGACTGGAATTAAAAAATAGGATTGTGATGGCACCCATGACCAGGAGCAG
>CAZBGP010000251.1:1453-2048 GCA_964491495.1 uncultured Lutibacter sp. | reverse complement strand
ACCTTGGTCGTTTTGGCCGATACTTTCGTAGGTTGGCGCCTCTTTGCAAGAAAAAAAGACAGCGATAATGAAACAATAAAATAGTAAATTAAAGAAAACGCTAACTGTTTTATTTGAGATTTTAAATTTAATCATCTTAAGGAATCCTAATTTGTATTTGACATTATTCAATGGCGTTTTTTTAATATCTGCAAGGTAATTCATTTTTTAAATTATACTAAATTGAAATATCGTTTCATTAATATATTCTTCCCCTGGTTTTAATCTAGAAGACGGAAATATCTTATTATTAGGCGCATCTGGAAAATTCTGAGTTTCAAAACAAATAGCTGAAAATTTAGAATAACTGACTCCATTTTTATAAGCCAAATCTGGTAATTTTACCGGTGTATAAACCACACTTGCAGGTTGATTGGTATAAACTCCCATTTGTATTCCTGTTTTTGGAGACATTAATAACGCTTTTAATTTGCCATCCCCTAATACAAAAGTGTCATCAAAACCTCTAAAATCCTCTCTTCCTAGCAGTGATATCTCATTTCTGTCAAAACGGGTGTTCATTGAGCACCCTGTTTTTTTTAATCACAGAAGCTAG
>CAZBGP010000251.1:0-1443 GCA_964491495.1 uncultured Lutibacter sp. | reverse complement strand
CCTGAAGGAATTAATTGTTCATCTACCTCTAAATAATTTGAACTATTAATTAATAATTTATGATCTAAAATAGTGCCCTTTCCATCTAAATTAAAATAAGAATGATTGGTTAAATTAATGTGTGTTTCAGCATCGGTTGATGCTTTATAAGTAATTTTGACTTCATTATCTTCGCTAAGCTGATAGGTTACAAAAGTTTTTAAATTCCCAGGATAGCCTTCCTCTAAATGTTCGCTGAAACAAGATAATGTTACTTGTGGGTTTCTTCCTTCATTTAGACTTACAACTTCCCAATATTTTTTATCAAATCCAATTTTTCCACCATGTAAGTGAACACCGTTTTCATGATGAATTGGATATACCTCATCATTAACTTTAAAGCATCCTCTAGAAATTCTACCGGCATATCTTCCAACTGAACTACCTAAATACAACCCTTTTTCTAAATATAACGGTTTGGTATAATCTTCGGCAGATTCCAAACCAACAACCACATTTATGAGTTCTTTATTTTTATCGGGTACCATTAAGCTTATTATGGCAGCTCCAAAATTAGAAACTTGTAATTCTAACCCATTTGAATTTATAAGCTTTATTACTTTAATTTGATGAACCATTACTTTTAATTAATTTTATAATACAATTTTCAAATTAAATATTCCCTTTCTTTTCCCATTCCCAAGATGATTTTGTCATATCATCCAGTGTTAATGTAGGATTCCAATTTAATTCTTCTTTTGCTTTAGAGGTACTTGCATATAAAATTGGCACATCCCCTTCTCTTCTTGAGACAAATGAATAATTTAATTTTTGTTTTGTTGTTTTCTCAAATGAAGCTATTACATCTAGAACTGAGTACCCAATTCCTGTCCCAATGTTAAAAATTTCAAAATTCTCATTTACCTCATTTCGTATCAATCTTTGCAATGCCAGCACATGTGCCTTTGCAAGATCCACCACATGAATGTAGTCTCTTACAGCCGAATATTTTAAGCTCATCTCTTAGCCCTAAAGCTGTTTGCGTGATAAATGGCATTAGATTATTTGGAATTCCAGTAGGCGTTTCGCCTAAATTACCAGAGCTGTGCGCTCCAATTGGGTTAAAATATCTTAATGAAATTGCTTTAAAGTTTTTTGCTGCTTTTGAAAAATCTTCGATTATTTCTTCTCCAATTTTTTTGGTATTGCCATAAGGCGATGTTGGTCTTTTTGTTGTAGAATTTTCGTTTAGCGGAAAACTGTCCGGCAAACCATAAACGGTTGCTGATGAGGAGAATATTAAATTTCTTATCCCAAACCTATCCATAGCATCAATAGTGTTTAACAATATGTTTAAATTCTGGCAACAAGTGGAAATTGCAAATCTTTGGTGGGCCCCTTTACCAATAGATGATTTAAATAATAATAATCGACCCGAGATGTATGGTTATACAGATATAATCT
>CAZBGP010000250.1:0-2063 GCA_964491495.1 uncultured Lutibacter sp. | reverse complement strand
CTGCTGAAATAGAATAAGGCTCCGTTATTTGTCCGTCCTCACTTTGCATCAACAATGTTTTGCTTCCGTGAATCACGCCTTCTTTTCCCAAAATGCTGGTTGCGGCACTTTCACCGGAATGTATCCCCAAACCGGCTGCTTCAACGGCGATTAAATTTACCTTTTCTTCATCCAAATAATGATAAAAAGCGCCTGCGGCATTGCTTCCTCCGCCCACGCAGGCAATCACATAATCCGGATTTTCGGTTTGTTCCTTTTCCAACAATTGTTTTTTAATTTCTTCTGAAATTACCGATTGAAAACGCGCCACCATATCGGGATACGGATGCGGCCCAACTACCGAGCCAATGATGTAGTGTGTGTTTACCGGATTGTTGATCCAATCGCGAATCGCTTCATTTGTGGCATCTTTTAGCGTTCTGCTGCCCGACAATGCCGGCACCACTTTAGCGCCCAACATTTTCATTCGGGCCACGTTTGGCGCTTGGCGCGCAATGTCAATTTCGCCCATATAAACCACGCATTCAATACCCATCAAAGCACAAACCGTAGCTGTTGCAACACCGTGCTGCCCTGCGCCAGTTTCGGCTATCACTCTGGTTTTTCCCAACTTTTTCGCCACCAATATTTGTCCGATGGTGTTATTTATCTTATGGGCTCCGGTATGACACAAATCTTCTCGTTTTAAGTAAATTTTTGTCTGGTACTTTTCCGACAATCGTTTTGCAAAATATAAGGGCGTTGGCCTGCCTACATATTCCTTCAGCAAATCCTGAAATTCTTCTTGAAAAGAAGGCTCTTGCATAATTTTCAAATAATTATCCTCCAATTCTTTCACATTCGGATACAGCATTTCGGGGATAAAAGCCCCGCCAAATTCTCCGTAATAACCTTTTTTGTCTACAAAATAGCTCATACTAATAAACTTTTAAATTCTTTAATTTCTTTGATGTTTTTCAACCCGGGTTCCAATTCAAATCCGCTGTTGATGTCGATTCCCAAAAATGCTGGATGTTTAAATTTCATAATTTCTTCCGAATCATTTTTGCTGATGCCTCCGCTCAACAAAAAAGGTGTTTTTCCTGTATAATTTTGAAGCAACTCCCAATTGAATTTGACGCCATTTCCTCCGTAATTCTTTCCTTTTGTGTCGAATAAAAAAAGAGAAACACACTTTTCAAAAGGTTTTGTTGCTGAAAAATCAAAATTTTCATCGACAGAAAATGCCTTGATGATTTTTATATTTTTTAATGCCAATTTTTCGCAATATTCAGAAGTTTCATCGCCGTGCAATTGCACAAAATCCAATGTGTGTTTGTTTGCTTTTTCAATAATTTCTTCGATTGTTTCATTGACAAAAACGCCCACTTTTTTAATGTTTGAAGGAATTTCAATTTGGGGAAAATCGGCAGCATAGCGTTTTGATTGCGCGTAAAATATAAATCCGATATAATCCGGTTTCAAAGTCATTAACCCTGAAATATTTTCTTTGTCACGCATACCACAAACTTTAATCTTCATTTTATCTGATTTGAGAAATAAACTCCAAACACGCCAATCCCGGATTTTCCGTTTTCATAAAAGTTTCGCCAATTAAAAACCCTTGAAACCCATATTCTTTAAGTCCGGTTATAATTCTTGGATCGCTGATGCCGCTTTCAGAAACTTTGATGCAATTCTCCGGAATGTTTTTTATCAAGCCTATGGAATGCTCTAAATCGACTTCAAAAGTTTTAAGATTCCGATTGTTAATGCCGATGATTTTATGGTTCAAGTCAATTTTATCCAATTCTTCCTGGTTATGCACTTCGTACAGCACTTCCATCCCCAAATCTTCGGCCAACTTGCCGTAATTTTTTAATTCTTCTTTTGTCAAACAGGCCGCAATCAGCAAAATGGCATCGGCGCCAATCGCTTTTGCTTCCACAATTTGAAATCCGTCCACAATAAAATCTTTTCTTAAAATAGGAATGGTTTCATTTACCGCACGAGCCTGAATTAAATCGACAATGCTTCCGCCGAAAAATTCCGTTTCGGTCAAAATAGATTGTGCGGCAACATTG
>CAZBGP010000249.1:0-2128 GCA_964491495.1 uncultured Lutibacter sp. | reverse complement strand
TTGACTGCCGTTAGCTTTTACAAACGGCATTAACTGGGTGTTTTTAAATATTTTAAGAATATTTTTTGGCTGTTAACTTAAAATACATAACTTTATGGCGCTAATAAAAGGATAAAAAAAATTGCTACAATTTCCCCCATTTTTATTTAAAGCATTGGCTTAAACGTTTGTGTTTTGTTGGCTAAATATATGATTGGCTGTTTTGCCTTTTAGCAAAAAATCCGATTAATAATTGATAGTTATGACCGTCCCAATAATAAAAAATGATAAACTTTTTAATGGCGGGTTACAGTTGGTTATAGTCAAAAAAAAAATTAAATATGAAATTTTAAAAAAGGAAAATGAAAAAAACAATTACCGACTTAAAAGACATCATTAGATTGGGTGGCGGAATGAATTTAGACGCGACGTTATTCACCGTATCCGAACTAAACGACTTCGCAATTCTTGCAGAAAGATCAGGAGCCATTATTAATGTTAAAAATACTGAAAACTTAACCGTCAATAACCTAAAAGAGATTGCCAAACTTGGCCGCGGCAAAGTAATTTTTGAGTTTTAAAATAATTGCGGGTTTATACCCGCAATTATTTATATATCTAAACCTTTAAAATGGTTATTTTTTTGAAACGTTATCGCTTTTTTACTTTACAAGTCGTCGCAAAGCAGCCCATTGTTTCAACATTTCTCTTGAATCCTGCGCCGGATAGCCCAACACCGTTTTGCCCGCTTCAACATCACTCATCACGCCAGAACCGCCTGCCACCACGGCGCCAGAGTGCACAGTTACGTGGTCTTTAATAGAAGCGCTTCCGCCAATAATAACGCCGTCGCCAAGGGTAACAGAACCTGCCAAACCACTGTGGCCAGCCATAATGCAAGAGCGCCCCATAACGCTATTGTGCGCAATTTGCACCAAATTGTCAATTTTACAGCCGTCGCCAATTTGTGTAGCGCTGAACTTGCCGCGATCCACGCAAGAATTTGAGCCTATCTCTACATAATTTCCAATCACCACATTGCCGATGTGCGGAATTTTCACCAAACCTCGGCCGTCTTCGCTCGCGCAATAACCAAATCCGTCTCCGCCAATGCTTACGTTAAGATGAAAAATGCAAAAACTGCCTATTTCACTTCGTTCCCGAATTACCGTCCCCGACCAAATCACTGTTCCGTTTCCAATACTGGTTTCATCAAAAATGGTCACATTTGGATACAAAACAACATCATCACCCAACACCACGTTTTTTCCGACATAACAGTTTGCCCCAATTTTACAATTTTTTCCAATTGTTGCTGAAGCGTGAACAACAGCAGTTGCGTGAATTTCTTCCTCAAAAACTGGTAAATCCGGACTGAAAACTTCAAGCAATCGGGCCATCGCCAAGTCGGCATTTTTTACTTTAATCAAGGCACGATTTTCGCCAGGTTTAAAGTCCAGGTCTTCATTCACTATGGCAGCACTGGCTTTTGAGGTTTCCCACAAGCGTACATATTTTTTGCTCCCAATAAATGAAATATGGTTGTTTCCGGCTTTTTCCAATTGTTCCGGTCCGCTTATTTGGTGGCTGGTATCTCCAACCAAAGTGCCTTTTAAGAGCTGGTTAATTTCCTTTACTGAAAATTTTTTCATAGGTTTTCTTCGGTATAAAGTTTCTTTGGTTTTAAGGATTTTGTCTGATAAAAAACCGGCCGCAAATTACAATAAAATTTGATTGGACGAGAAGTCGGATTAAATTTAGGATTTTCGGGTGATTTTTTCTTATTGAAACCGGCAATCAATTTAAATAAAAGGCCGCGGCACAAAATCAAAATTGAACTTGGTAATTTGTATCTTTGCGTATTAAACAAAAAGACATAAAATTGGCAGAAAATTTTTTTGCATCAATTTTTTAACATAAATATAGCTTCCGGCTATTATGATTATGACTGAAATTATAGAGGATAATACGGAAAAAGTTGTTTTGATAGGATTGATTACCCAATATCAAAATGAAGAGAAATGCAATGAATATTTGGATGAACTCGAATTTTTAACGCTTACCGCAGGTGGAAAAGCCGTAAAAAGATTTGTCAAGAAGTTGGATACACCTAATCCAAAAACGTTTATCGGAACCGGTAAATTGGAAG
>CAZBGP010000248.1:0-2140 GCA_964491495.1 uncultured Lutibacter sp. | reverse complement strand
CTACCAGCTGTTTTTTTTACGCTCTGTCCCGCAATGACGAAATTTGTTTTCGTTTTGACATTTCAGCTTACACATTTTTACTTTTAACCTCGGTCTCTGGTGCTCGTTTGCAACGAGTACCTAATAAATTGGCTTTTAAAATGTAGCGTTTGTAACGCGGATAACTTTCTTAAGGGATTGCGTTAGTTCTCAACAGGTTGCTCCGTCGGCCATTATGATTGAAACTTCAATTCGTGAGATCCTGAAATCGAAGATTCACGAACTCCAAAAAAACAATAAAAATAGTGAGTAAACAAGTTCAGGATGACGTTTTAAATATTTTACAACGAAAAAAATCATATGACGGGCTCCTTTGATTTGGGTTTAAATTATATTTTGATTTTTATTTATATACATATGCTATCTGGTAAAAAAAATTTATTGACACATCTCTGGTGCTCGTTTGCAACGAGTACCTAATAATTGCTTAGATGATTTCGTTAGTTCGGGACAGGTTGCCATACCGAAATAAATTCGGCACAGGCTTCGTATTGCTGAAGCTGCGCTTCAGTAATCCTCCTCGCAATGACGCGGTTCTAGAGGTGTTTATGCGTTGGTTGTGCTTAAACTATTTTTTTACCCCGCCCTAAAGGGAGAAAATAGTTTTACGAGATTTAATTAAAGCAATTTAAATCTTTTCAATATCAATTCGCTCTTCGGGGGTTAGGGGGCTAAAAAAAAATTATCCAATACCTGTTTGATTCTGTCACGATCTTCGCTGGTGAGGTTGGAGCCGGAAGGCAGGCAGAGGCCGTTTTGGAAAAGGGATTCGCTTATGGTGCCGCCATAATAGGGGTCGTTTGCGAAAACGGGCTGCAGGTGCATCGGTTTCCATAAGGGGCGGCTTTCGATGTTTGCAGCATCCAGGGCCAAACGGAGGTCTTCGCGTGTTTTTCCGCCGGTTTGTTTTGGGTTTACCAGTATGGCAGTGAGCCAGTGGTTTGAAAAATAATCGGCAGTGGGTTCGGTAAATACGGTGACGCCTTTGATGTCTTTGAAATAAGCAACATAAAAATCGTGCATGGCCCTGCGCAAGGCAATATGGCCGTCTAATACTTCCATTTGTCCGCGGCCGATGCCTGCCACAATATTGCTCATTCGGTAATTGTAGCCAATTTCACTGTGCTGGTAATGTGGCGCATGGTCTCTGGACTGGGTTGCAAAAAACACCGCTTTGTCCTTAATTTCCTTTGTTTTTGCAACCAATGCCCCGCCACCGGAAGTGGTGATGATTTTGTTGCCGTTAAATGACAACACGCCGATGTTACCCAAAGTGCCGCATTTTTGGTTTTTATAGGTGCTTCCCAAAGCGCTTGCAGCATCTTCCATTAAAAAGAGGCTGTATTTTTTTGCTATTGCAGCAATCTCATCCCATTTTGCAGGCATTCCGTAAGAATCGACCACAATGATCGCCTTTGGTTTTTTGCCTTTTTTTAATCTGTCGAGAATGGCAGTTTCTAACACTTTCGGACACATATTCCAGGTTTCTGCTTCACTGTCGATAAAGACCGGTGTGGCACCCTGGTATTTTATGGGGTTGGCCGATGCGGAGAAGGTAAAACTTTGGCAGAATACCTCATCGCCCTGTTTTACCCCTGCCAGTATTAATCCCAGATGAATGGCTGCAGTGCCTGAACTTAGTGCCGCAACAAAATTGTTAACCCCTAAATAAGATTGCAGGGTATTTTCAAACTCGTTTACATTGGGGCCAAGTGGCGCAATCCAATTGGTATCGAAAGCTTCCTGTATATATTTCATCTCTTTTCCCGACATATGCGGGGGAGACAGCCATATTTTTTTGTTCATAGGGTGGTTTTGTTGTAAACGATAAAATTAAGGATTTTTTACACACCCCTACCCCTCTCAAGAGGGGAATTTAATTTTGGTGGTTCACAATAGGTTGGTTAGGGACATTATGGTAGTTCGCAACAACTTTCTTATGAGATTGCGTTAGTTCGGGACAGGTTGCTACAGTCGCAACGTGTTCTTTACTTTTTTACTCATCCCTTTTCTATTTTTTATTGGAAATCGTGATGTGCTGCGCAGTTGCATCGCCCAAAAAAGTAACAAAAAAGTCTAGTCTGATGATCTTTTTCTGTAA
>CAZBGP010000247.1:0-2180 GCA_964491495.1 uncultured Lutibacter sp. | reverse complement strand
GGACCTTTGGCCAGTTGGTTTGGACTGCTCCTGCTCTATTTGACGGAAGCAATACCAATTGACTGGACAGTTTTAGGAATTACTTTAGGCATTGCCATATTGGTTTCTATTATAGATTATGTGCTGCCAATACTTGGAACAAAAAAATTCGGCGGCAGCAATTACGGGGTAAATGGCGCTATGGTCGGACTTATTTTCGGGATTTTTTTCGGTCCGCTGGGAATTATTCTTGGTCCGTTTTTGGGTGCTTTTTTTGGCGAACTTCTAAAAGATCACAAAGATTCTAAGAAAGCTTTTAAAGCGGCTGTTGGTTCGTTTATCGGATTTTTATCTTCAACCTTGCTTAAATTGGCGGTTTGTTTGGTGTTTGCCGGAATGTATATTGCGACTTTTTGGGAATACAAAGATGCTTTTTTTGGAATTTCTGAATAAATACAACCTGTCATAAAATAAAAAAAGCGTCCCGGATATCGGGAAGCTTTCCATTGGTTTAAAAAACCTTGGCGTTAAAAACGCCAAAACAACACAACTAAATCGCCAACACAGCGATACGCAAATATATTAATTTTTATTTGATATCAAATTCCAAACACTTTTTCTTTCGAAATTGCCAATTTTTCTGAATTGATTGTATCTTTGCTCCCTATCAATAAAAAGTAATTTTAAAATACCTTGAAATGCAATTATCGCCACTTGAAATAATAAGAAGAGAATCCTTACAAAAGTTACGTGAATTGGGCATAAACCCTTATCCTGCTGAAGAATTTAAAACCACCGCAACCATAAAGGAAATCTTGACAAATTTTGACGGTTTTGAAGGCAAAGAAGTTGTTTTGGCTGGGAGAATGATGAGCAGAAGAATTATGGGAAAAGCTTCTTTTGCCGAGTTAAAAGATGCCAGCGGAAGAATGCAAATTTACATCAACCGCGATGAAATTTCTTCTGATGCTGAAGGAACAATGTACAATACCGTATTCAAAAAATTATTGGATATGGGCGATATTATTGGCATTAAAGGCGAAGTTTTTAAAACGAAAGTTGGAGAAGAATCAATAAATGTAAAAGAGTTGACGGTGTTGTCAAAAAGTTTGCGTCCGCTTCCTGTAGTTAAAACGGATGCCGACGGAAAAGTGCACGATGCTTTTTCTGATGCTGAATTAAGATATCGCCAAAGATATGTCGATTTAATTGTAAACGATCACGTAAAAGAAACTTTCATAAAACGAACAAAAATTACGAATTCCATCCGAGATTTCTTCAACAAACGCGATTATCTGGAAGTGGAAACTCCAATATTACAGCCAATTCCTGGTGGTGCTGCCGCACGTCCTTTTAAAACACATCACAATGCCTTGGATATGCCGTTGTATTTGCGAATTGCAAACGAATTGTATCTAAAAAGATTGATTGTTGGCGGATTTGATGCGGTTTATGAGTTCTCGAAAGATTTCAGAAATGAAGGAATGGACAGAACCCACAATCCAGAATTTACCGTAATGGAATTGTATGTGGCTTACAAAGATTACCATTGGATGATGAATATGACCGAAGAGCTGCTGGAAAAAGTGGCGATGGACAGCAATGGAACCACTGAAGTTAACATCGGTGAAAATATGGTGAGTTTTAAAGCGCCTTATCCAAGAGTGCCAATTTTGGAAGCCATAAAAATACATACCGGTTTTGATGTTGCAGGAATGGATGAAAATGCCTTGAAAGAAGTTTGTAAAAAAGTGGGTGTTGCCGTTGATGAAACAATGGGCGTTGGTAAATTAATCGATGAATTGTTCGGGTCAAAATGCGAGCATTACTATATTCAACCAACATTTATTACCGATTATCCGAAAGAAATGAGTCCGCTCACCAAAGAACACCGTTCCAATCCGGCTTTAACCGAGCGTTTTGAATTGATGGTAAACGGCAAGGAATTGGCAAATGCTTATTCCGAATTAAACGATCCTATTGAACAACGCGAACGTTTTGAGGAACAATTAAAATTGACCGAAAAAGGCGATGATGAAGCGATGTTTATAGATCAGGATTTTTTGCGCGCGTTGGAATACGGAATGCCGCCAACCTCGGGAATTGGCATTGGCATCGACCGATTGGTGATGTTTATGACCAACAACAGTTCTATTCAGGAAGTTTTATTCTTTCCTCAAATGAGACCAGAAAAAAAAGCA
>CAZBGP010000246.1:0-2182 GCA_964491495.1 uncultured Lutibacter sp. | reverse complement strand
AAAACTTGTTGGATAAAAAAATTGAATTTCATTTTCATTTTGATTTTTTATCCGATACTTTTATTGATGAACTTGCCGAGTTATTAAAGCATGAAACGGCTTTTTACAATATTGATATTATAGGAAAGCTGGCAAGAACCGGAAATTGGCACAAATCCTTAAATGACGATTTTAAAACGTTAGAAGCAATTCTTCATAAAAATCCGACTGCATTTATACTAGGCATCAATGCCGATATTTATCAAAATGCCGGCGCAAATACCGTACAGCAAGTTGCTTATGCCTTGGCGGTTGCCAACGAATATTTAACCCGATTTGGTACAGAAATCGCCCAAAATATTCAATTTAATTTTGCTGTCGGCAACAATTATTTCTTCGAAATTTCGAAAATCAGGGCTTTTAAATACGTGTACAATTTAATACTGAGCCAATACGATACCAATGCCAACGCAATTGTTTTTGCCGAACCAAGTTTGCGCAACAAAACCATTTACGATTATAATGTAAATATGCTGCGCACCACCACCGAAAGTATGAGCGCCATTTTAGGCGCTGCAAACACCATTTCAAATTGTGCTTATGATGCGGTATTTCACGATTCCAATGATTTTGGAGATCGCATTGCGCGAAACCAATTGCTGATTTTAAAAGAAGAAAGTTATTTTAAGCAAGCCCAACATTTTGCCACAGATTCCTATTATATTGAATCCATCACCAAGCAGCTAGCCGAAAAAGCGTTGGCTGTTTTTAAGGAAATTGAAAAAGGCGGCGGATTTTTAACCCAACTAAAAGAAGGTATTATCCAGCGAAAAATAAAAGAAAACGCGCAAAAAGAACAAGCGCAATTTGATGCGGGCGAATTGGTTTTACTGGGAACCAACAAATATCCGAATGCGCAAGACCGCATGAAACACGATTTACAGGCGAATCCTTTTGTTGCCAGAAATCCACAAAAAACCCTGATAATTCCAATAATTCCTGTTAGGTTGTCAGAAAAATTAGAACAAAAAAGACTGAAAGATGAAGCGTAAAGATTTTTCACAACTAAAAATTGTCAGCCAAACCGAAAAGGAAACCAATTTCGAACACGAAAATTATGTTGCAGGAATAGTGCCTTATTTAAGAGGGCCTTACTCCACTATGTTTGTTCGTCAGCCTTGGACCATTCGTCAGTATGCCGGATTTTCAACTGCCGAAGAAAGCAATGCTTTTTACCGCAGAAACTTGGCGGCAGGCCAAAAAGGCTTATCGGTTGCTTTTGATTTGGCAACGCACCGCGGCTACGATTCGGATCACGAACGTGTGCAAGGCGATGTAGGCAAAGCCGGTGTGGCCATTGATTCGGTGGAAGATATGAAAATGCTTTTCGACCAAATTCCGCTTGACCAAATGTCGGTTTCTATGACCATGAATGGCGCTGTTTTACCCATCTTGGCCTTTTATATTGTGGCCGCAAAAGAGCAAGGCGTTTCTGAGAAATTGTTGGAAGGCACCATCCAAAATGATATTTTAAAAGAGTTTATGGTGCGCAATACGTACATTTATCCGCCAACACCATCAATGAAAATTATCGCTGACATATTTGATTATGCCAGCAAAAATATGCCGAAATTCAATTCAATTTCTATTTCGGGGTATCATATGCAAGAAGCCGGTGCCACGCCCGAAATTGAATTGGCCTATACTTTGGCCGACGGATTGGAATACATCAAAACCGGTATTGCAGCGGGAATGGACATTGATACTTTTGCGCCGCGCTTATCCTTTTTCTGGGCCATTGGCATGGATCACTTCGGTGAAATTGCAAAAATGAGGGCTGCACGTATGTTGTGGGCGAAAATGGTGAAAGAATTCAACCCAAAAAATCCGAAATCGTTGGTCTTGCGAACCCATTGCCAAACAAGCGGCTGGAGTTTAACCGAACAGGATCCATTTAATAATGTGGCACGAACAGCCATTGAAGCCATGGCAGCAGCCTTTGGCGGTACGCAAAGTTTGCATACCAATGCACTCGATGAAGCCATAGCCTTGCCAACCGATTTTTCTGCCAGAATTGCGCGCAACACTCAAATTTATATTCAGGAAGAAACAAAAATAACCAAAACCGTCGATCCTTGGGCCGGTTCTAATTTTGTTGAAAAACGAACAGAAGAAATGGTAAACACCGCCTGGGAATTGTTGC
>CAZBGP010000245.1:0-2190 GCA_964491495.1 uncultured Lutibacter sp. | reverse complement strand
ATATGGTTGAGCCTAAAAGTTTCTGTTTTGAAAGCAATGAGCGAAAAAGCGGCAAAAACAACCAACGTAATCACTTCCTGAATCATTTTTAATTGTAGCAAAGAAAACGGACCGCCATTGCCCCGAAAGCCAATTCTGTTGGCCGGAACCTGAAAAGAATATTCAAATAAGGCGATGCCCCAACTGATTAAAACAATGGAAATAAGCCCTAACTTGTTGAACCATTTCCATTCGGCAAATTTAAGGTGGCCATACCAGGCAAGGGTCATAAATGTGTTCGACAATACCAGCAGCAAAATGGTTAAAACGCCCTTCATTGTTTTTAAATTTACATTCTTATTTAGAAATCGAATGAATTGGCCAGACTAATTTGTTGTTTATAATGTAGTTTGCCACCAGCTTCAATACGTTTAAAATACTTCGTTATTTTTCAAAAGTAGTGAAAAATCAGAAAAACAAAGGCAATTGCCAGAAGTTTAAAATAAAATTATGCGGTGACTTTAATCGTTATTTTTAGGATGCTGATATTTGTGTTTGGACTTGCCCCGTTTGAACCTCTGCTTTTTTTTAACTCAACATAATCGGTTCCGACGAAACCGGATTTGGGTTTATAAGTGTAAATAATTTCTCCGGAAGGAAAGGTCCTTTCCAACTTGCTTATTTCAAAATTTTCAGACTGCTTTTGAATGGCAGCGCCTTCCTCATCGCCAAAACTGCCTAAATTATAAGTGTATATTTCTGAAGTGGAAATAGTAGCCGTAACCTTAATAATTTCTCCATCAGAATTGTTATCATCGCTGCTGCAATTTATAAAGCAGCTAAAAACCATTAAAAGGATTGTTGTGATTGCAAATTTTTTCATATTTCTTATAAATTAATAAACAGAAATACTCAGCACAATCATAGTCACCAAAATCAAGACAATCACCAACGGCATCACGAATTTTATCCATCTGTCAAAACCAATTTTCACAATGGCAAGCGAAGCCAAAATAAGTCCGGTTGGATTGATGATGGCAAACAAACCCATGCCATATTGGTAGGCATTCACAATAAATTCCCTGCCAATGCCAACGGTATCTGCCAAAGGCGAAATAATAGGCATGGTAAGCACGGCCATTCCTGAAGATGAAGGAATAAAAAACGACAAGCCATTATAGATAAAGAACAGTGAATTCACAAAAACACCTTTGTTCATGCCTTCGGTGAGTGCGCTGGCATTGTAAAGTACGGTATCGCTAATGAGGCCGTCATCCATTAATATGGAAACGCCCCGTGCAATTCCGATGATAAAGGCAACGCCCAACAATTCGCCTGCGCCTTTTGAAAATGCATTGACAAAATCAGATTCGTTAATTTTGGCGATAAAACCGATGGCAATGGCGCCTACTAAAAATACCGAAGTCATTTCTATAAACCACCAATCGAGCAATGCAACACCGATGATCATAATGATAAAACAGGCTGAAAACACAAGCAATATGAGTTTAAGTTTGTTATTTAAAGGAACAATTTCTCCTTTTGAAAGTTGCCCGAAATGAGATTCCATAACTTCTTTCTGGTCATAAATTAAAGATTTGGTCGGGTCTTTTTTAACTTTTTTTGCGTAGCGTAAAATGTATAAAATACTGATTGTTACACAAATTATAAACATCAAAATTCTCCCTTCAAGTCCGGTTGTCCAATTAATTCCAGCGGCATCAGAAGCAATGATGGTTGAAAATGGATTTGTGGTGGAACACATGGAACCAACGGAAGAACCCAAAAAAATACAGGCCAGTCCAACCATAGCGTCATATTTTGCGGCGATAAATACAGGAATTAAAATGGGGAAGAAGGCCAAAGTTTCTTCAGCAAAACCAAAAGTTGTTCCTCCTAGTGCAACCAATGTGGTGGTAAGAATGATTAAGATATATTCTTTACCTTTTAATTTATTCACCAGCCAAAAAATTCCAGCGTCAAAAGCGCCAGTCATATTCATAATGCCTATGAGTCCGCCAATAATCAATACCAAAAATATGATGTCTGAAGCCGCGATGATTCCTTTAATGGGTGATTGCGCAAATTCAAAAAAACCTTGTGAATTTGAGACAGTTCGCTTGTAGGTATTTGGTATGCTTATGGGTTTTGTGATTGCGCTCTCTGTAAATTTCTTTAAGGGGATTTTGATATTAAGTGCATCTAAGGAAG
>CAZBGP010000244.1:472-2206 GCA_964491495.1 uncultured Lutibacter sp. | reverse complement strand
GAGGCGCCTTAAACTGGAACAATATGTGCGCCGATTGCCATTCGACCAACGTTAGAGAAAACTACAATCCGGAAACAAAAAGTTACGATACAAAATTTTCCATCATCAACGTTAGTTGTGAGGCTTGCCACGGTCCCGGGAAAGAACATGTGGAAAGCGTTAAAAAACTGGGCGATAAATATAAAGATTCCGGCACGATGCTGATGACCCTTAAAACCAGTCCAAAAGATTTGGTGGACCAATGCGCGCGATGCCATATGCGAAGAGAACAGATTTCATCAACCTTTAATTTTGAAGGCACGATGCTCGACCATTATTTTCCGCAGTTGCTGCAGGAGAATATCTATTATGCGGACGGACAAATTAGGGATGAAAATTTCGAATATGGTTCTTTTGTTCAAAGTAAAATGTATCAAAAAGGCATCACTTGCAACAATTGCCACAATTCGCATTCTCTAAAGTTAAAATTTGACGGGAACAAATTATGTGCGCAATGTCATATTCCACAAAAATACGATACCCCAAAACATCATTTTCACAAAGAGAACACTGATGCCTCAAAGTGCGTAAATTGCCATATGCCCGGAAAATTTTATATGGGCAACGATTTTAGAAGAGACCATAGTTTTAGGGTGCCAAGACCCGATTTAACTTTAAAATACGATACGCCAAATGCCTGCGCAACTTGCCATAAGGACAAAAGCAATGAATGGGCCTGGGCATCTTTTCAAAAATTATATGGCGCGGTAGATTCCATCCATTTTTCCGAAAAACTGGCACCCGGTATTAAAGGATCACCTCATGGGGACATTGGCTTGCTGGAATTGATAGACAATAAAAATCAGCCGGAAATTGTAAGGGCTTCTGCCGTCAGGGCATTAACCAATTACAATGCAAATGAATTCGTTCAAAAGTTTATCGATTTATTAAACGATGAATCGCCCTTGGTAAGAGGCGTAACAATAGATGTCTTGGGCAACTTCAACAATGCCGACCATCTGAATAATTTTCTTCCTTTGTTAAATGACGATAAGAGAAGTGTTCGGATTAAAGCATTTTACGCGTTGGGAATGATGCCGGAAACCAACATCCCTGTAAAATATAAAAACAGTTATCAAAGGGTAAAAAAGGAATTTTCACAGTATTTAAACAGCAACGCCGATTTTTCTGCCGGTCAGGTAACGGGCGCCAATTATGAGTTAAAACAAGGCAATTTGGCAAAGGCGATTAAAGGCTATGAAAATGCGTTGCAAATAGATTATCTAAACAATCAGGCGCGGTTAAATCTGGCGAATTTATATTACAGAAATAAATCATACCAAAAAACCGAAAGTGCCTACAAAATAGTCATTTCACAGGAACCGAAATACGGTCCTGCCTATTATTCGCTGGCCTTGTTGTATGCCGAGTTAAATCGTATAGATGAGGCAATTGCACAAATGAAAAAGGCGAACACTTTAATGCCTGAAAATACCAGAATTTATTATAATTTAAGTTTGTTATATGATAAGAAAGGAGACATTTTAAACGCTGAAAAAACATTGCTTAACGGATTAAAAATTGATGCAAACGAAGAGAGTCTGCTGTATGCTTTGGCATTCCATTATTCCAATACCAATCAATTGGAAAAAGCCAGGAAAACAGTCCTTAAATTGGTGCAATTGTTCCCTAACGATCCAAACTACCAAAATTTTCTTAAGAAATTATCATTATAATTTATTATAAACCAATTGA
>CAZBGP010000244.1:0-462 GCA_964491495.1 uncultured Lutibacter sp. | reverse complement strand
AATAAATTTAAAAATGACTATTAATCATTACTCGGCGAAAAAAAGTCAACGATTTCGTATCTTAAACTTATTTTAATATATAAAAATAGGGGCGGATAGGAATCCTCATTTCCTTTTTTAAGTTGTAAAAGAAGAGTTGATTCGTCAAAAAATCATATTTATTTAGATGCATGGTATAAATGTATAATTAAAGAAACTAATTTTATTGTACAAAAAAAATAATCCATTTTTAAAATCAATAAGTATTTTTAAAACTTTGCATTAAAAAGTGAATCAAATATTAATATGATTTAAAATCCACACATCTCCAGCAGTATTCCGTTCCGGTAAACCTTCACAAAATACAGCTTCCAATTCCGCACAATAAGAGCTTTAAAAAAAGCACTTATTTTTTGCCTTTGCGCTTTTTTTGCTCCTTTTCCATTAAAATGGTCTCAACTAAACAGAATGTTTAGCAGGTAA
>CAZBGP010000243.1:0-2216 GCA_964491495.1 uncultured Lutibacter sp. | reverse complement strand
CATAATTTGGATACGTAAATTGGTTGCTGCTGGTGGTCACTTGGGCGGCACTTGCCGCATCAACAAACTCTCTTGGATAAGCCCACATGATCATTGGCATTTTTTCTTTTTTGGTTTTGTCATAACCTACCGGTAAAAACAAGGTGCCCGAGAGTTCCAATCCATCGTCTCTTTTGTAGGTGATAACCTCTTTATGTACATCTTGAATGGCTTTAAACGGATTTTCAAAGGAAGATAATTGATTTGCTTCTCTCGTAAAAATATTTTTCATATAGAAATTAGGAAAAATGCTATTACTCTCTAAACGAATAAGCACCATTCCTTTTTCCAAATCAACCATTCTAATGATGCTCTCCAACATCTCTCCTTTTTCAGCTTGATAAAGACGCGCTGTTTTGTTTTCGCTTAAGTCATATTTATCCACAAAAGGCAATTTTCCTTCTGCTGAAAAACCATCTCCAACAAGATAAAGTGCATTGTCTTTTACCGCCAAAACATTTCTTCCAAATTGATTTCTTAAAGTCACAAAATTTCCCGGATCGCCATAGCTGTCTTGTGAATTTCGTTCGTTAAAAAGGATTGTTGCTTTATCGGGATTAGAAGGGTCGAATAATTCTGTGCGCGACGTTCTGGTATTTCTCCAAAAACTGTTTATTGTCGCCAAATTACTGTTTCCCCACTCAATGCCGGCATAGCGCATTTTTGTTTTGATTAATGGTTTTGGGCTTGCCGTAAACGGAGCTTCTAGCAACAAAACTTGGTCTCTAAATTCCACTTTATTTTCCGGATCACCGCCATCCAACGCTTCAGCCCAAGCCAATGTTGCAGGTTGGTCGTCGCGCCATGAAATGTTTCTTGGACCGGTTTGCACCGCCATAAATCCCTGCGGAAGCTCCTCAATTAAAGGAACATCAACAATGGTTTTTACTAAATTCCCTTTGCTGTCATAAACATTATAGGAAGTTGGAAACCTAGAAAACGGAACGATATAAGAAAAAGGCCTTTTTATTTCTGTGATCAAGAAATATTTTCCATCGGGCGAAATCGAAATATTTCGGTACAAAGAAACATCTTTCCATTTGGTTTTTTTTCCGTCCAAGGATACTTTCCAAAGTTCCGACCGCGCCAATGTTTCAAAATTGGCTTCATCATTGGTGTTTTTCAATAAATCTTGGTAGGTTCTGTTTTGTGCTTTTTGACCTTCTTCATTTACCGAAATAATTGGTCCGGCAGGTACTGCATTTTCAGTATTGATTAGCGGCTTTCTGTTTGCAGGCAAAAATTTTACCAATAAACCCGAATCGTCTTTCAGCCAAGTAACCGGATTTCCCATATTGGCGTTCAAATTTGCATCCGTTAATTTGGTTGCTTTTCGTTTGTCATAATCAATAACCCAAAGTGAAACACCTGTTTCTGTGGTGTTTATAAAAGCTATTTTATCTTGGGCATTTGACCAAATAACATCCGTGATTTTTGGATTTGCCGGCATTCCGGAAACAGGAATTTCCGTTTTTGTTTTTACATCAAAAATGTTGATTTTATTAAAATTTCTGGACCTGCTTGCACTGTTGATTTTTGGGTTAATGCGCAATCCGGCCAAACGCAATTCATTTTCCGAAAGCTCTTCGATGGACATATACTGATTTCTGTATATTAATATGGCTTTTGTACCATCAAAATTGATGTTCATTGAAGGAGGCATCGGCGCATCAGCCAAAGATAAAATATCGGGATGTGGTGTTTGATAGCCTAAATCAATTTGACCAAAAGTTACTAATGAATTAAATAATGCAACGAAGAAAAATAATTTTTTAAATGCCATAAGTATAAGTTTTAAAGTGAAAGCGTTGATTCTCAAAAATAAGAAAAAAAGATCAAATTAATTTAAAATTAAAAAAACCGAAACAAAATAAATTCTGTTTCGGTTTGGTTTAAATTTGACTGATAAATAAGGTTAAACTTCTTAGAATAACTCAACTTAATTACCAGTGAAAATTATTTGTTTTCAGCATAAAGTTTTGAAACATACTCCCAGTTAATGACATTGAAAAAATTTTCAACATACTCTGGTCTTCTGTTTTGGTAATGCAAATAGTAGGCATGTTCCCAAACATCCAATCCTAAAATTGGAAAACCGCCGCAACCAATACCAGGCATTAAAGTATTGTCCTGATTTGCAGTAGAGCAAACCTCTACTTTTCCGCCAGGGTGAACGC
>CAZBGP010000242.1:0-2229 GCA_964491495.1 uncultured Lutibacter sp. | reverse complement strand
ACGATGAGATTGTTTCAGCCAAAGGAAACTTGAAAATATACAAATTGCAGGCGCCAAAAAATGTGTTGAGAGCACGTCCTTGGAATGCGCCCGATTATCAGGAACTCAAAGAAGAAATCTTCAGAAATAAATTTCCGAATGAGGCTTACACCAATGAAAATGAAATTAATAACTGGCAAAAAGGCGCTTTGGTTTTTGAAGAAAATTTTGACACCTCAAAAAACAACAAAATTCAGCTGAAGAAAATTCAAAAATGGCTGTTGGGCAACTATTTAGTAGAACTGGAAACTGTCGATAAATACGGACAAAAAGTAACCGAAAAACAGTTGTTTACTGTTTTTAGCATAACTGAAAATCAGGTTGCCGACAATCAATTGTTGGTGATTTCGGCAAATAAACAAAGTTACAAACCCTTTGAAAATGTGATGCTAAAAATTGGCTCGGCTTCAAAAAACCTATTTGTCACCATCGACATAGAAAAGAACCATAAAATAATTGACACGCAAATTATTCACCTGGAAAATGATTCGAAATTTTTTCACATCCCAGTAACAGCAAAAGATTTGGGCGGATTTGCCGTTCATTACAGCTTCAGCAATTTTAACGCTTTTAAAAGCGGGACATTGCCTATTTTAGTGCCTTACGAGAAAAAAGAACTCGAAATTGAAACTGTAACTTTCAGAGATAAATTACATCCTGGACAACAACAAACCTGGAGTTTTAAAGTGAAGGGAGAAAAAGGCGATAAAGTTGCCGCAGAATTGTTGGCAAGTATGTACGATGCTTCATTGGATGAATTTAGACCGCATAACTGGGAATTTAATCCAACAGCGCAACCAATTTATTATTCATACAACAATCGCAATGCGAACAACAGTTTTGGATACAGCTATTTTGCTATTGCCAATTTACCGCAGGATTATTATGACAATCTCCAACAATTTTTCGATCAATTAAATTGGTTTGGATTTAGTTTGAATAATTCCATTAGAATTAGAGGACAGAATTCTGTAAAAATGATGCAAAAAGATGCTGTATCACTTGAAATGCCTTCAGTTCAAGATGAAGTTTCGCAAAATATGGCTTTAAATGAAGTTGTTACTGTTGGTAATGGAAAACAAACAGCACCCAAAAAAGAGGAAAACCTTGAAAAACTGTATCCTTCATCCATAAAAATTCGGAAAAATTTTCAGGAAACCGCTTTTTTCTATCCACATTTATCAACGGATTCAGTAGGAAACGTAAGTTTTAATTTTACCATTCCGGAAGCGATGACACGCTGGAAATTGCAATTGTTGGCGCATACCGCAGCATTGGCAACTGCCACCAAAACATTGACCACCGTCACGCAAAAAGAACTGATGGTTTTGCCAAATCCGACTCGATTTTTAAGAGAAGGCGATACCCTTGTGTTTTCAAGCAAAATTTCAAATTTAACAGAAAACATACTGAATGGAACCGCTGTTTTAGAGTTGACCGATGCGCTTACCGGAAAACAAATTAACGAGCAATTGGGAAATAGTTTAGCCACACAAAATTTCAAAGTTGATGCAAAAGGAAACACGCAAGTAAGCTGGAAATTGCAAATTCCGGAAGGTATTCAGGCAGTGCAATATAAAATCATGGCAAAAGCAAATGATTTTAGCGACGGTGAACAAAATGTATTACCTGTGTTATCAAACAGAATGTTGGTGACTGAAACCTTGCCGATGTGGGTTCGAAGCAACCAAACAAAAACATTCACATTGGATAAGTTAAAAAACAATGCTTCAACCACGCTTAAAAACCATAAATTAACATTGGAAATTACTTCGAATCCGGCCTGGTATGTTGTGCAAAGTTTGCCATATCTAATGGAATATCCTTACGACTGTTCCGAGCAAACATTCTCCCGTTACTATGCAAATTCGCTGGCAAGCCATATTTTAAATTCAAATCCGCGCATTCAGGAAGTTTTTAATCAGTGGAAATCGAGTGACGCCTTAATTTCAAATTTGGAGAAAAATGTGGAATTAAAATCCATCATTATACAGGAAACACCTTGGTTGCGTGATGCACAAAGTGAAACGGAACAGAAAAAACGCATTGCGTTGCTGTTCGATTTAAACAAAATGACGAACGACCAGCAGGCTGCCATCAACAAATTAAAAGAAATGCAATTCCCCAACGGCGGATTTCCTTGGTTCAAAGGAAGTAATTACCCAAATCGTTACATTACGCAACACATTG
>CAZBGP010000241.1:0-2244 GCA_964491495.1 uncultured Lutibacter sp. | reverse complement strand
CAGAAAAAAGGTGAACGTTTAAAGCTCAAAGTATTTATTGCTATTTGCTAAATGCGCAGCAAGGTGCTAATGTTATATTGATCTCAATTTCCTTTCAATAAAAACGCTAACTCCCCTATAGAGAGGGGGCCAGGGGTTCTCATATATTGATGGTAATTGCTAGTTTTAGAATTTTTTATTCTTTTGATTTAATTTATGCCAACTTTACTGTGGTCAAGTTTTTCGTATATGGAATTGTTAGAAATAAACTCGGGCAAAATTTCTTTCATTTTTGAAACGGTTTGCCCAATATTTAATTCCCTGTTGGAAACACACAATTCATTTATTTTTTGCTGAATCTCTTTTACATCCATTGCCTTCACTTTGGCAATCATGATTTTATGGTGGTGGGTTGGGATGGTATTTTCACCATCTCCCAGCAATTCTTCATAAATTTTTTCCCCTGGCCTTAGTCCGGTAATTTCTATATCAATGTCCTCCGGATATCTCAGGTTCGACAACTGGATCATATTGAGCGCCAGGTCGTAAATTTTGATGGGTGTCCCCATATCGAACACAAATATTTCACCCCCATTACCCATAATACCGGCTTCCAGCACCAACTGGCAGGCCTCGGGAATGGTCATAAAATAACGCGTAATGTCTTTATGGGTTAAGGTAATTGGGCCGCCATTTTTAATTTGTGTTTTAAACAAAGGAATCACCGAGCCGCTTGAACCCAGCACGTTGCCAAATCGGGTGGTGATAAATTTTGAGGTGCTGTTGGCCTGCAAACTGGTGATGTACATTTCGGCGATGCGTTTTGTGGCACCCATCACATTTGTTGGGTTTACCGCTTTGTCTGTAGACACCATCACAAACTTTTTAGCCTGGTGTTTTACCACCAGATCGGCAATGGTTTTGGTCCCAAACACATTCACCAGCACCGCTTCATAAGGATTCTCTTCCATAAAAGGCACGTGTTTGTAAGCTGCGGCGTGAAACACGATTTCGGGCTTGAATTTCTCAAAGATAGAATCCATCCGCTTTTCATTTCTTACATCGGCCACTATGGAAGTGATGTTTTGTTTTTTATGATAACTGAAATATTGTTGGAGGTTGTACAGGTCCGATTCGGCCTGGTCGATCAGTATTAACTGTTTGTAGTTAAAATTGGCGAGTTGCCTGCATATTTCACTGCCAATGGAACCGGCGGCTCCCGTAATAAGCACCACTTTGTTGTCAAATTCTTTTTGCAACGCGTCATTTTCCAATTCAATCACCGATCGTCCCAACAAGTCTTCAATATTTATGGACTTTATTTGGGCATGCATTGGCTTACGGCCGTTTATCCACGATTTTGCGGGCGGCACAATTTTCACCTTTACCGAAAGGGTTGCCAACTGGGCCACTATTTCAATGAGCCTGTTTTGTTTTACTTGCTGCATCGCAATAATCACCCTGGTAATTCTTTTTTGGGCTATAAACTCAGGCGTAATATCATTCAGACTGTAAATTTCTTTGCCATTTAAATATTTCCCGTGTTTGCTCACATCATCATCTATAAAACCAACAATCTGCGAATTGTTTGCCTTGTCATCCTTAAAAATTGAGCAGGTCAGCAATCCTGCTTCCCCCGCTCCATAGATCAGCACCTTTGGCCCTTCTTTAATCCTGGAAAACAATATGTCGTAAAAAATCTTAAACAAAAATCGAAGGCCTATCAACACAATCGAATTCAACATAAAGTGGATGACAATAAGGGACAGGGTTAAATTCAAATCTCCATATAAATAATACTTTGTCAGCATCGAAATGCCTATTAAAGATCCCATAATTAAAAAACTGGACAGTACCACTCTAATGGAATCGCCCAATCCGGTATGCCGGATGATTCCTTTGTGCGAACCTGTAATCAGCATAGAAAATAGGGAAACGGCTATGAGTAAAGGAAGCTGTGTTTTAAGCACCGATCCGTCCAATGTATACTGAAAATTAAAGTATATTATATGGGCTAAGATAAAATTATTTACCACCCAGTATAAATCAATAGCCAAAACCAGCCAGCTGGGAGCGCTCCCGATAAAAAATTGTTTCTGAATTTTTTTAAACATGATTTCCAATTTTTTTTGTAACCACAACAGCCAAATTTTGCCCTAAGCAAATTTGCGCTATGCTGTTATGTTTTACAGTTCCTTTTAATTCATCCCATTGCTGGGACGATGCAATTTTTGAAGGTTTATGAAATCTTCGGGGCTTTGTTTC
>CAZBGP010000240.1:0-2253 GCA_964491495.1 uncultured Lutibacter sp. | reverse complement strand
GGCAGCGAACACGCAACCGGACATTTATTGTATTCTCGTTTTTGGCAAAAATTCTTGTTCGACAAAGGCATTGTTCCTGTTGATGAATATGCGAAAAAGCTAATTAATCAGGGAATGATTACTGGTACGAGTGCTTTTGTTTATCGCGTTGAAGGAGAACATAAATTAGTTTCAAAAGGATTAATTGAAAATCTGAATGTACAACCAATCCACGCCGACGTTTCTTTGGTAAATGCTGCTGATGAATTGGATGTTGAAGCTTTTAAAAAGTGGCGGCCCGAATATAAAGACGCTGAATTTATTTTGGAAAACGGAAAATATATAGTTGGGCGTGAAGTAGAAAAAATGTCGAAATCCAAATACAATGTGGTAAATCCGGATCAGATTTGTGAGGAATACGGCGCCGACAGTTTGCGGATGTTCGAAATGTTTTTAGGTCCGCTGGAACAATCAAAACCCTGGAAAACTTCCGGAATTTCCGGAGTGCTGAGTTTTTTAAAGAAATTATGGAAACTGTATATTGTGGAGAATAAATTTTCTGTTTCAGAAGAAAATCCTTCAAAAGAGGAGTTTAAAATTTTGCATAAAACCATCAAAAAAGTGGAGGAAGACATTGAAAATTTTTCTTTCAACACTTCGGTTTCAACCTTTATGATTGCCGTAAACGAATTGACCGCTTTAAAATGCAACAAACGTGCAATTTTAGAGCCAATGGCGATTCTTTTGGAGCCTTATGCGCCGCATATTTCTGAAGAATTGTGGAAAAATTTAGGACACACAACATCAATTGCAACAGTTGATTTTCCGGTTTTTGAACCAAAATATTTGGTTGAGAGCGTGAAGGAATATCCGGTTTCATTTAATGGTAAAATGCGATTTAAAATAGAATTGCCTTTGGATTTAACCGTAAAAGAAATTGAAGAAGCGGTGATGGCACATGAAAAAACACAGGAACAGTTGCAAGGTCGCGTACCTAATAAAGTGATTATTGTTCCGGGAAAAATTATAAATATTGTTGGGTAAAAAATGATAGACAACGTTGAAATTATCGGATTTGTGGCGGCCGTTTTAACAACATCTGCTTTTGTTCCCCAGGTTTATAAAACGTGGAAATCGAAATCGGCAGAAAGTTTGTCGTTAACCATGTATTTGGTATTTTTTGTCGGTATTATTTTGTGGTTGATCTATGGAATTTATATTAATAGTTTGGCCATGATTTTTGCAAATGCTGTTACTGGTTTTTTAGCTTTGCTGCTTATTTTTTTCAAACTGCGTTATAAATAATGAAGTTCAAGAAAAACACCAATTATAATGTTCGAAAAATTCATCGTTATTTAGGTGTTTTTATGGGAGTGCAATTCCTTTTTTGGTCATTAGGCGGATTGTACTTTAGCTTGAGTAATATGGATGATGTTCATGGGAAAACATTGCTTAAACAGGAAAAAAAATATGTTGGGACAATTGATTTTTCTCAAATTCAGAAAGGAATAGATTCTTTAAAAACATCCGTAAATATTGATTCTGTTCATTCCATTAAGTTGGTGGAAACTTTAAAAAAGCCATTTGCCCAATTAAGATTTTTTGAAAATGGCCATTTAAAATCTCAATTAATTTCATTAGAAACAGGGAATTTAAGGGCAGATTTTACCGGTCAGGAATGTTTGGAAATCGCCGAACAACAATTAAAAGTACCTATTCCAATTGTAAAAGCTAAATTTCTTGATAAACATTCAACAGGAATGCACCACGAATATCGTGAAAAACCACTTCCGGCGTTTGCTTTTACGTTAGACCATTCTTCAAAAACAACCATTTATGTTTCCACGGAATCAGGTGAAATCACAAGCGTGAGAAATAACAATTGGCGTCGATTTGACTTTTTATGGATGCTTCACACCATGGATTATCAATCGAGAGACCATATTACAAATTGGCTACTTCGTGTTTTTTCCGCCTTGGGGATTGTAACTATTTTGTCAGGTTTTTTCTTATTTTATATAACTTCACCGTCAATTAATAAAACGGGAAAGAAAGCTATCCAATAAATTTTACTGAATCAGAAAACTTTACGGTATGCTTATTGTTGTTATCCATCAAATTAATTAAGTATATTTACTTCAAATTTTGGCATAAAACGAGCCTGTCAAATTTAAACACACAAAGGAATGATTAAATGCGAACCAGCCTGTGGCAGGCAGCAATCTGTTAACATCAAAAAATAAAATTTTAACAGATGAAACGAGCATAACAAAT
>CAZBGP010000239.1:0-2259 GCA_964491495.1 uncultured Lutibacter sp. | reverse complement strand
CCCCCTAACCCCCGAAGGGGGAACCGTTAAGGAAAATAAACTAAATAGAATTATAAAAGCATAAGATATTTAGAACTATTAATCAATAACGCCGAATCAAATAGAAACCGTCATATGAGTTTTTTCGTTGTAAAATAGGTTGTTTTTTTAGCGCTGGCTGAAGGAGCAACCCAAAGAGCCTAGAGGCTGGGGAAGCGGGAGGGCGGAACGTTAAGAAAACAGCTGGTAGCTGTTTTTAGAGATGGAGCCAGCCGGCGTGAGGGAGTTGAAAGGCAAAAATGGACTAATTTTACAGAAAAAAATCATTAGACTAGACTTTTTTGTTACTTTTTTGGGCGATGCAAAAAAGTAAAAAACATTCAATA
The DNA here is from genome assembly GCA_964491495.1 of uncultured Lutibacter sp. GTDB lineage: Bacteria > Bacteroidota > Bacteroidia > Flavobacteriales > Flavobacteriaceae > Lutibacter. The sequence continues at coordinate 1,894 of CAZBGP010000239.1, read as the reverse complement.
GAATTACCAATTAATTAAAGGAATTTTAATTTAATTGTAAAAAATTAATAGCTAAATTTTTTCCTTTTTCCCCTAACCTAAAGGGAGAGAAAAAAATCACCAGACTAGATTTTTTGTTTAGCTCACTATTTTTATTGATTTTTTGGAGTTCGTGAATCTCCTAAGGTCGATTTAGCTCACTATTTTTATTGATTTTTTGGAGTTTATGAATCTTCGATTTCGGAATCCTATGAATAATGTATCCTAATATTATTCTGATTAAATCGCAAAAGATGCTGAAACAAGTTCAGCATGACGAAGGAACCGATTAACAATCTACAATATAGAATCCCTCATCCCATTTCACTCTTCACCCAAAATCACTATCTTTACCCCTTTAAACTAAAAAAATGAACTACGCTAAAAACATCCTGGAAACCATTGGCAACACCCCAATGGTTCAACTCAATAAAATCGTAAAAGAAATAGACGCTTTGGTGCTGGCCAAAGTGGAGACCTTCAATCCCGGCAATTCCGTAAAAGATCGGATGGCCGTAAAAATGATTGAAGATGCCGAAAAAGAGGGTATCTTAAAGCCCGGAGGCACCATCATCGAAGGCACATCGGGAAATACGGGAATGGGATTGGCTTTGGTGGCCATTATCAAAGGCTATAAATTGATCTGTGTCATCAGCGACAAGCAGTCCAAAGAAAAAATGGATATTTTAAGGGCCGTGGGTGCCGTGGTGGTAGTATGTCCTACGAATGTAGGCCCTGATGATCCACGCTCTTATTACTCGGTTTCAAAACGCCTGGCAGCAGAAACGCCAAATTCCTGGTACGTAAACCAATACGACAATCCGTCCAATGCCTTGGCGCATTACGAACAAACCGGACCGGAAATCTGGGAACAGACCGATGGGAAAATCACCCATTTTGTTTCGGGCGTGGGCACCGGAGGCACCATTTCGGGCGTGGGGAAATACTTGAAAGAAAAAAATCCCGCGATTAAAATCTGGGGAATAGATACGTATGGCTCGGTGTTTAAAAAATACCACGAAACGGGAATTTTCGACGAGAATGAAATTTACCCCTACATCACCGAAGGCATCGGCGAAGACATTCTGCCTAAAAACGTGGATTTTAGCGTGATCGACGGGTTTACCAAAGTGACCGATAAGGATGCGGCGGTATATACCCGTAAAATTGCCAAAGAAGAAGGCATATTCGTGGGAAATTCGGCAGGTTCCGCAGTGAAAGGACTGTTGCAGCTCAAAGAAAATTTCACCAAAGATGATGTGGTGGTGGTGCTTTTTCACGACCACGGCAGCCGCTATGTGGCGAAAATCTTTAACGACGACTGGATGCGGGAACGCGGTTTTCTGGACGATGAAAAAAAGGTGGCCATCGATTTGATCAGGGACCGGATAGATACCCCGATGATTACCGTAAAAACGGAAGAACTGGTGTCGCACGCCATTGAGCGTATGAGAAATAACGACATTTCTCAGATACCGGTAACCGACGTGGACGGATTTGTGGGCTCTGTGGATGAAAGTGATTTGTTTCGTTTGTATTTCAACGACAAAGACATCGCCAGCAAACCCATTAAAGAAGTGATGCGGGCGCCTTTTCCCATCGTGAAAAGCGACACCTCCATCGACCAGATTTCAAAACTCATCAACCGCGACAACGGCGCTGTACTGGTAGATTTGGGCAACGATAAATTCCATATCATCACCAAACACGATGTCATCAGGGCGATTCAGTAATAAAGTTAAAAGTTCACCACAAGCAACTCCCCTCTAGACTTGTACTGAGCGGAGCCGAAGTAGACCTGTGCTGAGCGATAGTCGAAGCAGGAGCTAGGGGTGTATAAAGCTAGAATCAGGCCCCCTAACCCCCGAAGGGGGAA
>CAZBGP010000238.1:1688-2278 GCA_964491495.1 uncultured Lutibacter sp. | reverse complement strand
GTTGAACAGCATAAAATCCAGACTCATCGTAGAGCACATATTGACATTTAAATCGGCATATTCCAATATCGCACGCAAATCCTTAATATCTTCCTCACTTGGCACGCGTTGCGACCAGCTTTCCGCATGATTTTCCCGGGTTAAGGTCCATTTTGGTACATTCCATTTAATCTCCGGAAATTCATCCCTAATTGCTTTAAAACGGGTATCGTCTTCCGCAGGCGATGTGCGCACCAACAACTGAACTTCACTTTCAATGGCCTTAGATCTTATCGCATTTGCTATGGCAGCAATCACCACAGGATCATTTTTACCAATGGACACATCGGCGCAGCTGTAACAAATAACTTTTTTTTCAGCTTCCAATCCAAATTTCTTATAAAAATCTTCCTTGGTTGTTTCATAGTTGGGCATCACATAAGGCTCAAATTGCGGGGTACCCACTACCATTACATTCTTTTTATTTACCCTAGGATAAAAATACAACAATTCATCTTTCATCAAATCGCTCCACACCAAGAAATGATCAAAGGTTGCCAGCATACGTCCTTTAGAAGCCAGGTTGTCCCAGCTGAAAATAAAGGTGCTTG
>CAZBGP010000238.1:0-1678 GCA_964491495.1 uncultured Lutibacter sp. | reverse complement strand
AATATAAAAAAAATAAAAACACAAAAAATTTTTAAAAAATATTTAAAAAAAAAAAATTATTTTTTAATAAACATTGGATCTCCTGAATAAAAAGGTTTTTTTAATTTTTTGGCCGCAACCAAAAAAGGTGCTAAAAATGGCGGACGCTGGTGGGTAAAAAATACGTGGGTTGGCTGGTCTTCTTTAAGCAGTTTTTTATAGGATTGCGTTACGCTATGCTTTGAAAAAGTTAAGAATTGCATTTTTTCGGTAATGGAAATACTGGCATCCGAATGGATGAAGCGGGTAAAAAAATAGATACCCTTTACCAAAAGTGACCGAAGTGAATTGTTCTTGGGATAGCCTGAAACCAAGTTGTCATTCATTCCATAAAAGGCCTTGAATTTTTGCAGATGCGCCACTTCTTTCCATTTTCTGAAAAACCAAGTCAGTTTGGATTCGGTAAAAACTTCCAATTCTTTGATTTCAATATTTGAAGGTAATTTGGTTTGATAGGCACTTTTTGGCAAGCCGGAATAAATAACTATGGCATCAAATTGCTGTGAAATTTCTTGCATAAAATCACTTAGCATAAAATTGCGGAAACCTACCCCGTCGGTGATGACGATGCCTAATTTTTTTGTTTTCCCTTTTTGCATTATAGCTCCCTAAACTGTTTTTGATGGTTGATGTCCCAAAGCTCCTGATTTAACATCGTTTCCAAAAACAATGAAGCACTGTTTCCTTTGCCAAAAGCAGCAGTTGTTTTTAAAACTTGGTGTTTATCGATATTTTGTAAAGCTTCTCTAATATTTTTTTTATCATAATCCACATTGACAATATCTGCATTTAACGCCCTGTTTTGTTGTCGGGTTCCAATATTAATAATCGGAATGCCATAATAAGGCGCTTCCCGGATACCTGCACTGCTGTTGCCAATGATAAACTGGGCATTTTTTAGCAGGGTTAAAAAATATTCGAAACGCAAAGAAGGAAATACCCTAAAGCGTGGGTTGTTTTTTAATAATTTATAAGCGTCAATAATGCTTTGGCTTCCTAAATCATTGTTGGGGTAAATCACCACATAATTGTGGGTGTCTTCCAATAAAGCCTTCACAAAATCGGCTGCCTGTTTTTTTATGGCGGTAACCTCTGTGGTTACAGGATGAAACATCACAATGGCATAGTTTTCGAACGGAATTTCATAATACTTTTTTACAACTTCCAAGGTTGGCAACTTATTTGAAAACATAATATCCACATCTGGTGAACCGATGGTAAAAATGGAATTTTCTAACTCTCCCATTTGCAGCAATCTTTTTTTGGCATCGCCGTTGGAAACAAAATGAATGTGGCTTAGTTTGCTTACGCTGTGCCGTATCAATTCATCCACCGTGCCCGACAATTCCCCGCCTTCGATATGCGCCACCAAAATATTATTTAATGAGCCCACAATGGCTCCTGCTAATGTTTCCACGCGATCGCCATGTACCACGATCATATCAGGATTTACTTCTTTCACATAGCCAGAAAGTCCTTCAATGGTTTTTGCCAGGGTTAAATCCATGGTGGTTTCGTGCGTGTGGTTCTCAAAAGTATGCACGTTCTTAAATCCGCAGCGTTCTATTTCTATCAAGGTATAGCCATATTCCATTTGCAAATGCATCCCGGTCACAAATACATAGACTTCAAAATCCTG
>CAZBGP010000237.1:0-2299 GCA_964491495.1 uncultured Lutibacter sp. | reverse complement strand
GGAAAGGCGGTCTGGGTGATAGGACAGAGCGTTAAAAAAATGTCCAGTGGACATTTTTAGCACGACGTAGCGATAGCTATGGGCGAGATGGTGCGCAGATACCAGCCGGCGCGTTGAAGGCCCCCTAACCCCTACTTCGACTGCGCTCAGTACAGGCTCGGAAGGGGGAATTGATATTGAAAAGATTTAAATTAAATTTCTTTAATTAAATCTCGTAAAACTATTTTCTCCCTTTAGGTCGGGGTAAAAAAATAGTTTAAGCACAACCAACGCAGAAACATCTATAGAACCGCGTCATTGCGATGGAGCAACGGCTAGAAAAGCCAGCCTGTGCCGAATTTATTTCGGTATGGCAACCTGTCCCGAACTAACTTAATCACCTTAACAACCTGTCCCGAACCAACGCAATCTCATAAGAAAGTTGTTGTGAACCACCAAAATGTCCCTAAGCAACCGACGTCATCCTGAATTTATTTCAGGATCTCATGAAATGAAGTTTCAATCACAATGGCTGAAGTAGATCCGCGTTAAAAACAAGCACCAGTGGCTGGATGCCTGCAACGAATAAAGCATCTATTCGACGCATAAAATACAACGATAAATTTGTCAATGCAACGAATAAGTGCTATATTCGCTGTAAATTATGCAACGAATGAGAACATTTAGCTACCAACAGAACAATTGGCCCAATTTCACATGGAAAAATGATGAAATAATTAATTTGTTAAGTGAGGCGAGAAACTTACAGGGAAGACTCATTGGAAAAATGGAATATTTAGGGTTTGATCTAAGGAATGAAGCGTTTCTTGATACGTTAACGCTTGATGTATTAAAATCTTCCGAAATTGAAGGTGAATTTTTAAATCCTGAACAAGTTCGCTCATCGATAGCAAAAAGATTGGGAATGGAAATAGCGGGTTCAGTTGAATCTGACAGAAATATAGATGGCGTGGTTGAAATGATGCTTGATGCCACACAAAATTGCTTTAAGCCATTAACGGCAGAAAGACTTTTTGATTGGCATGGAGCCCTGTTTCCGACCGGTAGAAGTGGCATGTTCAAAATTACTGTAGCCGATTGGAGAAAAGATACCACTGGCCCAATGCAGGTTGTTTCGGGAACTTTCGGAAAAGAAAAGGTGCATTTTCAGGCACCGGATGCTGAATTGGTTCAAAAAGAAATGAATGTGTTTTTAGATTGGTTTTGCAACAATCAAAAAACAGATTTGGTGTTAAAAGCGGCTGTAGCTCATTTATGGTTTGTTACCATACATCCTTTCGAAGACGGGAACGGAAGGATAACAAGGGCTTTGACTGATATGTTATTGGCTAAAGCTGATAAAAGTAATCAGCGATTTTACAGTATGTCTGCTCAAATACGAATAGAAAGAAAGGAATACTATGAAATATTGGAAAAGACACAAAAAGGAAATCTTGACATAACCGAATGGATGATATGGTTTTTAAACTGTTTGATAAATGCCTTAAAATCGACAGATTCTCAATTAGTCAGCGTTTTATTTAAAGCAGACTTTTGGACTAAAAATGCTGCGACACTCATAAATGAAAGGCAAAAGAAACTGTTGAATAAGTTACTGGATGGATTTGATGGAAAGCTGACTTCAGCTAAATGGGCAAAGATTACAAAATCTTCAAAAGATACTGCCATACGAGATATTAACGATTTAATAGACAAAGGTATGCTGCAAAAAGAATCTGCAGGAGGCAGAAGTACAAGTTATGAATTAAAGAAATAAAAAAACCACCAAAATATCCCTAAGCAACCTTGTCATTGCGGGACAGAGCGTTAAAAAAACAGCTGGTAGTCATCCTGAATTTATTTACTCACCATTTTTATTGTTTTTTGGAGTTCGTGAATCTTCGATTTCAGGATCTCATGAAATGAAGTTTCAATCATAATGCCAGCCGGCGCGCGGGAGAAGCGAAAGCGAAAGAACAACAGCTTGTGCCGAATTTATTTCGGTACGGCAACCTGTCCCGAACTAACGCAATCTCATAAGAAAGTAGTTGTGAACTACCGAAATGCCCCTAAGCAACCGACGTCATCCTGAATTTATTTACTCACCATTTTTATTGTTTTTTGGAGTTCGTGAATCTTCGATTTCAGGATCTCATGAAATGAAGTTTCAATCATAATGCCAGCCGGCGCGTTGGCTTTACTAGTTAAAAGCTCAAAGGTAAAAGCTCAAATGTCAAAGCGAAAACAAATTTCGTCATAGCGAGAGGACAGAGCGTTAAAAAAACAGCTGGTAGTCATCCTGAATTTATTTACTCACCAT
>CAZBGP010000236.1:0-2304 GCA_964491495.1 uncultured Lutibacter sp. | reverse complement strand
CGATTTCAGGATCTCACGAATTGAAGTTTCAATCATAATGGCCGACGGAGCAACCCAAAGAGCCTCGTGGCTGGAGAAGCGGGGAAAAGGCGGTCTGGGTGATAGGACAGAGCGTTAAAAAAATGTTCAGTGAACATTTTTAGCGATAGGGCCAGTTGGTGCGTTGGGCTTTAAGTTGAATATTAAAAGTTAAAAGTCACCACGATTAACTCCCCTCTAGAGAGGGGCTAGGGGTGTGTAAAAAACATGAAATAGACCGCAATTGACAAATTGTAATTGACACATAATAATTAACAGATTGCCACAGCTTTTTTCAAAAGCCTCGCAATGACAATCCCGATAGTTATCGGGACTGCATGAACTTAAGACATAAAAAAATGAAAAATTTCGCACTAATAGGAGCAAGTGGCTACATCGCGCCACGACACATGAAAGCCATTAAAGAAACCGACAACACTTTAATCGCCGCTTTAGATAAATTCGACAGCGTAGGCATCATCGACAGTTATTTTCCGAATGCCGATTTCTTTACGGAATTTGAACGTTTCGACCGCCATATTTCCAAACTGAAATTTGAGAAAAACACCCAGTTAGACTATGTAAGCATTTGCACGCCAAATTATTTGCACGATGCACACATCCGTTTTGCATTGCGTCAGGGTGCCGATGCCATTTGTGAAAAACCCCTGGTGCTCAACCCATGGAACATCGATGCCCTATCCAATATAGAAAAAGAAACAGGCAAAAAAGTATACAATATCCTGCAACTGCGCGTGCATCCAAGCATCATCGCCTTGCGTGAAAAAATAGCCGCCGGTCCGAAAGACAAAATTTACGACGTGGATTTAACTTATTTAACGTCACGCGGACATTGGTACTATACTTCCTGGAAAGGTGACATTACAAAATCGGGTGGCATTGCCACCAACATAGGCGTTCACTTTTTCGACATGTTGTCATGGATCTTTGGCGACCTCAAACAAAACATCGTTCACGTTAATACGCACGACCGCGCTGCCGGTTATCTGGAATTTGAAAAAGCACGGGTACGCTGGTTTTTATCCACCAATTATGACGTATTGCCCGATGCCGTAAAGGCCAAAGGACAAACCACCTACCGCTCCATCACCATTGAAGGCGAAGAACTCGAATTCAGCGGTGGCTTTACCGATTTACACACCGTTTCCTACCAGGAAATCATTGCAGGCAATGGGTACGGACTCGAAGCACCGCGCCAGGCCATTGAAATTGTGCACAGCATCCGCCATTCCCAACCCATCGGCCCAAAAGGCGACTACCATCCCTTTGTGCTGAAACCACTGGCAAAACATCCTTTTGAGAAATAAAAGCCCCGCTCCGCAAAGTCTCCCGACTTTGAGGTAGTGATTTTCAGTCTCCGACTGTCTAATAATAAAAGAAACCGCTCCGCAAAGTCTCCTGACTTTGAGGAAGTGATCTCCAGTCTCTGACTGACTAATTTTAAAAAAATGAACGACAAAGAGGGATTTTTAATTCGCGATCAATCAAAAACGCATTTTATTACAGCTACTGTTGTTGATTGGGTGGATATATTTTCTAGAAAATCATATAAAGAGTCTGTCATTGAAAGTTTGGAATATTGTATAAAAAACAAAGGAATGATTTTGTATGGATATGTAATAATGTCAAATCATATTCATTTGATTATCCAATCTGAAGAAAATAAACTATCAGATTTGATTAGGGATTTTAAAAAGTTTACGGCAAAGAGTATTTTAAATATAATTAAAACTGAACCGGAAAGCAGAGCAGATTGGATGCTAAAACGTTTTGAGTTTGCTTGTAAAAGCAATAGTCGAAACAAAAAATACCAATTTTGGCAATACGGTAATCATCCTGAGGAAATCTTTTCGGAAAAATTCTTCTGGTCAAAATTAGATTATATTCATTTGAATCCAGTTCGTGCCGGAATTGTGCTAAAAGCATCTCATTATGTTTATTCCAGCGCTTCAAATTATGTGAACGGGAATGGAATTATAGAAATCACGAAAGTAGACAATCCAATAATAGATGTTTTAAAGCCTCAATCTATTAACAGCATTAATAATTGGTAAGGTGGTTAAGGTCAAAGACCTTATAACACCTCCTCAAAGTCGGGAGTCCCGATGGCTATCGGGATTGCGGAGCGGGGACAGAGCGTTAAAAAAATGTTCAGTGAACATTTTTAGCGATAGGGCCAGCCGGCGCGTTAGGAGAAGCGTAGCTTCAATAATCCGAAGCCTGTGCCGAATTTATTTCGGTATGGCAACCTGTCCCGAACTAACG
>CAZBGP010000235.1:0-2323 GCA_964491495.1 uncultured Lutibacter sp. | reverse complement strand
GACAGACGATTCATTTGAAGCCCTGCTAATAATAATCATATCTTTATTCAACTGCCTTGCAGAAAGCACCACAAACAAATTATCAGCATCCGAAGCCAAAGCCGTAATTAAACTTTTGGCAGTATGAACCGCAGCTTTTTGTATCGACTCATCTTGCGTCGCATCACCTTCAACATATAAAATATTGTCGTGCTCAAGCTGTTCAATTAAGGCTTTGTCTTTTTCAATCACAACGCAAGGCATATTAAAGTTCTTTAATTTTATAACGGCTTGTTTGCCATTACGCCCATAACCACAAACAATGGTGTGGTTTTTTAAATTTTGGATTTTTTGTTGCACCTTTCTTAATTTTAAAAGTTGAAGAAGTTTCCCATTTACCAAATATTCAGATAAAGCGGTCACAGAATATGCGTAAACAACGATACTTATTAATATCAAAAAAATAGTAAAAATCTTTTCTTGCTGATTTAATGGATGTATTTCACCAAAACCAACCGTTGTCATAGTAATAATGGTCATATATAAGGCATCCAAAAAATTGGCTGCAGAAAGAATCATATAACCGATTACGCCTATTGAAACAACAGAAATAAAAAACAGGATTGAAACATATAATTTTGTTTTATAAATCATAAGTTGCTATAAATCAAAAACAGATTTTCGTTTGGTGTAAATCATATCTTTCAAACGCAATAAAAAAGCGAGTGTTAAATATATCCCGAAGGAAAACCCTAAGGTAAAAAAGGAAATATAAATAAAAAATTTTCGAACATTGGATACGTCAATCCCCAATTTATCGGCAAATCTCGAGGAAACCGCAAATCCGTGTTTTTCAAAAAAATGACGTAAAGAAACTATCCAACCCACAGCCTATAAATTTAACGCAATATACTAATTTTCAAAATAAAGATGTGCTGCCATACTAAAATTGTAGCTACATTTTTTTAACTTTGCAACTTTCCAAAAATCCAATGACAAAACACACAGAATATATTGAAGTTTTAGGAGCGAGAGTCCATAATTTAAAAAATATTGATGTTCGTATTCCCCGAGAAAAATTGGTGGTGATCACCGGTTTAAGCGGCAGTGGGAAATCGTCATTGGCTTTTGACACGATTTATGCGGAAGGCCAGCGAAGGTATATTGAAACTTTTTCGGCCTATGCAAGACAGTTTTTAGGCGGCTTGGAAAGGCCCGATGTTGATAAAATTGATGGCCTCTCCCCTGTTATTTCCATCGAACAAAAAACAACAAATAAAAGTCCGCGTTCCACTGTGGGAACCATCACAGAAATTTACGATTTTTTGCGTCTGCTTTATGCGAGAGCCGCTGATGCCTATTCCTACAACACCAATGAAAAAATGGTAAGTTATGCCGATGAGCAAATAAAAGAACTTATTTTAAAGGAATTTGAAGATAAAAAAATCGTGATTCTTGCGCCCATTGTTAAATCGAGAAAAGGGCATTACAGGGAACTTTTTGAACAAATTTCAAAACAAGGTTTTGTGCGCGTCAGGGTTGATGGGGAACTGATGGAAATCACAAAAGGAATGCGTCTTGACCGTTACAAAACCCACGATATTGAAATTGTGATTGACAGGTTGACGGTAAACGAAGCTTCAGAAAAAAGAGTGGAAGAAAGCATTGCAACTGCCTTATATTCTGGCGAAAATGTGGTGATGATTTTGGAACAAGAAACCAACAATCCGCGTTATTTCAGCAGTGATTTAATGTGTCCGACCACGGGGATTTCATATCCAAATCCAGAACCGAATTCTTTCTCTTTCAATTCTCCAAAAGGCGCTTGCGAAACTTGCAACGGATTGGGAAAAGTAGATAAAGTGAATATTAAAAAAATAATTCCTGACCTAAAGATTTCCATCAAAAATGGCGGGATCAAGCCCATTGGTGAACAAAAAAACAGCTGGATTTTTAAACAGCTTCAGTTAATTGCCGACCGATATCATTTTCAGTTAAGCGATCCAATTTCAAAAATACCTGCTGAAGCTTTGGAAATCATTTTAAATGGCGGAAGCGAAAAATTCGACATTATTTCAAAAACAGCAGGAATTACCCGAACTTACGAAATTGATTTTGAAGGAATTATTCATTTTATTGAAAATCAATACAATACAAGCGATTCCACTTCCATAAAACGTTGGGCAAATGAATTTATGGACGAGATTAATTGCGAAACCTGCGATGGAAAACGGCTGAAAAAAGAAGCCTTGTATTTTAAGGTCAACGAAAAAAATATATCAGAATTGGCGCAGCTCGACATCAACGAACTTGCGCATTGGTTTGCCAATATTGAAGAAAAATT
>CAZBGP010000234.1:0-2345 GCA_964491495.1 uncultured Lutibacter sp. | reverse complement strand
CCTTGCATATTTTGGATGATAAACAAGTGCTGTTGACCAAAATTGAATCGTTATTAGAAAATTATGACGTGCTGATTTTCAGCGGTGCGGTTTCTAAAGGGAAATTCGATTTTATTCCCGAAGTTTTGGATCAATTGGGCGTAAAAAAACTTTTTCACGAAGTAAAACAGCGTCCGGGAAAACCATTTTGGTTTGGTAAAAAAAACAATAAGGTGATTTTTGCTTTCCCTGGAAATCCGGTGTCAACTTTTGTAAATTGCGTAAAATATTTTTATCCGTGGAATTATAAATCCGTTGGATTGAATTTTGAAAACCAACATCAGGCAATCCTTAGCGAAGACTTTTATTTTAAACCCGAACTTACCTATTTTTTACAGGTGAAATTAAATCAGGTTGAAGGCAAATTAATGGCAACGCCCATTTCAGGAAAAGGCTCAGGTGATTTGGCTAATTTGGCTGAAGCCGATGCTTTTTTGGAATTGCCGGATAATCGCAGTAATTTTACCAAAGGAGAAGTTTTTCCTTTAATTATTTATCGACAGTAACTCTTCATTGCAAATGCAGTGAAGCAATCTTTCACTTATGGAAAATAAATTTTCTCATATCAATAAAAAAAATCAGCCTAAAATGGTCAATGTTGGAGATAAAAAAATCACCAACCGAGCGGCAACCGCAAAAGCAACGATGTTTTTGGGCACCGAAATTATTGCGCATTTTGAAGATAAAGAATTGATCACCAAAAAAGGCCCGGTTTTCCAAACCGCCATTATTGCCGGAATTCAGGCGGTTAAAAAAACTTCGGAACTGATTCCAATGTGTCATCCTTTGTTGATTAACGGGATCGATATCGACATTGAAATTACGGACAGGGAAAATATTGAGATTTTATGCACTGTTTCGATGGAAGGAAAAACCGGAGTTGAAATGGAAGCGTTAACTGGCGCGACTATTGCGGCATTAACCGTTTATGATATGTGCAAATCCATTTCGCAAAAAATGGTGATCAAAGAAGTGAAACTGCTAAAGAAATCTGGCGGAAAAAGCGATATAAAAAATGAGTAAACATCAAAAACACACAAAACTTAAATTAAGGGACAACGACAATTTCGCGCCGAATGAAATTGCCATTGTGGGCACAAAATGCAGTGTTATTTCAAATTTGGTTCAGCAGGTTTCCGAAAAATTGGGAATGTATAAAATGGCGTATCTGGACGCTTCCCACAGTGAAGAAATTGAACAAAAAACGGTTGATTCTTTTATTTTTAATGCCAATGGAACACTTGATGTTTCTCAAAAATTTGGGTTAAACAAATTCAATCAGCGGGTTCAATTTTCCCAGCACGATTTGGTTTTTATCAACGGAAATCATTTTGAAGGCGCCAAACAAATTCTGATTTTAGACCAAGAGAAAGAAGCTTCTGTGTTGAAAAGACTGGATCAGTTAAACAACATTCAGTTTGTCATAAAATTAACCGATGACACCAAGTATTTCGATTTTTTGGAAGAAAAAAATCCGCAAATAAAGAATTTACTGTGTTATCATATTGCTGAAATAGACAAGATTTCAAAACATATCGAAAATTTAATCAAAGAAAAAATAGCGTCCGTTCACGGATTGGTTTTGGCCGGCGGAAAAAGCACCAGAATGGGAACCGATAAAGGAACGCTAAATTTTTATGGTAAAAATCAACGCGATGTGGCCATAGAATTGTTAGAAAAGAACCATTTAAAAACTTATTTGTCTGTAAGAGAAGAACAAGAAATAGGAATTGAAAACAAAATCACCGACAAGTTTGTTGGTTTGGGTCCGTTTGGAGCCATTTGTTCCGCGTTTCAGGAAAATCCGGATGTTGCTTGGCTGGTTTTGGCAACCGACTTGCCTTTTGTAAATGATGAAGTCATCAAATTGTTGCTAAAACACAGAGATCCTTCAAAAGTTGCCACGGCCATAAAAGGAAAAAACAGTCAATTTCCGGAGCCTTTGATTACCATTTGGGAACCAAAAAGTTATACCTTATTGCTAAATTATTTGGCGCAGGGCTATTCTTGTCCGCGGAAAGTTTTGCTCAATTCGGATATAGAAATTGTTGAAGTTGATGATGATTTCATCAGAAACATCAATACGCCCGAAGAATTTAAGGCGGCCCACAAAGAAATAAACGAGGAATAAATCCATTTTGACCACACATGAACTTCAATAAAGAAACCTATTTTTTGCGCCAGACAACCTTGCCGGAAATTGGTGAGTCCGGACAAGCGCTGTTGCAGCAAGCAAAAGTGCTGGTGATTGGCTGTGGCGGATTGGGAAGTCCGGTTGCCGTTTATTTGGCGGCAAGCGGTGTTGG
>CAZBGP010000233.1:2063-2352 GCA_964491495.1 uncultured Lutibacter sp. | reverse complement strand
TGTTCAATTACTTTAAGTTCGGGTAATTGCATCTTCATTTTTTCTTGTAGTGCTTTTAACTTTTGCCGCTTCCATGTCGAACTCAAAATGACACAATGCCTGATTTTTACAAAACGCTTAGGTAGAATGTGCAGTGCAAAACGCCTGATAAATTCCTCGTGGGTAAGGGTCATTTGTTTTTTTACCGCACCGCTTTTGTAATCCTTGTAGGTGAAAGTCACCGTGTTTTCATCAATCGCTTTGATGCGGTGGTTGCTGATGGCGATTTTATGCGTGTATCTACCCAGAT
>CAZBGP010000233.1:0-2053 GCA_964491495.1 uncultured Lutibacter sp. | reverse complement strand
AACTTCAGTTGAACGTGACCGGTTTTTATGGGGTTGTGGTGAATTGATTTTAAATTTTTGTCGGTGACTCTTGAGGGTTCTCTTTTATTTACGGTGGTTGCTGATGGCGATTTTATGCGTGTATCTGCCCAGATATTCAATCATCGATTTTGAACTTCCGAAAGGTTGCTTGGCATAAACCACCCACTTCTTTGACCAAAGTTTTGAACGAATTGGGGGATAATATTCTAGTGCTAATTTCAGCAGTTTATCACAAAAATTTCCCCGAAAAACCTTGGAAAGCGCTTTTACATCAAACAAAAACTTACCGTCTTTGCGGATGTTTTGCCAATTGCCATTCTTGTCAATGCCCCCACCTGGAACAATGCAGTGAACATGAGGATGTAAACTCATATTCTGACCCCAAGTGTGAAGCACACCAATCATCCCCATCTTTAGACCTTTTTTTTGTCCAAACTTTTTAAGCGTTTTCCAAGCTGCGTCAAACAACAGATCATACACCAATTTAGGTTGATGCATTGCTAAAGAATTGATGCTGTCTGGCAACGTGAAAACCACGTGAAAATATGGCACAGGCAAAAGTTCTTGATCCCTTGCCTGTATCCATTCTTCCCGGTTCTTGCCCTGACACTTTGGGCAATGACGATTCCTGCAGCTGTTGTAGCTGATACTAATATTCCCGCATGAATCACAAGCGTCAATATGTCCGCCCATTGCAGCAGTACGACAATTTTTCACCTGCCGAAGTGTCCGCAGTTGCCAAACATTTAGTCCAATTTTTTCGACTCCTTCCCCTAGTTTTTGTAATACGTCTGTAATCTCAAAACGAGGCGGTTTGATGCCTACTTGCTCTGTCTGCATTGCTCAAACAAAGTATCCAGTGGACTGAAAACTTTCTGCGTTGGCAGTTGTGCAATTTGCAGGTACTCTATGGTGGTTTCGATGTTTTCATGACCCAATAAGTTCTTTAAGGTCATAATGTCGATGCCATCTTCCAACAGATGTGTTGCATAGGTATGCCGCAAAGTATGCACATGCACGTCTTTCGTTATTCCAGCACGCTTACAAGCCTGTTTCACCGCCCATTGAACACCTTTCTGACTATAACGCGAGTCAAAATCACCACCAGCTCTATTGGGTAACGGTTGTCCGTTAAAAATCATTCAACAGGTTTTTCTACTTCAATGTAGCTCTTCAAGCCTCTAATTAAGTGCTCTGAAAGTGGAACATACCTATCCTTTTTACCTTTTCCTTGAACAACACGAAGTTGCCTACGGTCAAAATCCATGTCTTGTAATCGAATACTGCGCACCTCCATGCAACGCAAACCACAACCATAAAGTAGCCCTACAAGAACCCTATGTTTGAGTAAATCACACGATTTTAATAAACGCCAAACTTCCTCTTTACTCAATACAACTTGAACGCGTTTTTCATGTTTTATCTCTGGCAGATTTAAAAAAGAATACGGTAAACCCTCACTTTTAAGCAAAAATCGCAATCCATAAACCGTGTGTTTAAAATAGCTCTGTGAAGGTGTTTTTGACTTTTTTTGAAGATAAAACAAATAGTCATGTATTTGTTCTTGATCCAGCTCCGTTGGGATTTTCCCGTAGTAAATTGCTACCGCAGCAACGTGGCGAGAGTAGTTTTCAAATGTCGTCTTGCTTCGACCCAACACTGAAACGGTGCGCTCAAATCGGTATATCAACTCCTCAAAACCCAACACTTCTCGCTTCGCCTGATTCATTAATTTGTTCTCTCTTAACTCCTCAGGACTTTTTTTTGTTACCATAACGATTAAATTTTTAGTTTTGGTAAGGTAACTGTTTTTTAGATAGGTAGCTACCGAAGGTTTCGTTCAACACAGCACCTATAAGAAATTGACGGTTCAGTGCTCCGCAAACACATTTGTGGTTAATCAAAGTTTGTTTCTCCGCATCAACATTTGTGGTGTAAATCGCCACCTTCGCCAAGCCCGAAACCGTTAGTGGTCATTTTCGACCGACTGCAGAGACAGACAAAAATTTCAAAATCAATCTCAAAAATTTGA
>CAZBGP010000232.1:632-2361 GCA_964491495.1 uncultured Lutibacter sp. | reverse complement strand
AGCGGGACTGTAAGGGCAGGCATTTTTGGAGTCGCTAATTTTGAAAAAGATGAAAGAACTGATTTAGGTCAAACTTGGTTGCCAAAACGAGGAACGAATGCCATCAATGAATCAAGAGTTTTAGAAACTGATCTACAGGCTGTAAAAAGTGCTTTGTCCAATCTTGGTTATGATACTGGCGCTTATGAAGGATTTACCCATGAATCTAACAGCACAAAAGGAATTTTAAAATTAGATTGGAACATTAATGAAAACAACCGTTTGGCACTTATTTATAACTTTTTGGATGCATCCAGAGAGTTGCCTGCACATCCAACAGCTTTAGGATTTAGAGGTCCAAGTTCACAAATTTTACAATTTCAAAATACAGGTTACCAAATAAATAACAAGTTGCAATCAATTTTAATGGAACTAAACTCAAAGTTGGCTGATAATGTTACAAACAAGTTACAAATTGGCTATACCCATTTTGATGATTTTAGAAATCCGATGTCAACACCGGCACCAACAATTACAATTCTTGATGGTGCAGGAGCTAATTATATAATCGCTGGCCATGAACCTTTTTCTATTAACAATACATTGGATCAAAAAGTATTTCAGGTAACAAATAATTTAAATATCAGCAAAGGAGATCATAACTACACCATCGGCTTTTCATTTGAAAAATTTCAATTTGATAATTCCTTTAATTTGGGGGTTTATGGTGCCAGAGGCGTATTTTTCCCATCCTATGGAAGTGTTGCCGATTTCTTAGCTGATTCAGCTCCAGGAGGCGGATTGCAAGGAATGCTTAATGATGCGATTGCTGCAAATAATAATTTAGAGGCAGCAGGTAAAGGAAATATAGGAGGTTGGTCTTTGGCCGAAACCAATGTTGGCCAAATGGCTTTTTATCTTCAGGATGAATGGAATGTAAATGACAATTTTAAAGTGTCTTATGGTGTTAGATTTGATAAACCTTTATTTTTCGATTCCGGAAGAAAAGCTCAAGATGTAATAAACAGAAGCGGTGATTATCACCCAGAAATTGGCTATTATGATCCAGCAAACGGAAATACCGTTAAATTTGATCAAACAACAATGCCTGACAATAAATTTTTAATTTCTCCAAGAGTCGGATTTAATTGGGATGTAAGAGGAGATAAAACATTGCAAGTTAGAGGAGGTTCTGGATTGTTTACAGGCCGTTTTCCTTTTGTATGGCTAGGAAACCAAATTGCCAATCCGAATTTTTGGTTTTACCAAATGGTTGATCCTGATTTTAAATTTCCTCAAGTTTGGAGAAACAGTTTAGGTTTGGATTACCAATTAGAAAATGGTGTAGTGCTTATCACAGATTTATCTTACACGAAAGATTTGAACGGTGCACACGTACAAAATTGGGGACTAAAAACACCAACAGGAACTTTAAATGGTGTTGACAATAGAAATATTTATTTGAATTCAGATTATATGGTTGGGGCATTTGGAAGTAAAGCAAATGCTTATGTTTTCACAAATTCAGACAAAGGAAGAACATTAAACGCATCTTTCAAAGCTCAAAAATCATTTGAAAATGGTTTATATGTGATGGCTGCCTATAATTACTTAAATTCTAAAGATGTAAACTCTATTGAAGCAGAAATTACCGGCGATGCTTTTGCATTTAACCCAACATTAAATAATGTAAATGATGCAACTTTGGCGTTTTCAAAATATGGTGATATGCACCGTTTTATTGGGGTAG
>CAZBGP010000232.1:0-622 GCA_964491495.1 uncultured Lutibacter sp. | reverse complement strand
TCTAAAACTTGGCAATATGGCGCCAATGATCAATGGGGAACTTCTATTGCTACATTTTTTGAATATGCCCAAGGAGGAAGATTTTCCTACACCTATGGCGGCGACATCAATAACGACGGGTCTGGTGTAAACGATTTAATTTATGTGCCAACCACTACTGAAATAAACCAAATGCAATTTTCTGGAAATTCAGGTCAACAAATTACCCAAAAAACAGCTTTAGAACGTTTTATTGCACAAGATGATTATTTAAGTGGTATTAGAGGACAGTATGTTGAACGTTATGGTGTTTTATCACCTTGGAGGGGTAAATGGGATATGAAAATTATTCAAGAATTAAAAATATCAAAAAAGAATGCTATTCAATTTAGTGTAGATATTTTAAATTTTGGCAATTTATTGTATTCAAATTGGGGTTTAGTACAACAGCCACAGGTTGTGCAACCAATTGGTGTAAGTGTTGATAATACAGGTACGCCAACATATTCATTTGACCAACTCTTGACCAAATCATATGTTTATGATGCAAGTTTATTGTCGAGATGGCAAATGCAGTTTGGATTGCGTTATTCATTCTAAACTTTAAATTTAATATATTTGAACCGCCCAATTAGGGCGGTTT
>CAZBGP010000231.1:0-2369 GCA_964491495.1 uncultured Lutibacter sp. | reverse complement strand
ACAAAGAAGATTTTTAGCCAACTTGCGAACCTTGCGTAAAACTTTGCGTTTTTTTTGCGGTTAAAAAAATTTCAATTGCCTTGATTTATGGTGATTTAATACTTTGTGAATCTTTGTATTTTTTCTTTGTGAAACTTTGTGTAATAGCTTTTAATTACTCAGAGTTTCACAGAGAGCCACGAAGTTTCACAAAGAAGATTTTTAGCCAACTTGCGAACCTTGCGTAAAACTTTGCGTTTTTTTGCGGTTAAAAAAATTTCATTTTCCTTGATTTTTTATCATAGAAATACAATTGCAACAGCAGTTAGAACCTAGCTAAATTTCCGGCAGATTTTCATCAGTATTGAATGTTTAAAAAGCCGCTTAGATGAGCTTTCATTTTAGCGAGATGCGTATCTTTGTTATTGCTATAAAAATTGATGATTCGATATTTCCTTCGGATAAAATGGAACCAACGTTTCGTTTTTAGATAGCTGGTTGAATAATGAAAAGCGCAATTAAATAAAGATGGACTACAAACCAAAAGGCAGGTTAACTGCAGCGGCATATATTGATGGTGTTTTAAAAGGTGACCGCGTGTTGCTTTCACGGGCCATTACCATGATAGAAAGCAATTTGGAAAGCGATAAACTCATTGCAAAAGAAATTGTGCAGGCCATTTTGCCAAAATCCGGAAACTCCTTCAGAATTGGCATCACAGGCGTTCCCGGTGTAGGAAAAAGTACTTTTATTGAAGTCTTCGGACTCCATTTAATCAAACAAGGTTACAAAGTTGCCATATTGTCTATTGATCCAAGCAGCCAGCGTTCAAAAGGAAGCATTTTGGGCGACAAAACCCGTATGGAAGAACTGGCAAATATGGAAGAAGCCTATATCAGGCCATCAGCTTCGGGCGATACGCTTGGCGGCGTTGCCAATAAAACGGGGGAAACCATGTTGCTTTGTGAAGCTGCCGGTTACGACATTATTTTAATTGAAACGGTCGGTGTGGGCCAGTCTGAAACTGCGGTGCACGGAATGACGGATTTCTTCTTGCTCTTAATGTTGGCCGGCGCTGGCGATGAGCTGCAGGGAATCAAAAAAGGAATTATGGAAATGGCCGATATGGTGGTCATCAACAAAGCCGATGGCGACAATGTTCGCAAAAGCCAGATTGCACGGTCACAATATCAAAACGCCCTGCATATTTTCCCGCAATCGGAATCGGGTTGGACGCCGGTGGTAAGCACGGCTTCAGCTATAAAAAATATCGGAATCGATAAAGTTTGGGAAGAAATTACGGCTTACAAAAAATTGGTGTTGGAAAATGGTTATTTTCATCAAAACAGAAATCTGCAGCAGGTGCAATGGATGTATAACAACATCAATGAAGAATTGAAACGCTTGTTTTACGGATCAAAAGACATTGCAAATCAGTTGTCAATGTTGGAAAAGGAGATAATTTCCGCAAAAATTTCCCCGGTAAAAGCCGCGCAAAAAATCATTGAGGCCTTTAAAAAGTCTTTTTAGAAATTAAATTTTTTGAATGAATTACTTGCTCAAGTATAATTTCAACGCCATAGTTGTCATTACTTTTTGTTTGAAATTTGGCGAGTTTTTTTACATTTGAATGCGCATTTTCCATAGCGTAGGAATAATAGGCAAGTGCCAGCATTTTTAGGTCGTTATTATAATCTCCAAACACCATGGTTTCTTCTTTTGAAATATTTAAATCACGCTGAAGAATATTTAAGGCGTAACCTTTATTGGCATTGGTGTGTGAAATATCTAACCAATTCGCTCCGGATACGATTACCTGCAATTCCTTTCCAAGGTGCGCAACTGCCGGATAAATATACGTTTCGGAACATTCAAAATGAAAAGCTGCAATTTTAAAAAAGGTATCATCTTTAACCTTGGTTAAATCGTCTACGATTGCATATTCAGAATAGTAATTTTTGAACATTGAAATAAATGTTGAATCTTTAGTTTCAATGTAAGCGCTTTTTTTCCCGCATAAAACAATATAAACATTGGCTGTATTTCGTAAAATATGGATGCTTTTTGCGATGTGTTCCAAAGGCAATGCTATCGTAAATAACTCTTTGTCTCCGTGTATGGCAAATGCACCATTTTCAGCAACAATGGTGATGTCGTTTTTAATGCTTTCAAACCTGTCAACAATACTGAAATACTGACGTCCGCTTGCTGCAATAAATTTAACATGATGCTTTTTTAATTGGTCGAACAGTTTAAAAAACTGCGCGCTGACTTCACTTTTAGAGTTTAGTAACGTACCATCCATATCTGCAACTACCAATTTTACTTTTGAAAAATCCATATATTATTTTGAAGTGCAAAAATAGTGTTATTCGCGGGAACTGGTTTTA
>CAZBGP010000230.1:0-2383 GCA_964491495.1 uncultured Lutibacter sp. | reverse complement strand
ATTTCGTTGCTCTATCTCAATGAAGGTTCCAAGGGGGCCTCAGCTGTTAAAAGTCCTTTTTTCGCAGTTTAAAGTTCATTCTCAGTACCGGTAAAATTACCCACAACACCAAAACGCCCATAGAAACCAACATTCCGAAATTTGTTCCGAAAAACTTGCGGAAAACAGCGCCGGTGTAGCCCAATAATGCGGAAATATCAAGTTTCAAGAGAATTAAAATCCGTGATAAATCGATTGGGTTGAACATGGTTGCGGCCAATGAAAATTTATCGAGCGGATAAGAATTAAAAACCACCAGGAATATCAGAAAAATCCCGTCGTAAATGACGGCCAAAAACAGCCACATTAAAATGGCATAGCCAAATCCCTTGATTTTATTTTCGGTAGAAAGGGCAATGTTGTATGACAACGCCACAAAAATAAAATTGAGAAAAGCACCTACCACCAACAGCAAACTAAAATTAAAAATTGCAGCGGACTTGAACAATCCGTACAAAACAAATGGTATTCCAAGGCCCAACACCAAACTTAGTGTCAGGGAAATTGAAATTCCCAGGTATTGTCCCATAAAAATTTTACTTCTGTTTATAGGTTGTGCCAGCAGCAATTCGGTAAATTCTTTTGAATTGTAATAGTACATCACGCCAAAAATAGTTCCGATTAAAGGGGTTAAAACAATGATGATATTCATTAAGGTGATTACCGCTTTATCCACGTCGTTATTCAGAAATAACAGCACAAAACCAAGGATCAAATAAAACAAAAAGTACACATAACTCCAGCGGCTGCGCATTAAATCGTAAAAACTGTATTTTAATATTTTAAGCATATTGTTTGGCTATTAAATTGGCAATGGCGTGCTCTAAATTGTCGTTATTCATTTGCTTTTTAAGCGCATCAATGGTTCCTTTGAAATAAATTTTGCCATCGAGCAGGAAAACAATTTCATCGGCCACCTCATCCACAAAACTCATAATGTGCGTGGTAATTAAGATGGTTTTTCCTTTTTCTTTTTCCTTCTGAATAATACTTTTTAAATGGATAAGCGCAATGGGATCGAGACCATTTGTGGGTTCATCCAGCACAATTAAATCGCTGTTGAACATAAATGTGAGCACGATGTTCACTTTTTGTTTTGTGCCGCCCGACAGATTTCCCAACTTTTTATCCAAAGAAGTTTTTAATCCGAAAAGTTCGATAAGTTCTTCTGAATTTGAATCTTTCGGGCGCAGGTTTTTCACCATATTGATGAGTTCAAGTACGGTTAAATTTGGCGGAAAGTTGGCAATTTGCGGCAAATAATTTAAGTTATTTCGATACGCCCACTGCCGTAGCACGCTTTTTTTATCGAAAATGATTTCGCCTTTATTTGGAATCACCATGCCCAACAAACATTTGATCAGGGTTGTTTTTCCCGAGCCGTTTGGCCCAAGAATGGCAAATATTCCTCCTTTGCTTATGTTCAGATCCAGACCGTCTAAAACGACTAGTTTTCCGAATCGTTTGTGTAAATTTTTAAATTCAATCATTTGCTCTTTTCATTAGTGGCTTATTGTCCAACAAATCGTCTGGCGTAAAAACCGGTGAAACTTTTTCTGAAAAATTGATGATGTCAACAAACAAACTTCTCAACAAAACCAAGGCTTCCGGTGTTTTATTCACAATGTACGAAAACAGTTTTACAGGTCTGTACGGCACATCGCCAATGCCATTTTTATCCAAATCGTAGCCGGTATATTCACTCCAGTAATTGTTGTCGAACTTATTGTCGTTGATATTTGAATTGTACGCCAAATCCAACGAATTGTTCATAAAGTCGTTTTTGGTAAATATATTTGTGTAGCAGGCGCCCGATATTTTTACAGCCCAGCCATTTCTCAAAAAAGTGTTGTTTTTATAATTAATTCGGGTAGAACCTTCCGCGTTAATGCCGATGGTGTTTTGCTCGAACAAATTGTCATAAATTTCGGCATCATAAATTTCTTTCAGCAGCAAGCCATAAGAAGCAGATCCCCAATTCAATCGGAATTTGTTATGATGCATTGTGGTGAATTTAGAAAACATCACCGCAACGCCGGCGCCATTATTTCTAAACTCGTTGTGATGGTACATATTGTTGTTTGAAAACATAAAATGCAATCCGTAACGAATGTTGTTATGGCTTATATTGTTGCGGGCAATGCTGTTTTTAACAAATTCGAAGTAAATGCCATCACGTAAACCGAACAATTCGTTTTTATAGACTTCTATTTCTTCACCGCTCCAAATATGAATGCCGTTTCCTGAACTGGCTTCATTTTTTCGATTGCTGGAGATTTTATTGTTTCTGATGATACCTCTTTTCGATTTTTCAACTAAAACGCCGAAAAATACATTTTCCATA
>CAZBGP010000229.1:0-2432 GCA_964491495.1 uncultured Lutibacter sp. | reverse complement strand
GCTATTAACAACAATGCAGAAACATACTGGCTGCTCAAATTTCCTTCAATTTCAACAAAATCTTTTGCTAACTTTTTTCCTGAAATTTTTAACGGAGGAAAACCTTCTTTTTCTAAATATTGAATATTGGCGCCTAACGATGTTAAAGCTTCAACCAATATTTTTATGGGCCGGTCTTTCATCCTGTGCGAACCGGTCAGCACAATTTCACTGCCTTCTTTTACTGAAAAATAAGCCGTTAAAAAACGCATCGCCGTGCCTGCATGTCCAATATTTATTTCTTTAGCAGTGCTTGCCAACGCTTTTTGCATCAAAACGGAATCATCTGAATTTGACTTGTTTTCAATCGTTAAATTCGGATAAAACTGTTGTAAAATCAACAATCGGTTTGTCTCACTTTTTGATCCTGTAATTTGAATATTTCCTTTGATAACTTTATCAATCTTCTTAATTTTTAACGACTCCATCATTTTTATTTGGTAATTCCACTGAAATTATTTTTTGATATACTTATAATATCCCGCCATAATAAGTCCGTAAATAAGTGACATCAACAGCTGTACAGTCAAAAATGGCAACCAGGTCTCCGCAGAAAAATATTCTGCAATCATTCCTGAAACACCACCATTTTTAAACATGGAAATGATTATTTTAAGGATGGTGACTACCCCGAAAAATACCGCTGAAAATCGAACGGTTAATTTTAAAAATGATTGATTTTTATAAGGATTCATTTATTTTAATTTTTTATTATTTTGATGACGGTCGTGATCCCGTTTTGTTTTTACATCCATTTTTTTGTCGAAGGCTGCCTGTAAATCTATTCCTGTCTGGTTTGCCAAACACAAAACCACAAAAACAACATCGGCCAATTCTTCGCCCAAATCTTTTCCTTTATCGCTTTCCTTTTCGCTTTGTTCGCCATAACGTCGTGCAATAATTCGCGCCACTTCACCAACTTCTTCAGTCAATTGCGCCATATTGGTCAATTCATTAAAATAACGGACTCCGTGTTCTTTTATCCAATTGTCAACGACTAGTTGTGCGTTTTTAATTTCCATGTGTTGTTTTTATTGATGTTCAAAGATAGTGAACTTATTATATCCTTTTTAATTTAAAGATAGGTTAAGAATTCCGATCGCGAAATTTCTTCAGCACCTAAACTATCCAAATGTTCATTGTAAACTTGGCAATCTATCAATGTATAATGTTCTTTTTCCAATTTTTGAACCAACTGAATAAAGGCAAATTTTGAAGCATTGCTCACCTTGCTGAACATACTTTCCCCGCAAAAAATGTGTCCCAAATCAATGCCATATAAACCGCCAACCAATTCATTTCCTTGCCAAACTTCCACCGATTTTGCGACACCCAAATTGTGCAAATTAATATAAGCCTGTTCCATTTCATCGGTAATCCAAGTTCCGCCCTGCCCTTCTCTGTAACTGTTTTTACAGTTAGCAATGACTTCCGAAAAATTTTGGTTGAATGTTGCCCTAAATTGATTTTTCCGAATAACTTGCTTCATGCTTTTCGAAATTTTTAGCTTTTTCGGAAACAAAACCATTCTTGGATCTGGGCTGTACCAAACAATGGGTTCTCCCTGATTGTACCAAGGAAAAATTCCACTTTTATAAGCAAGCAGCAATCTTTCATCGGACAAATCTCCACCAATAGCCAACAAGCCGTCTTTATCCGCCAAATGTACCGGAGGAAATACCAAATCTTCAGAAAGCAAATACATTCTTTATTATTTTTTACAAATATAGCCAAACAAAAAAAGAGAAAAACTGGCGTTTTTCTCTTTTTAATACTGTTTAAATCGACTTAAAACGGTAAATCGTCCGGTTCACTGTCGTCTATGTCTGTTGTGGTTTCAAATTTAGCTGGTGGTGCTGTTGGTTTTACGCCTTGAGCGCCTTCGGCTTGAGCTACTTCAATTCTCCAACCTTGAATTGAGTTAAAATATACGGCTTCTCCCTGTGGATTAATCCATTCTCTTCCTCTTAAATTGATAGAAACTTTTACGTCCTGTCCAACTTGGTAAGCATTTAATAAATCACATTTATCTTGCACAAATTCAACCATCAACGGTTGTGGATATTGTTCATTTGTTGTTACTATCAATTCTCTTTTTCTAAAACCACTGGCCCCAAAGGTTTGAGCTTCTTTAATTTTTGTAATTTTTCCTGTAATTTCCATATTTCTAATTATTTCATCTGTTTAAATTTTATTTTTTAGCGGTAACAGATGCTTTTCGCCATTAATTACTCTTTTATGTGTCAAAATTTGTTATGCTCGTTTCATTAAAAGTACTTTCCAAGCACCCAACACTTCGTTTTTTTCTAAAAGTGCTTTCGCAAATGTATGTTTTTTTGCCGTATTAATTCCAATATATTCTGAATGTTCTTTCGCAAACTTATCAACATCAG
>CAZBGP010000228.1:1261-2435 GCA_964491495.1 uncultured Lutibacter sp. | reverse complement strand
AATAATGAAATCAAAATTTATTACGCAGATATATCAAATACAGAAGAAAGATTTAACTAATGCGTTTACTACAAATACATTAAAATATGCTTTATTCCCTAATGATAATGCTGTAACAAGTTCTATTATAGAAGGAAGGCAATACGAATGGTATATATTTGACTTCCTTAATAAAAATCAAATAGATTGTGAAGGAAAAACTATACTTGATATAGGAGGGAACAATGGTAACTTCGCAGTGGACTTTGCTCATTTAGTTGGAGATAGTGGAGTGGTACATTCATTTGAACCTCAGCGTATCATCTATTATCAATTATGTGCAAATGTATTTCTTAATGGATTAAACAATGTATATTGCCATAATGAAGCTGTTGGGAATGAAGATGGGAATACAATGATAGAAACACCTGACTATTTTGAAAAAGGAGGTGTTAATTTTGGTGCAGTTGAAATTGTTAGTGAGGGTGGAGAAGGTGTTAAATCAACAAGAATTGATAGTCGTGAGTTTAACGATGTAGTATTTATCAAGATTGATGTTCAAGGGTACGAGTCCTTTGTAATAGAAGGAGCTAAAGAAACGATAAATAAACATAGACCTTATTTATTCGTAGAGTTTGAAGATCACTTATTGCAAAAGTTTAACTCCTCTGAATCAAAACTTAAACTACAAATTGAAGAATTAGGATATAATGTAATACAGTTTCAAGAGGGGGTAGCATATCAATCATATAGTGGTAAGTGCTTAGATTATGTATGTATTCCAGCAGAAAAGTTTAAAGAATTTAATCACATCATACCATGATAATAGTATTATTTGGACAACCCCATTCAGGGAAAACAACCTTAGCAAATTTAATTGATGCAGACTTCTACATAGATGGAGACCATCTTAGAACTATGTTTCAAAATAAAGATTATAGTAAGCAAGGGAGAATAAATAATTTAAATAGAGCAAGTGATATTGCTACCTATTTACATTACAATGGGAATAAAGTGGTTCTCTCTTTAGTATATCCATATAAAGAAGCAAGAGATTACTTAAATAGTCTTTCTGGAAATGTTAAATGGGTGTATCTTACTTATAAAGATGTAAGAGGAAGAGAGAACTTTCATGTAAAAGATTTTGAAGTTCCTTTAGTAGAATCATTTCTAAAAATAGACACATCAAAAAATA
>CAZBGP010000228.1:461-1251 GCA_964491495.1 uncultured Lutibacter sp. | reverse complement strand
ACTATATAAATGAGTAAATTATTAGCAGAGGGTAATAGAAAAACTGATGGGTATGCAATGTTCATTGGAAGATGGCAACCATGGCATGCTGGTCATAGATGGTTAATTGACCAACAATTAAATCAAGGCAAGAAAGTTATGCTATGTATAAGAAATGTACCTAAAGATGAAAATAATCCTTGGTCAGCTTATGAAATTATGAAGATGCTCTCTACAGAATTATTTGATTTATTAAATGAAGGTAAAGTTATATTAATGATTATTCCTGATATTGAATCTATTAACTTTGGTAGAGGTGTAGGGTATGATGTAATTGAACATACTCCTCCTCAAGAAATACATGATATATCAGCAACTAAAATTAGGGAGAAAATGAAAAATGATAGTACAATCTAAAAGACACATAGCTAAAACTATTAGTTATAGAATGCTAAGTTCATTATTAGGCTTTGTTGTGGTATTAATTGTTACAGATTCTATAACAATTGGTACCACCTTCAGCGTAATTGAGTTAATATACAAACCCCTTCAGTATTATATACATGAAAGGGTTTGGTATAAATATATTAAATATGGTTTGAAAGAACGTCAATAACCATTTTTCCAGTTATTGATTTCTGACATTCAAATTGTTTATCTGTACCCTTATTTACAGGACACCAATCCCAATCTCCCTTATCAAACTTGAATGCAGGATCATTCCAGCATCCATGACATACATTAGTGTTTGTTATTCTGATACAGCTAAACTCATGATCTTCTTTACTGAAGTTAGAGATCATCATCACTT
>CAZBGP010000228.1:0-378 GCA_964491495.1 uncultured Lutibacter sp. | reverse complement strand
GATAATTAATAACTTCTTGCCACCCTTCTTTAGTCCAAAACTTACAGCCTGCTGTGGAGTTAGTTGCTATTGTAACATATTTACTATCAAATTTGTTACCAGAAGTGAATGCAATCCTAGGTTTAATCTCCTCAAAATCAAGACCTAATATATTAGTTGCAGCTTGTTGGAGCTTTATAGTATTTGATAAAGCTGGTTCCTTATTAATATCATAATGCCATCCTAAATTATATTGAGCATAAATATTTGATGCAGGTGTTCCTGGTTTTATAAATTCAAGTTCTGGATACACCTTTTCAAATAAATGATTATGGAATGTGCTCACCACTACATGACAATTATGTTTATTCTTAAACTCTAAACAATAAGGTATCCAAG
>CAZBGP010000227.1:0-2474 GCA_964491495.1 uncultured Lutibacter sp. | reverse complement strand
GTAATTTTGCAAAAAATTAAAAAACACATGAGTAATATTGTAGCCATTGTAGGAAGGCCTAATGTTGGGAAATCGACATTGTTTAATCGTTTGGTAAAACGAAGAGACGCCATTGTTGATTCTGTAAGTGGTGTTACTCGTGACAGACATTACGGAAAAAGTGATTGGAATGGCAAGGAATTTTCGGTAATTGACACTGGCGGATATGCCATTGGCTCTGGCGATATTTTTGAAGAAGAAATAAGAAAACAGGTTCAGCTGGCAATTGATGAAGCTGATCATATCATATTTGTTGTGGATGTTGAAGAGGGAATTACCCCAATGGATGTTGAAGTTGCCAATATGCTTCGCAAAATAAAAAAGCCGATTTTTATTGCTGTAAATAAGGTCGACAATTCTATGCGCGATGCAGATGCAGTAGAATTTTACAACCTTGGTTTGGGTGAATATTACACACTTTCCTCAATTAACGGAAGCGGAACCGGTGAACTTTTGGACGCTGTGGTTGCCGATATGGAGGAAGATGTTGAAGAAGAACATGAATTGCCTCGATTTGCAGTTGTTGGAAGACCTAATGCAGGAAAATCATCTTTTATCAATGCATTGATTGGTGAAGAAAGAAATATTGTAACTGATATTGCAGGAACAACGCGCGATACGGTTGATACAAAATACAATCGTTTTGGTTTTGAATTTAATTTGGTGGATACCGCCGGAATCAGAAAAAAATCCAAAGTTAAAGAAGATTTAGAGTTTTATTCGGTGATGCGCGCCGTAAAAGCCATTGAAGAATGTGATGTTGCCATTTTGGTAGTTGATGCCACCCGCGAATTTGAAGGACAGGATGAAAACATTTTTTGGCTGGCAGAAAAAAACAGAAAAGGTATTGTAATCTTGGTGAACAAATGGGATTTGATGGAAAAAGAAACCAATACCATGAAAGATTATGAAGCCAAAATACGACAAGAAATTGCGCCATTTACTGATGTGCCAATCATTTTTATAAGCGCTTTAACAAAACAAAGGGTTTTTAAAGCCATTGAAACTGCTGTTGAAGTTTTTGAAAACAGAAAAAAACGCATTCCTACCAGCAAACTTAACGAGGTGATGCTTGATATTCTAAAATCAAGTCCGCCACCTGCAAATAAAGGAAAATATATTAAAGTGAAATTTTGTACGCAATTGCCTACACCAACACCACAATTTGTGTTTTTTGCAAATTTACCGCAATATGTAAAAGATCCTTATAAGCGTTTTGTTGAAAACAAAATGCGTGAAATATTTAACTTTAGAGGTGTTCCTATCGTTGTTTATTTTAGGCAGAAGTAAAAGCCCCCTAACCCCCAAAGGGGGAATTAATACTGTAAAAATTAAAGACTCGGATACGGAAGTTTAAATTCCATACAAATATTGACTGCAAGACGCTTTTTTAGTTTGAAAGTCAGGAGTCCGAAGACTGAAGACAAGATTAGGAGTTTTGGAAGTTTGAAAGTCAAAAAATACAGTGTTTTTCTGAAATTTTTTGATTTATTACTATTTGGGTTGATAATTGTTTTTACATTATTGTATCAAGCGGAACTGTTTCAATTCTTTTAATTCCTTTTCTGGTCATAATTATCCTATAGCGTTTAAATTCAATGCCGTTTTCTGAATAAAGTTTCTGAATAACATTGATGTGATAAGTTTTATTACCAACTCTGTTTATAATTTTCCCCTTTTTCAGTATTGAATATGTTTTTTTAGGATCATCCATTTGGGCAATAAATCGATAAAAATTGATTCGAGTAATATCAACAATGCTTTTTAAACGGTCATCTGAAATTTCTTTGCCGAATTTTTTTGGGAAAATAACAATCTTCTTTTTGTATTGAACTATTTGTTCGCCAAACAAATCATAATCTGCATCTATAAATCTATTTTTAGCCCGGTGTATTTTAACTTTCGGGCCTAGTTTGTTAAAGGGAACAAAGGCGAAATTCTCTTTAATAATTCCGATAATATTATTTTCGGGATCTTTAATTTTTATTTTGTAATCATAAAAAAAAGAGCTTGCCTTGCTTATAAACAACAAACCAATTGATGACTTTATTCTGTCCTTTAACATATATCCCACAACCAATGCCACAAAAAAAGGCAAGGTAAAGTTCCCATAAACCTGTTGGTAGTAAAATGCAATTCCTGTAGAAATAATCATTGCCAAACCTGCCGCTATGGCAAAAACAGACTGTTCAAAAAAGGCACCTTCCTTTCTAACATCCCTATTTAAAAACAAAACGCCTTCAATATATTTTTTTAGCTGGCTTCGTTTGTGCAACAATATCTCATCATAATAATCCTCTTCATTTGTAACGTCGTAATTGTTAAATTTTCGATACGCTTGTTCTTCTTTAATAAATAGTAATATTTCCTTCAATTTTACTTCTTCAACTTTTGAATTTTTATAAAAATCCAATAATTTTATGAGGTAATAATTG
>CAZBGP010000226.1:1917-2485 GCA_964491495.1 uncultured Lutibacter sp. | reverse complement strand
TATCTCTCTTTGTCGGGTCGTTTAGTAGTGATAAGAGCTTACTTAAAATTGCAGAAGCAATTGGATAAGTTCTTGGGTTTTTATACATTATGTCCACAAGAATGCTTATCAAAACTTGGATGTTGTTTAGTTCTGTCAAGTCTTTAATTCTGTTGTAGAATTTCCCTAACGCTTTACTTAAACTACCTGAATTGGGGAATTTGTCTGAAAGGCTATGAATTAAGAGCAAATGTTCTTGAATGCTTCTACTTCCATTTTTCTCTGCTATCCAATAGATTTTGTCGGGCTTTATAGAGTCACGAATTACATTATTTGTAACCAATGTTTTTTGTGCATTGAGCCTCATACCAAGTTCTACTAAGATTTCTGTCAAGATTTTGGTAATTAGTTCTGCGTCTTGTGGGTTATTGGAAAAAATACGGTAGTCGTCTCTGTAACGAATAATATGATAGTCTTGAATGTTTGCTTTTTGAATTCTAATTGATAGTTCTGTGTCTGCGTAACCTAAAACCATTTCTGCAATAAAATCCATTAAAACACTTCCTTGCGGAATGCCATTTGTTTGTCC
>CAZBGP010000226.1:1173-1907 GCA_964491495.1 uncultured Lutibacter sp. | reverse complement strand
TATCTCGAAGATGTTTGTCGATAATATTGCCAATGTTTCCATAAGGGTTTCTATTCGTTTTAGCTAGTGGCTTTGTGTGAATAGCCCAAGGAATTGAATGAGTATAAATTGAACCGTAGCAGTCGGAAATGTCAGTATGCAAAACATACTCAAATTCAAGTGCAAGTTCAATTGATTGCTGTTCAATAGTTTGCCACCATTGGCTTACAGTTGTTGCTTTATCTGATTGTGTTCCGTCCGATTGTAAAGGAATGCTGTAACACTTAATCTTTGGATTGGCAGCAAACTGTCCAAACCTTGCAACTATTAAATTCCAATTAGCTTCTTCTGTTATGTTGTGAACAAGTGAAACATACAACGCAGGGTGAATTAATTGAAATGGTCGCCAAGCAAATTTTCCGTCTTTGTTGTTAAGTAACTTATAGTTTATATTGTCAAAGTCGCTTGGAAATGGGTGTTTGGCTTCAGGTTTTGCTTTGGTATAGTCAGGAGGGTTTAAATAAAAATCCTCAATTGGTCTGCCAACTATTGCAGTCGAAACGTCAGCGATTAATTTTTGAAAAACGAAATTTTGCGGCAAGTCAAAGTTGAAATAACTTTCAGCTTTTAAAAGATATTGTCTTGCTTCTATGTGGTTAAGTTCTAAAATTCGTTTCATTAATTGTCAATGTTTATTGTCTGCTGTGTCGTCTTTTAGCCTGACCGCTAACGTTTTCGGGCTTGGCGAAGGTGGC
>CAZBGP010000226.1:0-1163 GCA_964491495.1 uncultured Lutibacter sp. | reverse complement strand
GGTTTTCCGTTTAGTTGCTCAAATTCGGCATTTTGCTCAAAGTCGAAAATCTTTCTCGGCTTGTTGTAATTTTCTTGTTTGCTTTTAAGAATTAAAGGTAATCTACTATCAAGAAAATTAAAGTAATATTTAGTATTGTTCTTAAACATATAAAAGCGATGTCTTTACTTAAATTTTTCATCTTTTGTCTGAATTTAAATAGCAGAAATGCATTGTAAAATATAAGAATAATATTAATTATAGTTAACAAAAACACTATGTTAGCAATTGTATCATTTAAATTTAATCGGTAAACAACAGCATAAATAATATATATTAACACTGTTAAGATACTTGTATTTGCATTCCATATTTTTATAGAATTACTTCCAGTCATACAATTTTAAGTTTGTTGCGTTAAGTTATTGAACTCAGGATTTTTTTCTGCCATTATTTACAACGTTTTGCAGCTACAAGAAGTTGGCGATTTCGGAGACGAAAACTGTCTGCCACCACTAAACTTGATACGGAGCACAATGCTTAATTTGGCCACTGAACCGCCAATTTCTTGTAGGTGCTGTTAGCGGTTCGTTGTTTTTTCACTTTTTTTTATGTCAATATATTCATTATACAATAATGAAAATAGATTTAAATCTTCGTATTTGTCAGCTACAAAATAATGCTGCCTTAATAACCCGTCTTTAGTAAACTGATGATTTTCAATAATTCTCAAAGAAGCAATATTGTTGCTTCCAACATGTGCTTCAATTCTGTGTAAATTTAATTTATTAAAGCCATAATCAATAACTGCACTGACAGCTTCGGTCATTAGTCCTTTTCGTTTAAAATTTTCGTCAGATATGATATAACCTATTTCTGCTCGATGATGTTCTTTATTCCAATTATGAAGTGCGCTCCCTCCGATAATAGTATTTGTTACTTTTTCTGTCAGTAAAAAAAGTATGAAATCCCTATTATAAGATGCGTATCCATTTTTGTACTTGTATTCTTCCTTCTGATAATCTTCTTCAGTCCGGTGTCCTAAAATTTTCTTTATTTCGTCCTTGCTAAAATTTTCAAAAATAAAATTCATATCCTGCGATGAATAACCAGTCAGCTTTAGTCTTTGGGTTTCAATTATTATTGGTTTCAAATTCATTTTATATCTCCGTTTATTATTTTCT
>CAZBGP010000225.1:0-2505 GCA_964491495.1 uncultured Lutibacter sp. | reverse complement strand
TAATCATAGGTTCGGGAATCGCCGGGTTGAGTTTTGCTCTAAAAGTGGCAAATCACTTTAAAGATGCGTCGGTTACCATCATTACGAAAGGCGAAAAAGACGAAAGCAACACAAAATACGCCCAAGGAGGAATTGCCACCGTTTGGAACGAAGCTGTTGATTCATTTCAACAACATATAGAAGACACCTTAATTGCAGGCGACGGATTGTGTGATGAAGAAGTGGTAAGAATGGTGGTTGAAGACGCTCCTGCCCGACTTAGGGAATTGATGGAATGGGGTGCAATATTTGATAAAACATCTAAAGGAAGCTTTTCTTTGGGAAGAGAAGGCGGACATTCACAAGATCGGATTTTACATCATGAAGACCTTACAGGCGCCGAAATTGAAAGAGCGCTCATTGCGCAAGTTGAAAAAGCAAAAAACATCCAATTTTTAACACACCATTTCTCGATTGACTTGATTACGGAGCACCAGGTTAAAAAAAGACAAACCTCTGTTTCAGAAAAAATTACCTGTTTTGGTGCTTATGTGCTGGATGAAAAAAATAATACGGTAAAAACATTTGGAGCCAAAGTAACGATGCTGGCTTCAGGCGGAAGCGGACAAGTTTATTTTTCCACCACAAATCCGGTGGTTGCCACCGGCGATGGAATTGCGATGGCTTACAGGGCGATGGCAGAAGTTTCTGAGGTTGAGTTTATTCAATTTCATCCAACTGCTTTATACAATCCGGGTGAATACCCTGCTTTTTTAATTTCAGAAGCTGTGCGTGGCGCAGGGGCTATTTTAAGAGATTATTACGGCAACCGATTTATGCATAAGTATGATGAACGTGAAGAATTGGCTTCACGAGATATTGTGGCAAGAGCAATTGACCACGAGCTAAAAATAAGCGGAATGCCAAATGTTTATTTAGATTGTACACATTTGGACTATGATACTTTCTTAAAACATTTTCCAAATATTACCGAAAAATGTTTGACGCTGGGCATTGATGTTCGCAAGGATTTTATTCCGGTATCACCCGCGGCACATTATATTTGCGGTGGCGTAAATGTGAATAAAAAAGGAAAAACCTCCATTAAAAATTTATACGGTGCCGGCGAAGTTACCCGAACAGGACTTCATGGCGCAAACAGGCTGGCTTCAAATTCTTTGTTGGAAGGTATTGTTTTTGCGCACAGGGCTTTTGAAAATTTAACCTTGAGATATGATAAAATCAAAGCGCCAAAAAATATTCCGGATTGGAATGACAGCGGCGTGGTAAAAAACATGGAGAAAATTTTAATTACGCACGACAGAAATGAAGTGAAAACCATTATGAGCAATTATGTTGGCATTGTTCGTTCCAACGAACGTTTGTTGCGCGCAGAAAGAAAACTTCACGTATTGTTTGAAGACAACAAGCGTTTATACGATCATTCAGAACTTTCTGTTGATTTGTGTGAACTCAGAAACTTAATCACGACCGCATTTTTAATCACCCGATTTTCTAAAGCAAGAAAAGAAAACAGAGGCGGATTTTACAATGTGGATTTGATAAAAAAAACGGAATAATCATATTTAAAAACGCAATTTTCATAAATAATTACGCCTCGTAACCAAAATATTTTTTATTCACGAGGCGTAATTATTTAGATGGATTCTTCAATAATAGCGGCAATATTCGGTTTAAAATAATTCGGGCCTTTCAATACTTTACCGTCTTCTCTATATATTGGCTTGCCGTCTTCACCCAATTTGCTCATATTGCTGCGCTGAATTTCATTAAAAACTTCTTCTATTTTATATTGCATGCCGTGCTCCAAAATAGTGCCGCATAAAATATAAAGCATATCGCCCAAAGCATCGGCCACTTCAGTTAAATCATTATTTTTGGCGGCTTCCAAATATTCTTCGTTTTCTTCAGCCATCAAATCGAAACGCAATTTTAATTTATTATCGTCCAATTTCGCAATTGGCTTGTGTTGAATTCCCAATCCGAAGGATTCGTGAAATTCCTGAACGGCTTTCAGTTTATGTATCATTTTAGCAAGAAATTAATTTAGGTGAACTTAAACAACAATGAAGACGGCACAATTTTCAACACAAATGCCAGCAATCTCCAACGCCTAGTAATATAGGCTTTTTTCTTTTTTAATTTAATTGCTGTATATATTTGTTTGGCTGCTTTTTCTGCGGAAGCCATCCAAAAAGTTGTTCCCAACGCCAAGGAAGTATCCACAAATCCTGGCTGAATATCGGTCACATAAATTTCGGCTTTACTCCTTTTTCCTTTCATCCAAAGCGATTCCAAATAATTTGCCTGAAACGCTTTTGATGCAAAATATGCCGGTACATGGCGATTTCCGCGGATGGAAGCGATAGAAGAAATTCCCACCAAATGGCCGTAGCCTTGCTTTCTGAATAAATTGTAAGCAAGTCCATAAATTTTTACCGCTGAAATAACATTGGTTTGCAAAGTTGGCAATTCCTTTTCCCAGGCCAACTCATAATTTGGATC
>CAZBGP010000224.1:1217-2515 GCA_964491495.1 uncultured Lutibacter sp. | reverse complement strand
GTTAAACATCGCAAAAGCAAAGGCACTTGACCCAGATTATTTTCCTTATATTACGCGCGCAATTGTGAGTCTAATGAATGGAAAACAGCGTGCGGGTAGATTTAGGATAAGGGGTATTGAAATATCCTCACAAACAGCCTTTGGAAAAATTCTAACGTGCACAGACACCCCCACCAACCCACCATCTAAGAAGATAAGTGTTGTCATTCCTTACACAGAGATTACATCTTTCCAGAAAAATCAAAAAAGAATCACATCGACAATATCAACGGCAATAAGGAATAACATTCCTAATCCCTTTAAAGATAAAATTTGTCTTGATGTTATGGTAGAATCTCCTGATAAAAGGAGCATAGATATTCGCTTTAACCCAGCCTACGCCGAAGAGTTTTCAAAAGCATGTTGCGCATTAAAAGATAGACTTACGCCCCAAGCTATAAAATCGGCACTGAACTTATAAGAATCCTATAAAGAAGGAACTGATTATGGGACAGAAACAAGAAAAAGAAGCATTAACTATTGACAAAAATGTGCATCGCATTTTAGAATTAACGAATGAATTGTTAGCGATTCGCAAAATGGAAACTGGTAATTACCAATTAAAAGTTCAGAAAAACGATATTATTAAGTTTTTAAAAGATATTAAAGTTGCTTTTAAGGGATTGGCAAAAAAGAAAGAAATCAAAATTTCAATAGTTTCATATAAGCCTGAAATATTTATTTGGTTCGACAGAAATGCCCTCGGAAAAATAATTTATAATTTAATCTCCAACGGAATTAAATATACCAATCAAGGTGGTAATATTAAAATTAAAATCAATCCATCAAAAAACAACAAGTTTATAGAAATTGAAGTAGTTGACAACGGCATTGGAATAGATACAAAATATTTACCTAAAATATTCAACCGTTTTTATCATCATGGAGACAATTTGGACAGATATGCACATGGATTTGGAATAGGCTTATCACTTACTAAATCGCTTATTGAATTACATAAAGGAAATATTTCAGTAAATAGTGAATTAAATAATGGATCCGTTTTTACTTTGAGTTTACCATTGGATGACAATGCCTATTCTGATGAAGAAAAAGAAGATAAAGAAGATATAGCCATTTGGAATAATAACTTACCTACAGTATTAAGTTCAACTAATTTTGATAAAAGCGATGAGATTATAAATAATGAATTGGTTATTGAAAACGTTGGTTTCAATGCTTCAAAGCCAACTATTCTGTATGTGGACGACAATACGGAATTGCTTGAAAATATCTCAGATTACTTTTCCGATTCATAT
>CAZBGP010000224.1:0-1140 GCA_964491495.1 uncultured Lutibacter sp. | reverse complement strand
CCTGATTGAGTCCAGAAACAAACTTAAAAATCTATTCGTAACTAATGAATATAAGGATGCTGGAGAAATTACCACAAACAATAAAGACAAAGAATTTATTGACAAACTGCTAAAATATGTTAACGATCATATTGACGATGAAAATTTGAATATAAATTATATCGCGGATGTTTTTGCAATGAGTCGTTCCACCTTTTTCAGAAAAGTTAAGGTAATTACTGGTACCACTGGTAAAGAGTTTATAGATGCGGTGCGATTAAAAAAAGCCACAAACCTTTTAATAGAATCAGATTTAAATATATCTGAAATTGCATATGCTATAGGTCATTCTAATCCACAGTACTTTTCTAAGTGGTTTAAATCCCATTTCAAAATATCACCTAGCGAATATATTTTAAAAAACAAAAAGTAATGCTCAAGCAATTTAAAACGAATAATTATAGAACTAATCGAGCGGTCTAACGGAGGTCGTTTCCTTTGTTCCGTTCGGCTATTCCAGGCTGTCCTGCCTTTCTCCATTCCACAGGAACTGCGCAGCAGTACAAGGTACTTTTTCCGTACCGGCGCCAATCGGCTGGGAATTGTTTTATTGGATAGTTTCGTTCAGCTGCATACTTTTCTCCGAGTAAATCGGCGCCTTTATAGGCACCGCTCACAATCTCGATATTGTTTTGATCCTGCAGGAATTCGTCACAAACCTGGCAAAGTTTGTTGAAATCGTCAAAGTTTCTGCCTCCGGCAATGATTACTTTTATCATAATTTATTTTTTTAGAACCTCAACAGAGCCATTTTTAAATCTGAAATTGTTTTAAGCTGCAGTTTCAAATTTGCTTCGAAAGCTTCAATTTTTTGAAGCTTTAAAATCTTCTGATCCCAGGCTTGTTGCTCATTCATTTGCAAAGCATTTTTAATGACTGCTCTCGCGTCCGTAATGCAGATAAATGGAATAACACTTCCCTTTAAATAATAGCTGAAATACTTCCCTGCTTTAAGGGCCAGACACAAGTAAAACAACGATTCCCGGAGATCCTCGGAGTTAGTTGTAAGCACAAAGCAATTCGGGCAAGGTTCCGGCATTGGTCGGCCGCTGTTCAGTCCTTTATTCAGCAAAAAAAAGTGAGGTCCGGAATAAGTTCTTC
>CAZBGP010000223.1:0-2557 GCA_964491495.1 uncultured Lutibacter sp. | reverse complement strand
AACTATCGAAGCGTTGCCCCTGCGTTTTTTTCGAAAGTGGTTTGCAGTTTTTGCATGATTTTGTCTATTTGCACATCGGTCAGGGTTTTTGTTTCATCCTGCAGCAAGAAACTCAGTGCATAAGATTTTTTGCCTTCTTCCAGGTTTTCGCCTTCGTACACATCAAACAAATCGACTTCTTTCAGCAATTGTTTTTCGGCCTGAAAAGCCAGGTTGTGCAATTCGCCAAAAGTGATTTCTTTATCGAGCAACAGCGCGAAATCTCTTTTTACCGATGGAAATTTAGGCAACTCGGATACTTTGATTTCCGATTTTCCTGCCAGTTTTAATACATTTTCCCAATTGAAATCGGCAAAAAGCACTTCCTGTTTGATGCCAAATTCCTTCAAAACTGAGCGTTTTACCAGTCCTAATTCGGCCAGTTTTATTTTTCCCGAGTTCAACGTGATGCCTTCAGAAAAGACATCGTTTTTTACAGGGGCAATTTTAATGTTTGGGATGCCCAAACGATCCAATAATACAGTGGCAACACCTTTCAGGTAAAAGAAATCGGATGGTTTTTGGGCCAGATTCCAGTGGGCTGAATTGCGGTTGCCTGTCACAAACAAGGTCAGGTGTTTTTGCTCTTCATAGCCACTTTCAAAATGGTGGTAGGATTTTCCGAATTCAAAGAGTTTTAAGGCATTGTTTTTCCGATTTAGGTTATATACTACGGATTCTAATCCACTGAATAACAAGGATTGGCGCATCACACCTAAATCGTTGCTTAAAGGATTCAGAATGGCCACATTGTGTTCTTCCTTTAGCGTTTCTGACAGCGAAACATAATCGGACTTGGTTAAACTGTTCGCCATGGTTTCATTGAATCCCAGCGAAATTAACTGATTCGCCACCACATTTTCAATCTTAACGCCTTCAAATTCAGAAAACGAAATTGAGGTATTCAGCTTGTGGGAAAATTCCACATTGTTATAACCGTACACCCGCAATATTTCTTCAATCACATCCGCTTCGCGGGTCACATCCACCCGGTAGGAAGGAATGCTCAATCCAAGTCCGGCCTCCGTAACGCTGTTAAATTTTATGTCTAAAGATGCCAAGATGTTTTTGACCGTTTCCCTTGGAATTTTAGCGCCAATCAACCGGTCCATTTTCTCGTAGGACAAAAACACCTGGAAATCTTCGATTTTTACAGGATACATATCCGCGATTTCAGAAGACACTTTACCGCCGGCCACTTCCACAATTAAATTGGCGGCGTGTTTTAAGGCATATTTGGTGATATTTGGGTCGATTCCCCTTTCAAATCTAAAAGAAGCATCGGTATTCAGCGCATGTCTTTTTGCCGTTTTACGAATTGAAACCGGATTAAAATAAGCGCTTTCCAAAAATATGGCCGTGGTATTTTCCGATACCCCAGAATGCAATCCGCCAAAAACCCCGGCCATGCACATCGGTTCTTCGAGACCGTTGCAGATCATTAAATCCTCTTCATGCAGTTCGCGTTCCACCCCATCCAAGGTGGTAAACTTTGTGCCTGCAGGCAATGTTCTTACGATGACCTTATTGCCTTTTACGGCAGCCGCATCAAAAGCATGCAACGGCTGTCCCAATTCGTGCAACACATAATTGGTCACGTCCACCACATTGTTAATGGGTTTTATCCCGATGGCTTTCAACCTGTTTTGCAACCATGAAGGCGATTCTTTTATGACAATGTCGGAAATGGTTACCCCAACATAGCGTGGCGCTTTTTCAATATCTTCCACCGCCACATCTATTTTTAAGGTTCTGTCGTCCACACGAAAATTACTTACAGACGGCGAAATCAATTCCAACGGGATTTGACGGTGCATTAAACCGGCGCGTAAATCCCTCGCCGTGCCGTAATGGCTCATAGCATCTGCCCTGTTTGGTGTGAGCCCTATTTCAAAAACCTGGTCCGACTCCACCTCAAATACGTTGGCTGCAGCAGTTCCGGCAACAAGCGCGTCGTCCAATATCATAATGCCGTCGTGGTCGGTTCCCAAGCCCAGTTCATCTTCGGCACAAATCATTCCGTGACTTTCTTCTCCCCTGATTTTTCCTTTGTTGATGGAGAAGCCTATGCCATTTTTATCATACAACATTGTTCCGATGGTTGCCACAGGTACTGTTTGTCCGGCCGCCACATTGGGCGCACCGCAAACAATTTGCAGCAATTCCCCGGTGCCTATATCTACGGTAGTGACTTTTAACCGGTCGGCATTCGGGTGCTGGATGCAGGTAATCACTTTACCTACCACCACACCGGCCAAACTTCCTTTTATGGTTTCAACGGTTTCAATTCCTTCTACTTCAAGGCCTAAATCGGTTAACAATTCCCCTGTTTTTTCAGCTTCCCAGTCTACCTTCAAAAATTGTTTTAACCAATTGTATGATATTTTCATTTTTATTTTCTTTTTAACGAAAGGCAAAGATAAAAAATACAATTCAGTTGATTGGGTTCATTGGGGTTTTTTTGTTGAAGTGAAGATGGATAAATAGGGATTTTGTTTTGAGAAGTCGTCATGCCGAA
>CAZBGP010000222.1:2339-2569 GCA_964491495.1 uncultured Lutibacter sp. | reverse complement strand
GCAGGAAAAGTTCTTGTTAATTATACAGGATTTACTGGAGTTTCAGGTGCCGCTAACAAAGTATCATTATTAAACGCCTCTGAATATGGCGCTTTGATGAATGAAAAATCTGTTGCAGACGGAGGCTCTATTTTATTTCCAAATTTATCAACTTTAGGTGTTGGAACTGATTGGCAATCACTTATTTTTAATGATAGTGCATTACGTACCTCTCATGAAGTTAGTTTAAG
>CAZBGP010000222.1:0-2329 GCA_964491495.1 uncultured Lutibacter sp. | reverse complement strand
CTCTAAATTTGATAGAAAAAGTTTGCGATTGAATTCATCCCATAAATTATCAAAATACTTTACAGTTGGGCAAACTTTAGGTTATGCCCATAAAAAAGAAATTGGTTTGGGAAACACCAATAGTGAATATGGCGGACCTTTAAGTTCTGCATTAAATCTTGATCCAATCACTAAAGCAGTAATTACAGATCCTGTGATTGCGAATAGCGCACCATACAGCACCAATACTGTAATGAGAGACGCAAATGGAAATCCTTATGGAATTTCTAGTATCGTAGGTCAAGAAATGACAAATCCACTTGCTTATACACAAACACGATTAGGAAATTATGGTTGGTCTGATGATTTAGTTGGAAACGCATTTCTTGAAGTTACGCCTATTGAAGGTTTAAAATTTAAATCATCTGTTGGCGCAACACTTGCTTATTGGGGATATGAAAGTTTTACACCAGAATTTTATTTGAATGCAACCAATTCCACTTCTCAAAATAATATTTCAAGAGGTAGAAATAAAGGATTTGGCTGGAATTTAGAAAATACAGTTTCTTATTCTAAAGAACTTGAAAAACATAATTTTACCATTTTATTGGGACAAGGAGTTTATATTGACAATCAAACAAGTGGCGTTGGGGTTACTTTTTTCAACATTCCTGTTGATAACCGTAATGATGCTTCGTTTAATTTTGATATCCCAGCAACTGATAAAACTACAAGTTCTTATGATGGAACAGAGCACAAAGTGACTTCCATATTTTCAAGGTTAACTTATAACTATGATGAAAAATATTTGTTTACAGGTATTATTCGTCGTGATGGTTCTTCAAGATTTGGTTTAAATAACAGATATGGTATATTCCCGTCATTTTCATTGGGATGGAATACCTATAAAGAAGATTTTTGGTCTCAAAATGAAATCATTGACCAACTAAAAATTAGAGGTGGTTGGGGTGTTACAGGAAATGACGCCATCCCAGATTTTGGGTATTTAGCACTTGTTAATGGCGGAAGAAACTACACCATTGGTATTGACGGCGCAACAATTATTACAGGCTATAGTCCAAATGCACCAGACAACCCAGATTTAAAATGGGAAGAAACTGCACAGTTAAATGTTGGTTTTGAAGCAAAATTATTCAATACTTTAAACGTAACATTTGATTATTTTGTTAAAAAAACATCAGGTATTTTACAATATACTGAAATTCCAGGATATGTTGGTGCAACAGGAAGTCCATTAGGTAACGTGGCTGATATGGAAAATTCAGGTATTGAACTTGAATTGGGATATAAAAAAGAATTCGGCGATGTGAAATTTTCAGCAAATGGAAATATTTCCTACTTAAAAAATGAAGTTACTTATTTAGGTCAAGGAAAAGATTTCATTACTTCAGGCGCTGCAGGTT
Organism: uncultured Lutibacter sp.; assembly: GCA_964491495.1. GTDB lineage: Bacteria > Bacteroidota > Bacteroidia > Flavobacteriales > Flavobacteriaceae > Lutibacter. The sequence goes on along the minus strand of CAZBGP010000222.1, from coordinate 926 downwards.
ACCAATCAATGGGAAACATTACCAGAACCCAAGTAGGTGAAGGTTATAACTCATTTTATGGTTTTGAAACCAACGGAATTTTCCAAAATGTTGCAGAGGTAAACTCTTATACAAACGCTTCCGGCGGATTAATTCAACCAAATGCAAGTCCGGGAGATTTTAAATGGGTTGATGCAAATGGAGATGGCACTATTACTGATGATGACAAGCAATTTTTAGGCAGTCCAATTCCAAAATACACTTTTGGTTTGACATTGAATGCTGATTACAAAGGTTTTGACATTTTGGTGTTTACACAAGGAGCTGCAGGAAATAAAATTTTCCAAGGATTGCGCAGATTGGACGTACCAACAGCAAATTATCAATCTGTAGCTTTAAGCAGATGGACAGGTGAAGGAACCTCAAATGATTATCCACGACTTATAACAAGTGATCCAAATGGCAACTTTACAAAAATGTCAGACTTTTATTTAGAAGATGGTGATTATTTAAGACTAAAAACCGTTCAAATAGGATATACTTTGCCATCTAGCGCCATAAGTAAAATTGGAGCTCAAAAATTGAGACTTTATGTTACTGGTGAAAATTTAGCGACATTGACCAACTACACGGGTTACGATCCAGAAATTGGAGGAAATGTTTTAGGGATAGACAGAGGATATTACCCTCAAGCGAGATCTTTTATGTTTGGTGTTAACTTACAATTTTAATAATAATTAATTATGAAAACAAAAAAATATAAGTACCTATTATTTGCAATTGCAATTTTAGCTACAGTAATATCTTGTTCTGATGAATATTTAGATGTTGAACCAAAAGGCGTATTTCTTTCAGGAAACTATTACGCCAATCAAGAACAGGCATTTTCAGGACTTGTATCTGTTTATGACGTAATGAGAAAAAATTCAGGTGGTTTTGAAAATATG
>CAZBGP010000221.1:0-2619 GCA_964491495.1 uncultured Lutibacter sp. | reverse complement strand
AAAATTTTAGCTTACATTCTTTCTGTTGTTTTCTACTTTTTTTACTTGAGTGGCTTGCTTATTTTTCATGCAATGCAGTGGATTGGTTTTAACTTTGGAAAATACCGAGGCCATAAAATTGCGGTGGATATTATGAATGGGTCTTTTACGTACCTTCTTTATATTTTAGGAACGCGCATAAAATTTATCAGCAAATACCCAATACCAAAAAACGTTCCTTTAATTATTGTTTCTAACCATCAAAGTATGAATGATATTTCTCCCATTTCTTGGTTTTTGAGAAAATACCATCCAAAATTTGTTTCAAAAGTGGAACTGGGAAAAGGAATTCCGAGCGTTTCCTATAATTTAAGGCACGGAGGCTCAGTTTTAATCGACAGAAAAGATTCCCGTCAAGCTTTAACTGCGCTCAAAGAATTTGGACAATATATTGAAAAAAACAAATATGCTGCAGTTATTTTTCCTGAAGGCACCAGAAGTAAGGATGGCGTTCCCAAACGTTTTTCTGAAAACGGACTTAAAATGCTCACTAAATTTGCGCCTTCTGCCTACGTAATTCCAATGACCATTAACAATTGCTGGAAACTCAACAGATACGGGATGTTTCCTTTGGAAGTTGGCGTAAATATTACTTTTGAACTTCACGAACCCATTAAAGCAGATTCCCTAGAATTTGTTAATCTTTTTGAAAAGGTAGAAAATACCATTAAAAATGCTGTAATTTAGCCAACTACTACTAAATTATAAAATATGTCATTACAAAATATCAGGTTAGAAGTCATGCTAACCCTTGAAAAAAGCATCGACACTTTTGTTGAAAAATTTTTGATAGTTCCAGAAAAAATTTGGCAACCAACCGATTTTCTTCCAAATTCCCAAAGCGATAAGTTTATTGAAGAAATTAAAGAAATCAGAGAAATATCCAAAGAATTGGATGATGATTTTTGGACCGTTTTGGTGGGCGACACCATTACCGAAGAAGCATTGCCAACCTACGAATCCTGGTTGCTTGATATTGACGGCATTTCGCAACGCAGTAACAATGGCGGCGATAACGGCTGGGCAAAATGGATACGCATTTGGACTAGCGAAGAAAACAGACACGGCGATGTTTTGAACAAATACATCTACTTATCGGGCAGGGTAAATATGCGCGAAGTTGAAATTACCACCCAACATTTAATCGCCGATGGAATGGATATTGGCACCGGACGCGATCCCTACAAAAATTTTGTTTATACCAGTTTTCAGGAATTGGCCACTTACATTTCCCATAACAATGTGGCGAAAATTGCACGTAAAAACGGACATACTTTATTGGCAAAAATGTCTAAAATTATTGCCGGCGATGAAATGCGTCACCATTTGGCCTATACCGAATTTGTAAAACAAATTTTTACATATGATCCAAGTGAAATGATGCTGGCTTTTCAATATATGATGAAACATAAAATTGTGATGCCCGCCTATCACTTACGACATTCTTTTGAAGAAAAAGGAACGCTCTTCAGCCAATTTTCAACGGTGGCACAACGCGCAGGCGTTTACACCGGTTTCGATTATGTGGACATTATTAAAAAACTGAATGAAACTTGGGCAATTGACAAAATTACCGGATTGACGGATGAAGCCGAAAAAGCCAGGGAATATTTGTTGAAACTGCCTGAACGTATGTATCGCATTACAGAACGTATTGTGGTTCCCGATACAAAATATCCGTTTAAATGGCTAAATCCAATCTCCTAAATTAATAACGTCATGCTGAACTTGGTTCAGCATCTCTCCATATAAATTTAGACCCTGAATTGAATTTAGGGTGGCTCAATTTATTTCCATTTAATTTCAAAAGTATCTCTGTCGTTTAAAAAACCCAGCTTATTTCTTATTTCGGAACTATGATTTTTATCTAAGGTAAAAACAACTGTTTCTTCTTTGTTCTCTGTCGTTTCGGCAACTTGTTCGCCCAAACAGTTAAATGCCGCCGAATGGCCGTTGTATTCGTAATTATTAGCATCAACACCAACGCGGTTCACGCCAATGGTGTAACACATATTTTCAATGGCACGCGCTTTTAACAACGTGTCCCAAGCCGCAATTCTTATTTTTGGCCAATTGGCAACATAAATTAGCAAATCATAGTCTTCCGCATTTCTGGCCCAAACCGGAAAACGCAAATCGTAACAAACCAGCGGACAAATTTTCCAGCCTTTGTATTCTACAATCAACTTTTCCTTTCCAGCGACATACACTTTATCTTCTCCGGCCAGGGTAAACAAATGTCGCTTGTCGTAAAAATTGATTTCTCTTGAAGGATGCACAAATAAAAATCGGTTATAAAAGTTGTTATTCTCATAAATAATGACGCTTCCAGCAATGGCGGAAGTTTTTTCGGAAGCTGTTTTTCGCATCCAGGCAACTGTTTCGCCGTGCATGGTATCCCCAATTTTTTGAGGATGCATACTAAATCCGGTTGTAAACATTTCGGGCAAAACAATTAAATCCACCGGTTCGTTTATTTGATGGATCTTTTCTGAAAAATTTTTCAGATTCTCTGCTGAATTTTCCCAAACCAAATCGGCTTGCAGGATTGCTATTTTTAAATGTTGCATAATATTTCTG
>CAZBGP010000220.1:0-2629 GCA_964491495.1 uncultured Lutibacter sp. | reverse complement strand
TCCGCAGTTGGCCGCCAATAAGGAAATCACCATAAAAATAAGCGGTTGCATGAACAGTTGCGGCCAGCATACCATGGCGAGCATCGGTTTTCAGGGAATGACCATCAAGTCCGGGAAATTGGTTGCTCCGGCTTTGCAGGTGCTTTTGGGCGGCGGCATTTTAGGAAACGGTGCAGGAAGAATTGCCGATAAAGTGATCAAAGTTCCCAGCAAAAGAGGGCCGGATGCGTTAAGAACGATTTTAAATGATTTGGAATTGAATCGTGGTGAGGGAGAATCTTTTTTAGATTATTACGACAAGCAGGGAGAAATTTATTTTTACAATTTGTTGAAACCGCTGGCCGACAGCACCAATTTACAGGAAAGCGATTTTACGGATTGGGGAGGCGAAGCACCTTTTGAAATAGCCGTTGGTGTTGGCGAGTGTGCAGGTGTCGTAATCGATTTGGTGGCCACTTTGTTGCTGGACAGCGAGGAGAAAATTGAAAATGCCACAGAAGCCTTGAAATTAAACCAGTTTGCTGACAGTATTTATTATGCCTACACCAGTTTGGTGAATACGGCCAAAGCCTTGTTGCTGACCAAAGACAAAACCACCAATACGCAAGCCGGAATTGTATCAGAATTTGAAGTGCTTTTTGCGGAGGATATTGTGTTGGGTAGTCCGTTTTCTGAATTTGTGTATCAAATTCAAAACAACGAGCCAACCCAGGAATTTGCCCAAAAATATTTGGATGATGCGCAATTGTTCTACGAAAAAGCAACGGAACTTCGGACTAAAATTTTAACAGATGAAACGAGCATAACGAATCTTTGATACAAAAGGGAATTATTAATGGCGAACAGCAGCTGTACCGCTAAAAAAATAAAATTAAACAGATGAAAGCGAATAAGATTCCGAAAGTAACCTTGGTGGGCGCCGGTCCGGGAGATCCGGAATTGATTACCGTGAAAGGCGTTAATGCACTGATGAAGGCAAATGTGGTATTGTACGATGCCTTGGTTTGCAGGGAATTGCTGAAATATGCGCCGCTCGCAAAAAAAATATTTGTGGGAAAACGCAAAGGATTTCACAGCCATACTCAGGACGAAATAAATGAACTGATGGTAAAATATGCCTTTCAATACGGAAACGCCGTTCGATTAAAAGGCGGCGATCCGTTTGTTTTTGGACGCGGCGCGGAAGAAATTGATTATATCGAATCTTTCGGCATTGAAACGGAAGTTGTTCCGGGAATTTCTTCAGCGATGGCAGTACCTGCGAGTCAGGGCATCGCGCTTACAAAAAGAGGAATTTCAGAAAGTTTTTGGGTCATTACCGGCACCACATCCGACAGAAATTTGTCGAACGATGTGTTTTTGGCGGCGCAATCAACCGCAACCATTGTTATTTTAATGGGAATGAGCAAACTCAGCGAGATTGTGGCGATCTTCAATAAATTTGAAAAAGGCGATGTGCCAACCGCGATTATCCAAAACGGAACCACAAAAAATGAGAAAATTGGCGTGGGCACCATCGATTCTATTTTGGAAGTGGTTGAAACCCAACAATTGGCTTCTCCGGCAATTATTGTCATCGGAGAAGTGGTGAAACACAGCGCAAAATTACGGGCGTTTTATCAGGAAATTAATATTAAAAATAATGTCATTTCTGCGTGATGATTGGGAAGAGCCAAATAGGGACAGAAGTCTCTTAAGCTACGTCATGCTGAACTTGTTTCAGCATCTCATCCAACTTATCACCTATGCAGGTGAGACCCTGAATCAAGTCCAGGGCGATGAAAAAGTAAATGGAATAAATTATGAAACAAAACGAATTATACCCCATTTTTTTAAAAGTGGCCGAGCTTGAAGTCCTCATTGTTGGCGGCGGAAATGTCGGTTTGGAAAAACTGAGCTTTTTGCTAAAATCCAGCCCAAACGCCAAAGTGACCATCGTTTCCATCAATTTTTTGCCCGAATTAATCGATTTGGCTAAAAAACACAAGGTCGTAATTATAGAATCGGCATATGAAAATTCATTTTTGGAAGGAAAACATATCGTTATAGCGACAACCGATAATATCGAGGTAAATATTCAGGTATATAAAGATTGCAAAAAACGGAATATTTTGGTCAATGTGGCCGACAATCCGCCTTACTGCGATTTTTATATGGGCGGCATCGTCACCAAAGGCAACATCAAAATCGCCATTTCAACCAACGGAAAGTCGCCCACTTTGGTAAAACGCCTGCGCCAGTATCTGGAAGAAATCATTCCAAACAACATCAACGAGCTGGCCGAAAACATAAACAGCTACCGAAAATCCACCGGCGGCACGTTTTCAGAAAAAGTGACCGCATTAAACGAATTGACAAAATCCTTGTTAATTAAATAATAAATTACCCGTTTCGCTTGTAATTCAGCGCCTTATTGCGTTAATTTGCAGCCAAGTTCATAAACACAGTGATCACAGTTATTAAGAAAGGCAGAGGGATTAGACCCGTTGAAGCCTTAGCAACCCTTTATTTATAAAGAAGGTGCTACATTCTACCAAAATATTTTGGATAGATAACGAAGAGACTTTTTCAGAATTCTTCATGCATTTTTTAATAATTTTTTGGGCGTTACCCTGCGGGTCGGGCTTTT
>CAZBGP010000219.1:2321-2641 GCA_964491495.1 uncultured Lutibacter sp. | reverse complement strand
ATTAAACGCAAAATTAAAATAGTATTTAAAAATATCATCTCTATTGTATTGATTACAACTGTGCTGCTGCCCTTTGCAGTACAGTTTAATCATTCGTTAGAAAACCATGAACATTCGGTTTGTAAAGCACAAAACATCGTTCATTTCGATACTCATGAAATTGACTGTTCCGTTTTACATTTCAAAATTAATACGCTTAAAATTGATTTTTCTGTCAAAAAGAATGCAGTTACGATCAATGCTGATTTGGGGTTGGGAGAGTTTTCTGCCATTGTTTATACATGTGATTTAACCCACGGGTATATTGACATCAATGGAAA
>CAZBGP010000219.1:0-2311 GCA_964491495.1 uncultured Lutibacter sp. | reverse complement strand
AAATTGATTTTTCTTCAGAAATTCACCTTGCTGAAAAACTTGAAAATATAGAACAAATAGTTACTGCAGAAGCGCAGACGGCTTCCGCAAAATTTCACTATAAATCCTCCAGAGCACCACCATTTTTATTGTTTTAGAAACTGAATTACAATTTTAACAATAAAAAACACTATACATGAAATTATATCTATCTATCCTATTTTCAATAGGGTTCATCCTATTTGCACATTCGCAAAACAAACTGTCGGGCAAAATTACCAACAGCCAAAACGAACCCTTATTGGGCGTTACCATTTACATTGAAGAACTTCAAAAAGGAACTTCAACCAATGAAAATGGCTTATATGAATTGACCAATTTACCCAACAATGCCATTAAAATCACTGTTGCTTTTATCGGCTATAAAACTCAGGCAAAAAAAATAGCAATAACAGAAAAGGAAACCTCCATAAATTTCATTTTGGAAGAGGCGGTTTTCAATATGGATGAAGTTATTGTTTCCACGGTTTTCAATAAATTACAATCACAAAACGTGATGAAAGTGGAACATGAAAGCATTAAAACCTTACAGCGAAAAGGAACTGCAACATTAATTGAAGGACTTACAACCATTCCCGGAGTTTCACAAGTTTCAACAGGAACTTCCATTGGAAAACCTGTGATTCGAGGGTTAAGCGGGAATCGTGTTTTGGTGTATTCACAAGGTGTTAGAATTGAAAATCAGCAGTTTGGGGACGAACACGGATTGGGCTTAAACGATTCAGGAATTGAAAGCGTGGAAGTTATTAAAGGACCGGCATCTTTGCTTTATGGGTCAGATGCTTTGGGCGGCGTCTTGTATTTTATTCCGGAAAAATTTGCCGAAGCGAATACTTTTGTAGCCAATTTTGATCAGAAATTATTTTCGAACACGGCCGGAAGCAATTCGTCAATAGGCTTAAAAACCTCATCGGAAAATTGGAAATTTTTGGCGAGAGGAAGTTACAATATGCATTCCGATTATAAAATTGCAGGCGGAGATCGCGTAACAAACACACGTTACAATGAAACTGATTTTAAGACTGGAATTGGCTATAGCAATTCAAAAATCTCCAGTGTTTTTAGGTACAATTACAACAAACTGGATTTAGGAATGCCGGAAGACGGTGTTGCCGATCAAACCACAAGCAAAAAAACGATTTATCCTAAACAAGGTGTTTTTAACCATTTGCTGAGTTTGAACAATATTTTGTTTTTCACAAAATCGAAATTGGATGTTGATTTAAGCTATATCAATAACGACAGAAGCGAATTTGAAGACAGCGATGTTGCGGTTCTGCACATGAATCTGAATACATTTAATTATGATGCAAAATATCATTTGCCAAAATCAGGTAAATTAGAAACCATCGTCGGACTTCAGGGAATGCACCAAAACAACATAAATTCTGGGGAAGAATATTTAATTCCGGATGCCGTAACAAATGATATCGGTTTTTTCGGAACTGCCAATTATGAATGGAAATCCAATGTGATTTTGGCCGGATTGCGTTTTGACAACAGGGCAATTACTTCGGAAGCTTACGGAACTATTGGTGAAGAAGGTTCCTTTGAAGTCATTGATAAATCGTACAATAGTTTTAATGCTTCCCTGGGTTATAAAACCAATATAAACGACAATTTAATTATGCGATTGAATGTCGCTTCCGGATTTAGAGCACCAAATTTAGCGGAACTAACTTCTAACGGCGTGCATGAAGGAACCAACAGATATGAAATTGGAAACAGCAGTTTAAAAACAGAGCAAAACATACAAACCGATTTAAATGTTGAATACAACACAGATCATTTTGAATTTTTTGTGAATGGTTTTTACAACCATGTGAACAATTATATTTACACCTCGCCAACTGGTGAAACGCTTGATGACAATGATGTTTTTAACTATATCCAAAACGACGCAAAACTGTATGGCGGTGAAATTGGTGTGCATTTTCATCCGCATCCATTGGATTGGTTGCATATAGAAAGCAGTTTTGAAACGGTTACCGGCGAAAAACAAAACGGTGATTATTTGCCGTTAATTCCTGCCAACAATTGGAACAATACGTTAAGAACAGAATTTAATATTAAAAATTGGCTGACTGATGGTTTTACCTCCATAAATGTTTCAAGCACTTTCAATCAAACTCATGTGAGCGGATTTGAAACTGCTTCAAAAGGATATTCTTTGGTAAATATTGGTTTTGGAGGCGCTGTTAAATTTGGTAAAACAAATTTTGATATCAATGTAAATGCAAATAATTTATTTGATGAAAATTACATCGGGCAC
>CAZBGP010000218.1:0-2684 GCA_964491495.1 uncultured Lutibacter sp. | reverse complement strand
ACACTTTTCATAGCCTAAACTGAGGGTGTGCCAATTATTTTTTTTAGTTACACTCCTTTATAAAAGAAGTTAGCGATTCAATCAGCTCAATTTTATTTTCAATATGGCTCATATGTCCGTCTGGAAATTCAACCACTTTTACTTTGGTGTTTTTTGTTTGGCTGATTAAGGATTCATAATCTAGTGCTGGATCTTGTTTTCCTATGATCATCTGAATGGGGAAATTTACCGTTTTATAAATGAAAGTCTGGTTTTTTCTGATTTTCATTCCTTCCAAAGCAGCTATAATTCCTTGGGGTGAAAGTTGCAGCGCTTCTTTGGTAATTTGCTCTATTTCTTTGCCGTATATTTCCCTGTTTTTTTCTGCAAAAAGCATTTGAATTGCCGCGTTTATAAATAGTTTATGATTTTTTTTTAAGACTTTTATCGCCCGATCCCTGCTTATTTTTTTTTCTTCAGAATCGGGCAAGGCTGTTGAATTCATTAAACTTATTCCTTTTATGGCTGATGGAAATAATTTTGCAAAAGCAAGCGCCACATAGCCACCCATACTGTGGCCGACAACAACATATTTCCGTAATTTAAAATGATTTAAAACTGCTTTTACCATTAGGGCCTGGTCTTCCATGGAATGGATATAACCCAGATTTTCAGTTTGACCGTGGCCCAACAAATCGATGCAAATTATCCTGTTTTTTTTTGACAGTTCTTGGGCAACTTCTTGCCACATGGAACTGTTTTCCAAAAATCCGTGCAATAAAACTACGGTATTACCTTTTCCGATTGACGTAAAATGGATGTTGGTATTTTTATGCAGTAAGTTCATAATTTAAAGGAAAAAATCACCTTAGTTTTTCAACCCTTTTATGGCCGAAAATGCTTTGTCTACGACGTTGTCTTCCACCAAAATGGTAAACTCGTTGGTGGTTGAAAGCACTTCATACAAGGAAATTCCTTCCCATGCCAAGCGTTTAAAAAACTGGTAATACAAACCTGCAATTTTAGTATTTTCTTTTGGTAAACCAATGGTTATCGCCGATAAATTGTCCTGAACCGTAGTGCAAATTTCATTTTTATAACTTTCTTCAATCTGTTGCTTTAATGCGGTTGTAATCAAAACATTGCTCTCGTGAACGCCACGCGTAAACGTGTAAAAAATATGCGGATCTTCCTTAATAACTTCCAGCATTTTTGAATGACCGTGAATTAAACTCGCCGAATTTTTAAACGTATAATCGGAAATGTCTGAACGAACCGTGATGTCGCCCAAATTTTGCAATACCTGATTCAGTTTAATTTTGTTGGCCATTTCTTTGGGTGGACTGTATCTTCGCAAAGCCATCATAATGGCTCCGGCTTTTACAGGTTTGCGCAACATTTTTGAAATGGGTTCCCTCAATTCTTCTGATAAAGCGCTGAAATTTAAAATATTTCGGGTGAGCGCATCTTCTAAAAATGGTTGAGAAACCAAGATTTCTTCAACACAGGTAGCAATTGTCTTCATATTGTTAAATATTTAACAGTTTGTGCAATATTAGTATATTATTTTTAAATAAACACATAAAGTTGAAAATGATTCTAAATTTGCAACATAAAAATAAGCATAAAATGAAGGTTTTAAAATTTGGAGGAACATCGGTTGGTTCCATTGTGAACATGAAAATGGTGAAAGACATTATTGCCGACAATGAAAAAAAGATTGTTGTGCTTTCGGCAATGTCGGGCACGACAAACGCTTTGGTTGAAATTTCCAATTTCATAAAAAATGACAAAAAAGAAGAAGCGATTCTTAATATTGAAAAATTACACGAAAAATACGTAGCAGTTATTAATGATTTATTGAAAACTGATGCGTTAAAAGAAGATGTTGAAATTTATATTGAATCTGTTTTTAATTTTTTAAAAATATGCGCTTCTGAAAAACATTCTCCATTGCTTTACAATAAAATAGTTGCCCAAGGTGAATTGTTATCGACCTATATTTTTACGTCCTATTTAAATCAGGAAGGATTGAATGCAATTTTATTGCCTGCATTGGATTTTATGCGAATCGATAAAACAAATGATCCCGATGATTTTTACATCAAACAAAATTTGAAACGCACCATTAAAGAAGCTGCGCCGTCCAATATTTACATCACCCAAGGTTTTATTTGTCTGGATGCTTATGGAAATATTGCCAATTTGCAACGAGGCGGCAGCGATTATACTGCGACCATTGTTGGCGCGGCCGTGAATGCAGAAGAGGTTGAAATTTGGACAGATATTGACGGAATGCACAACAACGATCCAAGATTTGTTGAAAATACACACGCAATTTCAAACTTGTCATTTGATGAAGCGGCCGAGCTGGCTTATTTTGGCGCAAAAATTTTGCATCCGCAAACGGTGATGCCAGCGCGCGAAGCCAATATTCCGGTACGATTAAAAAACACGATGGATCCGGCTTCTTACGGAACACTGATTTCCATCGATTTTAAAGGAGAAGGCATCAAAGCGATTGCCGCGAAAGATAATATTACCGCAATAAAAATTAAATCGGCCCGAATGCTGCTGGCACACGGGTTTCTGAAAAAAGTGTTTGAAATTTTCGAGAAATATGAAACTTCCATAGATATGATCACCACTTCTGAAGTTGCGGTTTCATTGACTATTGATGATGATAAAAATTTGGCTTCAATTTT
>CAZBGP010000217.1:0-2690 GCA_964491495.1 uncultured Lutibacter sp. | reverse complement strand
AATCCGAAGCCTGTGCCGAATTTATTTCGGTATGGCAACCTGTCCCGAACTAACGCAATCTCATAAGAAAGTAGTTGTGAACTAACTTAATCACCTAAGCAACCTGTTCCGAACTAACGCAATCTCATAAGCAACCTGTTGTGAACTACCGAAATGTAGTAAGGCATCCTGCCCCAAACCAACAAAACTCATCTAAACCGCTCAACCACACCCATTCCCTTTAGCTTCCTTTCCCGAAACCAGGTAAAATCATCCTGATTTTAAGATAGGCCAAGAGATTTTCAGAAATTATAATTTGATAAAAAAGAACTATCTCATTGTAATGAGATTATATGAGGTATCTAATTAATGGACGTATATTTACATCATTATAGCATTTCAGGCAATGTTTTGTCCCCGCAGAAAATCACAGTAATTAAAAATGCACATCGAAATTTGATTGCTTCTTACGGAAACCCGTAAATGGATTGTTTTCTAATTGGCTTAATTTGATGACTTAAATATTGGTTTTTCGATTGCTGAAAATAATTAAAAATTGGAAATGATGAAAAAATGGTATGTGTTATATACGAAGCCCAGAAAAGAGAGTAAAGTAACTTCTCAGTTAACGGGCTTAGGTATTATAGCATATTGTCCTATGATAACCAGCAACCGTCAATGGTCCGACAGAATAAAAAAAGTATCATCGCCCTTAATTCCTTCCTGCATTTTTATTCATTCGATGGAAAGTGACCGGAATTTGGTTTTTCAAGCGCCCGGGGCCGACCGATTTCTTTATTGGTTGGGAAAACCGGCAATTGTATTGGATGCTGAAATTGAAACACTGAAGGCCTGGTTAAATGGGGATGTGAAGGACGCTATAGTGGAAAACTTAGCGCCAAGTGAACTTTACACTATTAAAGATGGATATTTTAAAGGGAAAAAAGGCATTATTAATGAAGTTGGCAAAAACCGATTGCAATTGGTGTTGCTTGATTTAGGCATAAAAATCACCATCACAGGAGATCATTAGATAATTGACTATCAGCGGTTTTCTTTAAAATTATAAATTGAATTAGATGACATTTGTCAAGTTAAAGCAGTTTTAAAGTCTTAGTTTTGATGCGTTAGTTTAAAAAATTGCATTTTTCTAATTCAACATATTTATTGGCACCGGCAGTATTACCACTGTCTAAAATCAGAATAAAAATGATGGTTTTTATTCTTTTAAAAATAAAACTTTAAAGGTTTTATTTAACCCCAATTAAGTCGCACAAAATGTGACTGATGTTGGCGAAGCCTTCAAAAAAAATCGTTAATTCCATTTTTCCTCTCAAAAATTAATATGCTATAAACCCTATAACTCTATGAAAAATATTAAAATTATTTTGTTGATTTTATTTATATTTTCAATAGTTTTTTCCTCATTTGCCATGATGGGAATTGTTATTTTTAATATTTAAGCAACACATTTTTATGGTTTATAATTTTAATCCATAAAATAATTTAAATTGCTTTGGGCATGATACCTTCATATTTCATCAGGCCCAATCTACAATTTTTAACGTCATTTATTGATCGGGCTTTTTTATGAAAGGTCCTGATTTTCTTTTGATTTAATGAAGCCGAGTGTATCGGACGTTTAATATGATTCCTCATCCGCTGTTCCTATAAAGGGATTGCATGAAGTTTTGAAATCATTGCAAACAAGGTGCAACTGCCAAAATTAAAAAATAAGCATAATTTAAAAGTTTAAAATACTTGCTTATAGACAGGTAATGGCCGCGCCGTTTGGTGCGGAAAGGTTTCTTGCCAAAGTTAAAGGACTTACAGCACGAGACAAGAAATAGTAGTTTATTTTGTAACAATAATTTAATAGTTTAACAACCATCACCTGTCTGTCGGCATTAAGAACCATCATTTAAAATTTCCTGTTGTTAATTCAACGCACGCCCCCTCTAAAAACCACAATGACCAAATTAATATTGCAAGAAGAAACGTATAAGGTCATTGGTGCATGCATTAAGGTACATAAAAACCTGGGCAACGGATTTCAGGAAGCGGTTTATAAGGAAGCTTTGACCAAAGAATTCGCAAAAGCCGAAATCCCGTTTGAACAGGATAAAGCGCTTGCTATTTATTACGAAGGAAGCCGGCTGGATAAATCATTGTTTACCGACTTTGTGTGTTTTGAGAAAGTGATGCTGTACACCAAAGCAACCGATTTCCTCAATGATATTTTAAAACAGCAGGTGCTCAATTATTTGAAATCAACAGATCTTGAGGTATGTTTGTTGGTGAATTTTGGCCAAAATAGCCTTACGTGGAAACGTTTCATTCATACCCCGTCCGAATAAATCTGTGTTATTATTTATAAATCCGTGAAATTGTGCAATTATGTACGCTGCATTAAAAACTGATTGTTTCTGCCTTTCACTTAGGCCGGGCAATCCCCAGCCCATTAGCAATATCCTTTCCGGCGTTTTGCTTAAACCACAAAATTTTGCGATATTTTGGTATTGACAGGAAATTTTCCTTGCAATTATTGGCATTGCTGTGTTTTAAATACCGCTCAGCAAAGTTAAAGCAGACCAGCCGGCGCGTTGGAAGCCCCCTAACCCCTACTTCGACTGCGCTCAGTACAGGCTCGGAAGGGAGGACAGAGCGTTAAGAAAATGTTCAGTGAACATTTTTAGCGATAGGGCCAGCCG
>CAZBGP010000216.1:0-2742 GCA_964491495.1 uncultured Lutibacter sp. | reverse complement strand
TGATTTGCCACTTTTAGAGCAAAACTCAACCCGGCGATTCCCGAACCTATGATTAAAAAATCGGAGTTGTATGATTTTTTTTCAGCATTCATTTGATCTGTTTGTTATTTAGAAAGTTCAAGCATACGTTCAATTGACACCAATGCTTTTTTTCGTAATTCTTCTTCTACATTAACTTCTGGCAATTCATATTTTAAGCACAAATACAATTTTTGCATCGTATTCATTTTCATATAAAAACATTCGCTGCAATTGCAATTGTCATCATCAACGGGGGCTGGAATTAAAATTTTATTGGGTGATTGCTGATGCATTTTGTGTAAAATACCCACTTCAGTCGCCACAATAAATTTTGTTGCCTTGCTGGTTTTCACATAATTCAACAATCCTGATGTTGAGCCAACATATTTAGCTACTTTCAACAAATGTTCTTTGGATTCAGGATGTGCAATAATTTCGGCATCCGGATTTTCAGCATATAATTTCAATATTTTATCAATTGAAAAAGCTTCGTGAACCATGCAGGCGCCATCCCAAAGCACCATATCACGACCTGTTTTTTTAATCAGCCAGGCGCCTAAATTGCGATCCGGTGCAAAAATTATGGGTTGGTCTTTTGGTATGGAATTGATGATTTTTTCGGCGTTTGAAGAGGTGCAAACGATATCTGTCATCGATTTTATTTCGGCCGAAGTGTTTACATAAGAAACCACCAAATGATTTGGATGTTGTTTTTTGAAAGCGTCAAAATCGTTGGGCGGACAAGAATCTGCCAATGAGCAGCCAGCTTTTAAATCGGGCAATAAAACTTTTTTGGAAGGGTTTAAAATTTTTGCGGTTTCTGCCATAAAATGAACGCCGGCAAAAACTATAATATCGGCATCTGTCTTGGCGGCTTGTTGTGCCAAAGCCAAACTATCACCTACAAAATCTGCAATATCTTGAATGTCATTTTCTTGGTAATAATGTGCCAAAATAACGGCATTTTTTTCTTTTCTAAGTCGGTTTATTTCCTTTACATAATCAATACTAGGGGTATTAATATCTAAAAACCCTTTTTCATGAAGCTCACTCTTAGCTTGTTCTAACGTAGTCATATTTTATTTTTTTGCTGGATTAAGACCAAATAATATGCCAAACAATCGGATGATATATCCGATTGTTTTATAATTTCCATGCAATAAAAGTATGCTTTTTGGTAAAGTTATCCTAATTGGAATTATTTTACCTTATAAGTCCATCCAAATTTATCTTCTGCTTTTTTGCGTTGGATATCTGTAATTCCTTTTTTAATAGTTGCTGCAAAGCTGTTTTCTGTGTTTGGCAATTCGAAGTTTTCACCTTTGTTTGAAAAAGCTTTGATAACGCTTACAACAGCGGCTGTTCCTGCACCAAACATTTCCAACAATTCACCTTTTCGGGCTGCATCAACAATTTCTGTAACTCTAACTGGCCTAACTTCAACGTTGATTCCTTGATCTTCACAAAATTGAATAATGCTTTTTCGCGTTACGCCATCCAATATACGATCGCTTACCGGTGCGGTTAACAAAGTATCATTTACCCTAAAAAACACATTCATTACGCCGGCTTCTTCCAACAATTCATGCGTGCATGAATCTGTCCAGACAACCTGTTGAAAACCTTGCTGATTTGCCAATTTGGTTGGGTAAAATGATCCGGCATAATTACCGGCCGCTTTTGCTGCGCCAACACCTCCATTTGCAGATCTGCTGTATTTATCAGCGAAAACCACTTTTACTTCTCCTGAATAATAAGATTGAACAGGGGAACAAATAATCATAAATTTATATTTATTTGAGGTCGATGCCGACACGCAATATTCTGTGGCGATGATAAAAGGTCGGATATAAAGTGCGTTATCTGCTCCTTTTTTCACCCAATCTTTATCCAATTTCAACAATTCATTCAATCCCTCAAAAAATAAATCTTTTGGGAAAGCGGGCATATCTAAACGTTCAGCCGATTTGTTGATTCTTTCCTGATTTTGGTCTGGTCTAAATAACCAAACGTCATCATTATCATCTTTATATGCTTTCATGCCTTCAAAAACAGCTTGTCCATAATGAAAAACTTTTGCGGAAGGATCCAAAGTCAAAGGATGGTAAGGCACAATTTGAGGTGTTTGCCATTTTCCATCTTCATAATCACACTCAAACATATGATCGGTAAAATTTTTTCCAAACGTCAAATTGTTAAAATCAACTTCTGAAATTTTTGATTTTGCTATTTTTTCTATATGTAAAGCCATACTAATTGAATATTTATTTGAGCAAATTTACTATAATTTTTTAATTCACAGTTTTAATTTTCCCGAAGGTTGCTGTCTTATTTTTAATATATTTGGGCAAAAATATTCATATGAGCAATATGCATAAAATAAAATTGCATTATTGACATATTTATGGTGATTTGTGGCATTTTATTATAAAAATGACGCATTCTACAATGAGGTAAAATTGCTGAAAAACAAGCTGTTAAAGTCAGTTTTAGGGATAAAAAACGCAACTTTTTAATTCTAAAAATTTTGGAAAGAAAAATAATGATTACCGCCGATGGTTCAACAACCATTCATATTACGGAATGGGATGAACAATATCATTCCAAACACGGTGCAATCCAAGAGGCGAAACACGTTTTTATTAAAAATGGATTGTCACTTTTTGCCAATCAGAAAATTAGCATTCTGGAAATAGGTTTTGGAACCGGACTTAACTGTTT
>CAZBGP010000215.1:0-2831 GCA_964491495.1 uncultured Lutibacter sp. | reverse complement strand
TTTTGGATGGAAGAACTCAAAAAAAACGGTCGATTATTATTTGTACAACAAATAATTTGCCCTTACTTTTTTAAACGCTGCAATTTCTGCCTGCCATGAATGGTGGATTTCTTTTGCGGTCATTCCGTTTTTTATTTGTGTTTCCAGTTCGGTGTTTCCTGCATGGGCTGTAAAGGAAGCGCCAAAAAAGGTTTCTGTTTCCGGTGTTTTTGCATAGGCATCAAGCAACCAAGCGATGTTAACGGTGCTGAGTCGTCTCGTGTTTTTTAAATTCACGCCATAACACAATTTCCCCAGGTGTTTAGGTGATTTGGCGCCTGCATTGGGTTGCGGCGTGTAAGAAAAGCCGCTTTCGGGAAAAAAGGGCGCTCCGTATTGCTGAAACTGATTTTCGGTGCCCCTTCCGGCATTGATGGTGGTGCCTTCAAAAAAGCCCAGGCTCGGATACAAATTGATGGCCTTGTCGTTTGGCAGGTTCGGTGAAGGCTTAATAGGCAGGTGGATTTCGCTATGGTGCGTATAGTTTTTTAGGGGAATAATGGTTAAATCACAGGTGACTTTATTGCTGAGCCAATGTTCTCCGTTGATCATTTGTGCATATTCGCCAATGGTCATCCCATACACCAGCGGCACGGGGTGCATACCCAAAAATGTGGTGTGTTCCATTTTTAAGGTAGGCCCGTCTATATAATGTGCATTTGGATTTGGCCGATCCAGAACAATCAGCGGAATGCCGTTTTCGGCACAGGCTTCCATCACATAATGCAGGGTAGATATATAGGTGTAAAATCGCACCCCCACATCCTGAATATCAAAAATAACCATATCAATTCCAATAAGCTGTTCAGCGGTTGGTTTTTTATTCTTTCCGTATAAAGAAACGATGGGCAAACCCGTTTTTACGTCTAATCCGTCCGCCACCGTTTCACCGGCATCTACATCACCCCTAAATCCGTGCTCGGGTGAAAACACCTTCGCAATGGTTATGCCCTTTGAAAGCAGGGAATCCACCAAATGCACCGCTCCGTTCTTTTTGAAAATAACACTGGTCTGATTGGAGACAACGGCCACATTTTTGCCCGCCAATAATGGCAGGTACCGAGCGGTATTGTTCGCGCCCGCCACTATTTCACGGGTAATGTCATTGGCCTTGCGGTCGATATCGGTGGTCTGTTTTTTTACGGAACAGGAATTCAAACCAAAAAACAAGGTTAAAACCAATAAGAAATATGTATTTTTGAACCGTATAGAAATCATAGAACAATTGAATTACGAGTTATTTATTGCAAAACGCATTATTGCCGCAAAGCAATACAAAAGTAGCATTTCATCGCCGATAATAAAAATCGCGATCATCGCTATTGCCTTAGGCATGGTGATTATGATGGTCTCCGTAGCCACCGGCATTGGGCTTCAGCAAAAAATCAGAGAAAAATTATCGGGCTTTAACGGCCATATACAAATCACGAATTTCGACGACAACAATTCGGAAATCACTTTAAATCCGGTTTCCAAAAAGCAGGACTTCTATCCGAAATTCACCACCATAGACGGCATCAAAAATGTGCAGGTTTTTGCTACTAAAGCAGGGATCATCAGGACCGAAACCGATTTTGAGGGCATTATTTTTAAAGGTGTGGGGCAGGAGTACGACTGGACTTTCTTTAAAGAATACCTCACCATAGGCAGGTTGCCCGATTTTTCTAAAGATGTTGCCAACGAAGTGCTGATATCAGAAGAAATCTCAAACAGACTCGACATTCATCTGGGTGATGAATTTAACATCCTGTTTGTAAAGGAAGATCCGGCAAAAGCACCGTGGATTCGCGTGGTGACGGTGGTGGGTGTGTATAATTCCGGTTTTCAGGAGTTTGATGAAAATTTTGTCATAGCTGATATCAGACACATTCAAAAAATGAACCAATGGGAAGCTGATGAAGTGGGCGGATTTGAAGTGTTGCTGAACAATTTCGACGAAATCCAGGAAAAAAGCGATCAGGTGTACCTGGAAACGGCTTCCGTATTAAACAGCAAAAGCGTTATCGAAAAATACCCTTCCATTTTTGAATGGATCAGTTTGTTCGATAACAATATGTCACTTATTATCGCCATTATGATTTTGGTTGCAGGTATCAATATGATTACCGCCTTGTTGGTGCTAATTTTGGAAAGAACCCAAATGGTGGGCATATTAAAAGCCCTGGGCGCCGCCAATTTCAGCATCAGAAAAATATTTTTGTACAATGCGGGCTACCTCATTGTCAAAGGATTGTTTTGGGGCAACCTTATCGGACTCTCCCTGCTGTTCGCCCAAAAATACTCCGGCATTTTAACCCTTGATCCTTCAACCTACTACGTAACCGCCGTTCCGGTCCATATCGATTTTGGCTATATTGCCCTGCTAAACATCGGAACCCTGCTGTTATGCCTTTCCATGTTAATCATCCCTTCCGTCATCATCGCAAAAATTAGTCCGGCAAAATCCATTAAGTTTGAGTAGGACAGAGCGTAAAGAAAACAGCCGGTGGCTGTTTTTAGCGATAGGGCCAGCTGGCGCGTTGGCGTAAAATTTTTCAATTAAAATCCATCATATAGACACTGTAAAGCTCAAAGTTCACCACGATTAACTTCCCTCTAGAGAGGGGCCAGGGGTGTGTAAGACTGGAATAAGTCTAAAAAGCTAAAAGTCAAAAGTTTACCACGATTAACTCCCCTCTAGAGAGGGGGAGTTAATTTGATCTAACCTACAACCTTATCCCATTTCACTCTTCGCCCAAAATCACTATCTTTACCCTTTTAAACTAAAAAAATGAACTACGCTAAAAACATCC
>CAZBGP010000214.1:0-2849 GCA_964491495.1 uncultured Lutibacter sp. | reverse complement strand
CAAGAAATACCAAAGATTATAAAAAAAGCCAAATAGGAATCATGAACCCCGAAAATTTTTTAAAATTGGTAAATGAATTTTAATAAGCCCCCTAACCCCCGAAGGGGACAGAGCGTTAAAAAAATGTTCAGTGAACATTTTTAGCGATAGGGCCAGCCGGCGCGTCGGGTTTTTAATAAATTAACTAAAATAATTCGTAATAAATATTTTACATTTGAAGAGTCAAAATATGAATTTACATAGCATCATAAAATCCTTTATCGTAAGTATAATATTTCAAAAGCGTTAAAAATTTTTGAAGCCTTGGAGAAAATTTAGCTTTTGAAATATGGTTTTTAAAGAGCGGTTTTTTCAACCGATCTTTAAAAAATACCTGACGAGAAAGTGCCTTTTCTTTTGGTTCGTTTTCTTTGGGCAAGCAAAGAAAATGAACAAAAACATAGATTGAATTACAAAATACCCGATACAAGAAAAAACAATGAGTAACATCATTCTAAAAATAGAAAACCTCTCAAAGCAGTATAGACTAGGCCTCGTCGGCACCGGCACACTTAGCCATGATTTAAATCGCTGGTGGCATAATTTTCGCGGAAAGGAGGATCCTTATTTAAAGATAGGAGATATCAATGATCGTTCAAAGAAAGGAAGTTCCGACTACGTTTGGGCCCTGAAAGACATCAATTTTGAAGTACAGCAGGGTGAAGTTCTGGGCATCATAGGCAAAAACGGCGCAGGCAAATCTACCTTGCTAAAAATACTCTCTAAAATCACTGCACCCACCACAGGAAGTGTAAAATTTAACGGGCGCATTGCCTCTTTACTGGAAGTAGGCACAGGTTTTCACGGGGAAATGACCGGGCGAGAAAACATCTTTCTCAACGGCGCCATTTTGGGGATGACTAAAAAAGAAATTAACGCAAAACTGGATGAAATTATAGAATTCTCAGGTTGCGAACGCTATATTGATACCCCCGTAAAGCGCTACAGCAGCGGGATGACCGTGCGCCTGGCCTTTGCCGTAGCCGCATTTTTGGAGCCCGACATCCTCATTATTGACGAAGTGCTGGCCGTAGGCGATGCCGAATTCCAAAAGAAAGCCATTGGCAAGATGCAGGAAATCTCTAAACGGGAAGGACGTACCGTGTTGTTTGTGAGCCACAATATGGCGGCGGTGAAAAGTTTGTGTACCAGAGGGATTGTGCTGGAAAATGGTGGGATTGTTTTTGAGGGAGCTACGGATGATGCAGTTGATTATTATTCATCAATAACGTTAAAATATTTTGACGAAAAAAAAATCCATAAATCTTACTTTAATAAAATTAATGTAACAGATTCTAAGGTAATAAATAAAGGAATGTTAATTAATAATGGAGAATCTATTCATCTAGGGGATAAATTAGAAATAGATTTAAAATTTTCAGTTTTAGATAATGTTTCTGATTTATCTATAGCAATGGATGTATTAAATGTAAATTCAGAATTGATGGCTCATATTACAAACGAAGATGATGGAGTGTATTTTTCCAAATTGCAAAAAGGTAATGAAGTTGAACTTTCCATTGAAACGGGAATATTGTTATTTATACCTGGTTTCTACAAGATAAATTTATGGATTGGTACAGGACAAATAGATACGTTATATACAATTTCAAACCTTGTTACTTTTCATATAGAACAAAGTAACTTTACAAAGCGCACTAAACCATTACCTAGGCATTCTAAAATGTATTTACCAACAAATTGGATTTCTAAAATCAATGTTCATGATTAAAGTAGGTTATTTAGTATCTTATGATTATTCAATGCTTTTAACTTCTGTAAAACAATTATATGATCACGTCAGTAAGATATATGTTGCAATTGATATAGAAAGGAAGACATGGAGTGGCAATATATTTGAAATACCAGATTCATTTTTTAGGGAAGTAAAGCAGTTTGATATTCAAAATAAAATTCAATATTATTTTGATAATTTTTATGTTGCTAATTTATCACCCATTGAATGTGAAACAAGAGAGCGGAATATGTTACTTAAAAAGATGGGTAGTGGTTGGCTAATGCAATTAGATGTAGATGAGTATATCTATGATTTTAAAACTACTTTAAAATATTTGAAGAGATATTGGTATTTGACCATTTTTCCAACACTTACACCAATCGTTTTTAGAGGCAAACTTGTTACGCTATATAAGCAACAAGCCGAAGGATTTTTGTATATAGAAAATGATGAAAGGTTTTCCTTTATAACAAATATTTCCAATTATGAATATACTAGAAATAATAATAAGGTTAGAAATCATTTTACAAACATAAATGTCATTCATCAATCCTGGGCTAGAACTGAGGATGAAATACAAATAAAAATTAAGAATTGGGGACATAGAGACGATTTTGATACACAAAAGTACTTTGAGTTTTGGAAAAATTTATCAATTATCAATTATAAGAATTATAAAAATATTCACCCTATTGTTCCTGAAGTATGGAATGAAATACAATTCATTGAATCTCAAACAATTGGTGAATTTATAGAGAAATATTCAATTAAAAATAAACAAAATTTAATACCTGTTTCTAAAAAAAAGATAATAAAATCAGTTGTTAAAAAAATTATTGGAAGAGAATAATGCTAGCTATTGTAATCCCATACTACAAACTTAACTTTTTTGAAGAAACTCTTCAATCATTGGCAAATCAAACTGATAAGCGCTTTAAGGTTTATATTGGTGATGATGCAAGTTCTGAAAATCCATCAAAATTACTGGAAAAATACCAAGGCCAGTTTAATTTTATCTATAAAAAATTTGAAGAGAATTTAGGAAGTATTTCTCTAGTAAAGCAATGGGAAC
>CAZBGP010000213.1:0-2869 GCA_964491495.1 uncultured Lutibacter sp. | reverse complement strand
CGAGTTATTTCCAAACTTCAGCTTGGAAATTGTGAATAGATATGGAAATAAAGTATATGAGTACACACATAATGGAGACCCATATCAAACGCCTCAATGGTGGGATGGATATTCTAGTGGCAAAATGAATTTAGATAATTTGGAATTACCTGAAGGGACCTATTTCTATACCATTTATTTTAATAATAATGAAAGAATACCACAAACAGGTTGGGTTTATTTAAGAAGATAACAATACATGTACAATTTGAATGTGATAAATCCTGCTTATGCTGGTTCTAAAGGAATCACTAGTATAGGCATATTGGGAAGAACACAATGGGTTGGCGTAGAAGGCGCACCGCAAACAGTTACTTTGTCAGTTCATTCTCCAGTTGGAAATTTGGTTGGATTGGGTTTTTCGGTTATCCATGATGAAATTGGCCCTGTTAAAGAAGATAATGTGTATGCAGATTTTTCTTATACAATTAGCACTTCAGATGACGGTCGTAAAAGCAGGTGTTTCATTTTTAGATGTACGAGATTTATTAACTGTAGATCCGGATCCGTTAAATGTTCCAATTCACCAAACCTCACCAAACTTTGGTGCAGGGATGTTTTATTACTCAAATAAATTCTATTTGGGATTATCAGCGCCTAATTTTTTAGAGACAAGGCATCTGGAAAATAATGGAGGACAATCAAGTTCAGCATTACAAAAAATGCATTACTTTTTAACTTCAGGATATGTATTTGAGATTAATAAGAATTTAAAATTAAAACCATCAACTATGATAAAAGCAGCATCTGGGGCGCCAATATCAATTGATTTATCAGCCAACCTATTAGTGGAAAATAGATTTGAATTTGGGTTATCATACAGATTTGATGACTCAATAAATGCAATGGTAGGTTTTAAAGTGAATGAAGATTTTAGAATAGGATATGCCTATGATCATACAATAACAAGCTTTGGAGTATACAATTCAGGCTCACATGAAATTATGTTATTATTTGATTTTAACAAAAGAAACCTTAAGAGTCCAAGATTCTTTTAATTAAAAAAAGTAAGATGAATAAAATTACCCTTATACTATTATTGTTTTGCGTATCAATTATAAATGCTCAAGATGAGAGTTATACCATTAAAAATGTTTCTTCAAACACAAAATATTCTGACTTTGGAGTAAGCTATTTTGGCGAAAATACAGCTTTATTTGCTTCTGCAAGAAAAGATAAAGCAGTTAGAAAAAGAGTGTGGATTGTCAATAATCAACCTTTTTTAGAGTTGTACAAAGGATCTATTGTTGAAAATGGAGATATAGCGGATGTAGAACGTTTTTCTAAAGTTTTAAATTCTAGATATCACGAATCTAATGTGACATTTACGAAAGATTTGACGACAGTTTATTTTACAAGAAATAACTACATCAACAAAAAGGTAAAGAAAGATGCCACAGGAATGATTTTAAACCAATTATTCAGAGCTAAAATAGGAGAAGATGGTGATTGGACGGATATTCAACCAATGCCATTTAATAGCGATAATTACCAAACAGGGCATCCAGCTTTAAATGATAGGGAAGATAAATTATATTTTATATCTGATATGCCGGGCTCACTTGGGTTGACAGATATTTATGTTGTGGACATTAAATCGGATGGGAGTTATGGTGAACCAATTAACTTAGGTCCAGATGTGAATACCTCAAAAAGTGAGATGTTTCCATTTATTGATGAAAACAATGTATTGTATTTTGCAAGTAAAGGATTTGAAGATAGTAAAGGAGGTTTAGATGTATATGCAACAAAAATAATTGGTCACAAGTCAATTGAAAAAGCAAAAAATATTGGGGCTCCTATAAATACGCAATTTGATGATTTTAGTTTTGTTTTACAAAAGGGTAAAAAAATCGGCTATTTTTCTTCAAACAGAATAGGCGATGATGATATTTATTCTTTTGAAGAATTAAAACCTGTGAATTTTGATTGTAAGCAATTTGCAGAAGGGGTTGTTAGAGAAATTGAAACAGGAGCTTTGTTACCAGGAGCATTGGTAGTTTTATTCGATTCTGAAGGGAATAAAGTTGAAAGTATAATTGCAGATAAATATGGCTCATTTAGTTTTAAATTAGATTGTAAAAGGGATTATAAAGTAGTTGGCTCCAAAGAATATTATACAGAAGGTAATGAACAATTTACAACTTCTGATAAAAATGAATCAGAAGTTATATTGAAAATAACTTTAAGGCCAATTGAATTTCTGAGTGTTCGTGGTAGGTTAATGGTGAATATTAATCCAATTTATTTTGATTTAGACAAAGCAGAAATAAGAGATGATGCTGCAATTGAGTTACAGCGAGTACTAGTAATTATGTTAAAATATCCTGAGTTAAAAATAGATTTGGGCTCACATACAGACAGCAGATCACCAAATGAATATAATATGAATTTATCTAATTTGAGAGCCAAAGCGAGTGTGGAGTGGGTAATAGCACATGGTGTTAAATGCAGTGAATTGGAACATCAATTAAACAGAAGAACCGAATTTGTGGTTATAAATCCTGAAGTTATAAAATAGTTCTATAATCAATTATAATTAAAAAAGCCGCAAGAGCGGCTTTTTTAATTATATATTACAATAATTATTTTACAATTTAGACAACGCCACTTCTTTTTTTGGAAATATCAAGGAAGCAACCACTGAAATAACCAGAATGCCAAGAATTGTAAAAAGAGAAATCATCACAGGTATTTTATAAAAATCGACCATTGCCATTTTCAATCCGACAAAAACAAGGATGGCTGACAGTCCGTATTTTATATAATGGAAATATTGCGTAATTCCTGACAAAGCAAAATATAAAGCTCTCAATCCCAATATGGCGAA
>CAZBGP010000212.1:1180-2873 GCA_964491495.1 uncultured Lutibacter sp. | reverse complement strand
TTGTCTCGCATATATACAAGTTGGTGGCAATTTTAGTAAGAACCTTCACGATAAAAAAATGCAATTAGACGACAATATATTAAATCAATTTATTAGCCCTAACGGTTCAAACAGACAGTTGGTAGAACAGACAATTCAAAAAGTTACAACTCAGCTTTTGGACTTCTTAACTAATGCAAGCAATAAACCTACAAATCCAAGTTTGCAACTTTTTGACACAAAACACTTTCAAATTCCTGACATATCACAGACTGAAACTGAAATAAAAGAAAGTTTACAAGAGTTTTACGATTTGAGTATGAACCCTGCAAATCCCAAATATATTGGACATATGGATAGTATGCCGACACTTTGGGCAATTATTGGCGATTATGTTGCTTCAGCTTTAAATAATAATTTGTTGAGTTTAGAAATGTCGCCAGTGATTACACAATTAGAGTATTCAATGACAAAACAATTTGCCACACTTTTCGGATTGCCAAATTCGGCAGGTGGTGTGATGTTGAGTGGTGGAACACTTTCCAATTTACAAGCCTTACTTGTGGCAAGAAATACCAAATTGAATATCAAAAATGGCAATATTTTTTCAATTAAAAAAGAACCAGTTATTTTCACTTCCGAACATTCACACGCTTCAATTCAAAAAATTGGAATGATGATAGGCATTGGAACAGAAAACGTTTTAAAAGTAAAAACTGATGAAAATTCAAAAATAGATATTTCCGATTTAGAATCTCAAATAAAAGAGCAAATAAAGTTAGGAAAACAACCTTTTGCTATTGTAGCAACAGCAGGTACAACAGTATCAGGAAATATTGACCCATTGAATGAAATTTCAGTGATTGCAAACAAACACGATTTGTGGCTACACATTGATGCAATTTATGGAGGAGCAGTCATCTTTTCAGACACTTATAAGCATTTAATAAACGGAATAGAAAAAGCAAATTCTATTTCATATAATCCTCAAAAGTGGATGTATGTTGCCAAAACTTGCTCTATGGTTTTATTTAGAGATTTTGACAAAATGGTTGAAAAATTTAGAATTTCAGCCCCATATATGAAAGACCAGAGTTCTTACATCAATTTAGGAGAAATAAGTGTACAAGGGACAAAGTATGCAGAAGTTGTTAAACTTTGGCTTTCGTTACTGAGTTTAGGAAAAAATGGATATGAGCAATTAATAGATTATAGTTTTGACCTTACAAAAAAATTTATAGAAGAAGTTTCAAAAAGGAACTATTTAAAATTGGTCAGCAGACCTGAAATGAATTTAATATGTTTTCGTGGCGAACCGACAAATTTAAATGCAAGCGAATTAGATAGTTGGAATGAAAAACTACAAAGCTATTTAGTGAAAGAAACCGACTTCTTTCTCTCTTTGCCAAAATATAAAAATAGTCTATGGTTGCGGACAGTTTTGCTAAATCCATTTTTAACACACAAACACATTGAAAATCTATTTGAACATATTGATAAATTTGAAAAAAACAACTGATAATAAAAACTGCCACCAACAGCAGTTTGGCAAAATGGCGGGTTCAGTGCTAAATTGAACAGTAGGTATTCTAATAAACATTTGTACAAAACTGAACATTTGTGCTTCGTAATCCGCCACTTCGCCAAGCTGCAAAACGTTAACGGCAAAGCTAAAGTGACACTCACAACATGACAGACGATAAATTGAAAATAG
>CAZBGP010000212.1:746-1170 GCA_964491495.1 uncultured Lutibacter sp. | reverse complement strand
GACGAAGTGGTTGACTTTCTTATTTCTCTAATAGCATTAGACAATTCAGACATTAGGAACAGAGCCGCACTTGCATTAGAGGACATTAAAGATAACCGAGCTTTAGAACCTTTATTGACAGCCATTTTTAAAAAAGAAAACCACAACTATAATGGGACAATGGTTTTTGCTCTTGAATCGTTGGACTGTAGCCAAAAGCTAAATGAGATCTTCAAGATTTTGTTCTTTGAGACTTATGAGTCAAAAATTAGTGCTTTTGCAATTCTTTGTGACCAGATTTTTGATTTTACAGATAAAGACCTTTTAGAAATTAATCAAATGTGGGAAGACTGTAAATTAAATCCGGAGAAATGTCCTGGTTATGACGATGACGAAACCAGAGAGATGATGCATAAAGCGGTTGATGGTTTTATGAGTTATTTGG
>CAZBGP010000212.1:0-736 GCA_964491495.1 uncultured Lutibacter sp. | reverse complement strand
CTACCCGCAAGCAGGGTTTCAGTGCTTTGTTGACAATAAATATTATATTTGAAGTGCAGTTCTTCGTGGGAGGTTCAGTGGTTAAAATCCCTGCCTGCGTATAGCTGAGAACCGTTAGCAACAAGTATAATAGTATTAACATGAGATATATACTGACAATTTTCATTAGCATTATTTGCCTGACAGGTTTTTCCCAGTCTCAAGCAGAGATGAATAGAGAAGCAAATGAATCTTACAAAAAAGTTGATAAAGAACTAAATGACATTTACAAAATTATCTTGACTGAGTATAAGTCAGATACTATTTTCATTAAGAATCTAAAAACAGCCCAGAGAATTTGGATTACTTTTCGTGACGCGGAGTTAAAGGTTATGTATCCTGAGAGAGAAACAGGGTATTACGGAAGTGTCTATCCAATGTGCGTTTCAATCTATTTGGAGAAATTAACTCGCGAGAGAATTTCAACTTTAAAAGCTTGGACAGATGGAGTTGAAGTAGGAGATGCTTGTAACGGATCATTAAAATTCAAAGAAAAATAAAGAATGCCTATTGCTAACAAAAAATATATGACAATTGCCGTTTCCGTGCAAACTTGTTGGTTTCCAGCTCGCAACAGCGGGCGGTGGGGTTCGACAGGAAAGTGGCTCGCAGTCGGCAACTGCATATTTTTCCGGACGTTATCGGCTATTCTATGACCAAGAGTAATAAACAATAAAACAGACAGAAATGAAATTAA
>CAZBGP010000211.1:2084-2905 GCA_964491495.1 uncultured Lutibacter sp. | reverse complement strand
AATCATTTAAATTTAAACAATTCAAATGTTTGCAACTTGCAAACATTTGATGAAAGAGTATACATGATGGTGAAAATAAATGAAAAATAAAAATTGTAAATTACAGTAAATGAATAAGTTAACTAATAAATGAAAACGTTTTATCGGACTCTTAATCAGTAGGTCGTGGGTTCGAAACCCACAGGGCAGCCATAAAAAGGAGATTTAATTTTAACATTAAATCTCCTTTTATCTTGAATATTATTCTGCTAAGTTGGTTTTGTATTAATATGTAAACCTGAATTATTAACGAATATTTCCCACTGAATTTTTTGCGGTGTCGTGTTTGGTTTTAAGCACATTTGAAATGGAATTGTATTGTTCTCCCTCTTGACTTAAAATTTCCAGTAAAACGAAAAAATCGCTGTCCATTGCATTCAATTTGGTATCCAAATCTAATAAGGCAGGAGCAGTTTTCCCCAATAACCCCATATTTTTTAAACTGTTCTCCAATTGGCTGACGCGATTTCGGACATTGGTCATTTGGATGGTTAGTTTATTGGAAGCAATTGATTTTTGTTTGTCTTTTCCCGTTGATTTTTGCAAATCTAATAATGCATTTTTAAAATCTTGCAGGTTTATTGTTGCAGTTGTTAAAGAAGAATTATCTTTTTTTTGAGATGCGTCTTGTTTTATTGTTTCGATTCGGCTCCCGCCTTTTACCGTTCCGTCCCAGCCTTTTCGTTCGTTTTGGTCAGACGTGCTTTCAGTTGTTTCGATTCGGCTCCCGCCTTTTACCGTTCCATCCCAGCCTTTTCTTTGCGTTTGATCAGAAACGCTTT
>CAZBGP010000211.1:0-2074 GCA_964491495.1 uncultured Lutibacter sp. | reverse complement strand
CTTTCTCAGCATCGGCTTTGCTCATTTTCACATTTACGGCATTCAATCCTTTTTTCCCCTTTGCGGTTTCAATATTTTTTGGCTCATTTTCTTCGGATTTTTTTATTGGATTTTCATCTGATGTTTTGTTTAAATCTGATTGTGATTTATAATAATCATAACCTTTTTTAGACAACCAAAGATTTACAGGAATGCTGCTGTTAATATAAAATTGTAAGGTTGATGACAACGTGAAGTTTCCGTCTGTTAACCCGGTAAATTCAAATTGGCCTTTTTCATTTGTTTTTGAAATGATAGCTGGTTCAGTTGATGCTTTCCCAAGCTTTACATCAAGTCCCGGAATGGGATCGCCAGGTGAATAACTGGAAACTGCTGCAGAGATAACATCGCCGCCAGGGAGCGCACCACCTAAAAGAGAAGCCCCCTGGCTAAGTGCACTGCCTGCTGCCTGCAATCCGGCGTTCACTTTCTCTCCGCCATTTGGGTTTTCAATAAGACCCGCATTTAATTTAATAGTCCAATTATTATTTGCGCTAAGCATTTCTCCGGCAACATCATAGGTTCCTTTTTTATCAAAGGAAATATTATAAGATTTTTTTGAAATAAATTCACCGCCAAATTTTAGAACATAAGCAGCTTGTGGAAGATTTTCAAAAAAGAAATCACCACAACTTTCGGTTTTTACACTGGCCATCACAACACCGGTTTGCTCATTGACCAAAGAAACCGTCAATCCCTCAACACCATCACAATCATCATCAACACCTTTTGCTGATTTATTTTGTTCACGGGGCATTTCACCTGCATTTGCATTTTCTTTAAAATATGGATTGTTACTTACTTTCGCCATACAATCTGTGCAAACATTCTCCTGTCCTTCAAAAAAAACAGGTTGATATTGTCGTCTTCCAGTTGCCATACCGCTTCCGGTTTCTCTGACGAAAATTGCTGAAACGACACCTTGAGTACTTGGGTTTATCACCATACCGGTAGAAGCATAAGAAGCGGTAGCCGCACCACCGCCAGCGCCGCCAGCAAGATTGCCTACTGAACTCACTTCTATTGTTCTTTTGGAAGTTGCTAAATCCCAGCTAATACTTCCTGTAATGATACCTCGAAGTGACGTTTCTTGACCAATAGTCTTTCCAGCAGGATGCAATCCGGCATTTACTTTCTCGCCAAATGTTGCGCCTTGCGTTTGTTTTGGAACGGTAACATTCATAGAAATCCGGTTTGGCATGCCACCATTGATGTCATTTACCTTTTCGGTAATTGTTGAGCTTTGGTTTTGCTGGGTTTGGTCTTTTGATTTTTTAATCTGAGCCTGGGTTTGCATCAAACTTAATACAAACCAAACAGTTAGCAATTGTTTAATTCTTAATGTTTTCATAGTAGTAAATTTTATTTGGACTAAATTATAATAATTTTTGATTGATTGTTATATTTATTTTGAAATATTTTCCATTTCAAAATTGAAAAAAATAGCGTTTTGGAAAACTATAAACGCCAATTGCAAATTTTAAGAAGTTGCTCCTCGAATACTGACTTGAAAGAGTGATTTGTTAATAAAGTAAATTATGAAGTGAGACAAATTTAATAATAGTTACTATCAATGTTTTAAAAGTTAAGCAAATAACTTAAAAAAACATGCAAAAAGGATACATTTATGCCTGCCAGAATTTTCTTTGCCGGCTTTAAAATTTAATGTAAAACTAATAAAGCAAGTGTCTCTAAAACTTTAGCATTTGAGTAAGGATATGGATGAAGGCTATCTGGGAAATTTGAAAGTTGTTGTGACAGACACGCTTAAAAACAATAATATTTTAGAGGTGATTTATGAAGCAAAAACTCATAAAAAAAACCATCATAAATTTGACGCAACATTCTTATCTCAACTTGTCAGCCAATTTTTCAAAAACAATTTTGGACCACGAAATTACAATAAATGCAGATACCTTTATTCCTTTAGCCATAACTAACATTCCAATTCGGAAATTTGCTGATGTCACAAATTGTCGGCTAAAATGGGAGGAACTTTTACAAAAAATAACCGGATTTTGTTTTGAAACACAAC
>CAZBGP010000210.1:0-2946 GCA_964491495.1 uncultured Lutibacter sp. | reverse complement strand
TCCTTAATAATGTCTTTTAAGGTAGGCAATCCAATAGACTCCGTCACATATTTTTCCAACTGAATTGATTGCAAAACAGCCTTATTTCCTATGAGTTCAGAAATAGCCAAATGATTATCAGTTGACATCTTACGAACTATATCATAACTCTCAGGATGCACCGCCGAATCATCTAATAAATATTCTCCATTTTTGATTCTCAGAAATCCTGCACTTTGTTCAAAAGCCTTATCACCCAATCGAGGCACTTTTTTAATGTCATTTCTTGAAGAAAAAGCCCCATTACCAGCCCTATATGCTACAATATTCTCAGCCAATTTTGGTCCGATGCCAGACACATAACTCAGCAACGATTCACTTGCCGTATTGATATTCACGCCAACCATATTCACGCAACTTTCCACTTTACTGTCCAAAGCAATTTTCAATTTGGTTTGATCCACATCATGCTGGTATTGGCCAACACCAATAGATTTTGCGTCAATTTTAACCAATTCCGCCAAAGGATCAGCCAATCTTCTTCCAATAGAAACAGCACCACGCACTGTTACATCGTAATTTGGAAACTCATCCCTTGCAATTTTTGAGGCAGAATATATAGATGCACCGGCTTCACTCACAACATAAACTTCTATATCGGTATAAAACTTGATATTTTTGATAAATTGTTCCGTTTCACGTGATGCGGTTCCGTTGCCAATGGCAATCGCTTCAATTTTGTAGGCATTCACCAAAGAACTGATTTTTCCTGAGGCGCCTTTTACATCGTTTTGTGGTGCATTTGGATAAATAGTCTCGTTATAAACCAAACCGCCCTGAGCATTCAAACAAACAACTTTACAACCCGATTTAAAACCGGGATCAATGGCCAAAATAGTTTTTTCACCAAGCGGCGCGCCCAACAACAATTGTTTTATGTTTTTTGCAAATACCTGTATTGCCGCATCATCGGCTTTTTCTTTGGCCAAACTCAACCTTTCATTCGCCAACGCAGGGAAAAGCAATCGCTTATAAGCATCTTGAATCGCAATTTTTATATGGGCGGTACAATCATTTTTTGAATTAATGATGCGATCTTCTATTTTTGAAATGGTTTTTTCATCGTCTATTTCAATTTTCACACGAATAAACCCTTCATTTTCTGCACGTAAAATGGCCAGCAAACGATGCGACGGACAGCGGCTTAACGATTCTGAAAAATTAAAATAATCACGATATTTTTGGGCTTTTTCTTCTTCGGACTTTGTTTTTATTACTGCGGTTGCAATAACCGCAAACTTTTCTAACTGATAGCGAATGCTGTTTCTGATGTCGGTTCGTTCATTGATCCACTCAGCAATTATATGTTGTGCGCCTTCAAAAGCAATTTCAAGGGTTTCAACTTCTTTATTTAAATATTTTAAAGCAATGGAATTAAGGTCTGTGGCGCGCTGACCCATCATAATTTTCGCCAAAGGCTCCAAACCTTGATTGCGGGCAATTTCAGCTTTTGTTTTTCGCTTCTTCTTAAAGGGAAGGTAAATGTCTTCCAACGTGATTAAATCATTGGCCGCAATAATTTTCGCATTCAATTCATCGGTTAAAACATCCTGTGCTGCCAATTCTTTCAAGATGGCAGTTTTTCGTTTTTCCAGCGTTTCAAATTGCAATTTGTACTTCACAATTTCTCCAATTTGAACTTCGTCCAAATCGCCAGTCATTTCCTTTCTGTAACGTGAAATAAACGGAATGGTGCAGTCCTCATTTAACAATTGAACCGTATTTTGAATACCTTTATCAGGAAGGCTGGTAAAGGATTTTATGTAATGTAGTAGTTGCATTTTGCTTTTAGTTTTCAGTGGACAGTTTCAGTTTACAGCAAACACAACTGTTTAAATGATTATAATATGACTAAAATATTCACCCTGAACTTCTTTCGGGGTTTTGCTAAATATGGTGAGATGTTGAAACAAGTTCAGCATGACGTTTGAAGAAAGTTTGTAACAGTAAACTAGCTTATCTGCGCGCCATTGGCAACCGAATCATTTTCAGGTTCTATAAATGCAAGTTTCCCGTCGGGTGTATTGGTCATTAAAATCATTCCCATACTATCGATGCCTTTCAAATTTCTTGGCGCTAAATTAACCAAAACCGTCACTTTTTGTCCGATAATGTCTTCCGGGTTAAAACTTTCTGCGATGCCGGATACTATGGTGCGAATATCAATGCCAACATCAACCTTCAATTGCAAAAGCTTTTTGGTTTTTGGAACTTTTATGGCTTCAATAATGGTCCCAACCCTGATATCCAATTTTGTGAAATCATCAAATTCAATGGTATCCTTTTGGGGTTCAACCACATTATTTTCTGAAATATTAGTCAATTTAGTTGCTTCCAACCTGTCTAATTGTTTCTGTATTTCGTCATCTTCAATTTTCGCAAACAACAATTCTCCTTTACCAATTTGGTGATTTGGAGGCAATAATTCTTCTTTATCTTCAACATCGTTCCAAGTCAATTCATTAGCGCCAATATTGAGGATTTTCTTCAATTTTTCTGAAGTAAATGGCAAAAAAGGTTCACTTACTATGGCCAAAGCGGTCGCGATTTGCAAGGCAACATACATCACCGTTTTTACGCGTTCTTCATCAACCTTAATCATTTTCCAAGGTTCTTCATCAGCCAAATATTTGTTTCCCAATCGCGCCAAATTCAGCAACTCCTGCGAAGCTTCCCTAAACCTGTAACGATCAATGGAAT
Organism: uncultured Lutibacter sp.; assembly: GCA_964491495.1. GTDB lineage: Bacteria > Bacteroidota > Bacteroidia > Flavobacteriales > Flavobacteriaceae > Lutibacter. The sequence goes on along the minus strand of CAZBGP010000210.1, from coordinate 207 downwards.
TGCCAATGATGGAAGGAAATTTGTGCATTTTTTCCAAAGTTTCATTGTCAATGTCTGAAAACTCATTGGGTTCAGGAACAATTCCGTTGTAATATTTTTCGGTTAAAACCACCACCCTATTGATAAAATTGCCAAAAATAGCAACCAACTCATTGTTATTTCTTGCCTGAAAATCTTTCCAGGTAAAATCATTGTCCTTTGTTTCCG
>CAZBGP010000209.1:0-2995 GCA_964491495.1 uncultured Lutibacter sp. | reverse complement strand
TTCGCCATCAAATCGATAGGGTCCATTATTATTAAAACCCATTCTGAACCACAAATCATCCGTTTCTAAAACCCAATCATTCGTAGGGGATTCGGGGTTTGCAATTTGCAACGTTTTAAAAGTCTGACCATCAAATTTACTGATACCTCGCTCGGTTTCAATAAAAATATTGCCCACGGAATCTTCTTGAAAACCACGTACTTCATTACTTGCCAAACCATCTTTTACGGTAATTTGTTTTATTTGCTGACCGTTATAATAGTATACACCATTCTCTTTACTTCCGAACCAATAATTTGTGCTTTTGTCTTGATAAATAGCCCAAATTGTTTTGTCAAGACTTGGAACCGTTATTCCAATTTCAATAGTCTTCTCTTGTTGTGTTTTTGAATTATTTTGCCCATTACAAGAAGTAAAGGTTGAGAAAAAACTTATTAGTAAGATTTTGTATAATACCATTTGTATTTTATTCATTTTTCAAAATTTGTCTGTTTACGGTTCTGCTCTAAAATGACGCACAACGTTCGGCGACTTGCTTTCAGCGGCAATTATTAAGCACTGACGCTAAAAAATATAATGAAAAACAGAAAGCTTTTCAATCAACGACGAAAAATTCTCTCACCAAGCCTTTGCTGAAAAAGTCCAAGCCTTTGCCATTGAAGCAAACCGTTGTTAGAAGTAGTTTTTAAATTTTATTTAAGAAATAAAGATACTAGTTTTAGAATAAATGATATTATTCCAATTATCACTAAAATTTTCCACCAACTTTTTACATTTTGGTAGTTTTCATTACTTGTAGATTTTATAAAAAATCCAAATGCAATTAATAACATTGGGACAAATATACTTATGACGTCTTTGACTTCCATTTTCGTTTTTTTTAAATTACTGTAACGTTTTGGGGCTTTGCGAAGGCGGGGTTTTCAGCACTAAACTTCATTAATTGCACAAAGCTTGAATTTAGCACTTCACCGTCATAGATGCACGAACCCTCCGCTTTTGCAAAACGGCTGTTACCAGCAGGTCTTTTAGTTGCTAACTTTCCCTTTCTATAGGCTCTAATTTTTTTAGTTCTTCCTCGGTAAATAGCCGATATATAATTTTAAATGTTTTTCCAAGTGAAGTTTCTAATGAAAATCCTCCAGGGCCAAAACCCTCTAATACATCAAGTGTAAAATGGCTATATTTCCAATATTCAAATAAATCTCTGTCCACCCAAAATTCACAACCATCTATTGAGCCTATCAATACATCGTTCATACGCAAATAAAATCCACCTTTTTCAAAACATTGTGGCTGTGTACCTTCACAGCAACCACCTGCTTGATAAAACATAAGGTCTCCGTGAGTTTCCTTTAATTCGGAAATAAGGTTTAAGGCTTTCCTTGTTGCTGATAATCTACTAACCATTTGCGTAAATATTTATATGAAAAACTAGGGGAACAAAATATATGATATTCCCCTAGTAATTTAAAGACTAAAAGAAACCTAGCTTATTCTTATTATAGTTAATAAGCATATTTTTTTCTTGTCTATAATGCCCAAGCATCATCTTATGATTTTCTCTTCCAATGCCTGACTGTTTGTAACCGCCAAATGGAGCTCCAGCAGGATAATCGTGGTAGCAGTTTACCCATACTCTACCTGCTTGAATAGCACGAGGAACTTGATACAATTCGTGTGCATCTCTTGTCCATACGCCCGCACCTAAACCGTAAAGGGTGTCATTAGCAATTTCAATCGCCTCTGCGGTAGTTTTAAACGTAGTTACAGATACAACTGGTCCAAAAATTTCTTCTTGGAAAATTCGCATTTTGTTATGCCCTTTAAAAATAGTAGGTTTAATGTAATAGCCCTCACTTAATTCCCCTCCCAAATTTTGCACATCACCACCGGCTAATAACTCTGCCCCTTCTTCTTTTCCAAGTTTGAGATAGGAAATAATTTTATCCATCTGAATTACAGAAGCCTGAGCTCCCATCATTACATCAGTATCTAATGGATTTCCCATTTTTATGGCATTGGTTCTTTCAATTACTCTTTTCAAAAACGCATCTGCAATGCTTTCATGAACCAAAATACGGGAAGGACAAGTACATACTTCTCCTTGATTAAGGGCAAACAATACAGCACCTTCGATGGCTTTATCCAAAAACTCATCATCACTATCCATTACAGAAGGGAAAAATACGTTTGGAGATTTTCCTCCCAATTCAAGTGTTACAGGAATAATATTTTCGGTTGCATATTGCATTACTAAACGCCCTGTAGCTGTAGAGCCTGTAAATGCAGCTTTCGCAACTTTTGGATTTGTTACCAATGCTCTGCCCAGCTCTGCACCAAAACCATTCACCACATTGATAACACCATTTGGTAAAAGGTCGGCAATGAGCTCCATTAAAATCAAGATTGAAGTTGGTGTACTTTCAGCAGGTTTCAAAACTACACAACAACCCGAAGCTAAGGCAGGAGCAAGCTTCCAAACTGCCATTAAAATTGGAAAATTCCAAGGGATAATTTGTGCTACAACACCTATTGGTTCGTACATAATCATTGAAACGGTATGTTCATTCAGTTCTACAACTGAACCTTCCTCTGCACGAATAACACTTGCAAAATAGCGGAAATGGTCTATTGCCAAAGGTAAGTCTGCATTAAGTGTTTCTCTAACTGCTTTGCCATTATCAATAGTTTCTACAATAGCGAGGTACTCCAAATTTGCTTCTAATCTGTCCGCAATTTTGTTTAAGATAATACTTCGTTCCGTTGCCGAAGTTTTACTCCAAGAAGCAAAAGCACTATGAGCAGCATCTACTGCTAATTCTAAATCTTCTTTAGAAGAATGTGCTACTCTGGTAAATACTTTTCCGTCAATTGGAGAAATATTGTCAAAATACCTTCCAAGGACTGGAGCAGTCCACTTGCCATTTATGAAATTATCATAATGGGCTTTGAATTCTGGTCTTTTTAATGTTGCCATATTGATTAATATATT
>CAZBGP010000208.1:0-3032 GCA_964491495.1 uncultured Lutibacter sp. | reverse complement strand
ACTTGGCGGTTTATTTTTAATTATTGGCTGGGGCTTGCTTTTCTACACTATTTTATAGCTTCCTGTGTAATTACTTTTCGAAAATCTTGTGAATCAATTAACTTTTTTGCACTAAAAAAATTGCTAATTATTTATATATTTGAGCATTAAGTAATAAATCATATAAAAAAATGAAACGAGCATAACAAATTTTGATACACAAAGGAATGATTAATGGCGAACAGCAGCTGTTACCGCTAAAAAATAAAATTTAAACAGATGAAATACTTCACCTTCATTATCGTTGTTTTTGCATTGATTTTTAATTCGTGCAACAATAAGCCTGCGGATAAAATTGCCGAGAACATTGCTGTTGAGCAATCATTTAAATATAAAGTTGAAACCATTGTCCCTGAGTTGGAGCAACCCTGGGGAATGGCATTTTTACCTGACGGTTCTATGCTGATTACGGAGAAGAAAGGCGTACTTATTCATTTCAAAAATGGAAAAAAAACCATAGTGGATGGATTGCCAAAAATTGAAAATAATGGCCAGGGCGGCTTATTGGATATTATACTGGATCCAAAATACAAGGAAAACGGCTGGATTTATTTTTCTTATGCCGCGAATACAGAAAACGACAATAAAGGCAGCAATACAACTATTTCAAGAGCGAAGCTTGCCAATAACAAATTGGTTAACCTAGAATTGCTTTACAAAGCAACCCCAAACACAAAAAATGGGGTTCACTATGGTTCCCGGTTCGCATTTAACAAAGAAGGTTTTTTGTTTTTCTCTATTGGAGACAGGGGAAATCACAAGGAAAATCCGCAAGATATTACCCGAGATGCAGGTAAAGTTTACAGAATCAACCCAAACGGAACAATTCCAGGCTCAAACCCGTTTTTTAACGCAAAAGATGCCAAGAAAGCCATTTTTTCTTATGGAAACAGAAATATCCAGGGAATGGCTGTACATCCTGTAACAGGTGAAATTTGGACTCATGAACATGGTCCAAAAGGAGGTGATGAAATAAATATCATTAAATCAGGCAAAAATTACGGATGGCCAAAAGTGTCGTATGGCATTAATTACGATGGATCGATATTAACAGATAAAAATACAATGCCCGGTATTGAAAATCCGATTCATTATTGGGTTCCTTCCATTGCCCCAAGCGGCATGGCCTTTGTAACCGGCAATAAATATCCTGAATGGAAAGGGAATCTTTTGGTGGGATCTTTAAAATTTCAGTACCTGAACAGATGCGTTCTTAAAAATAACAAAGTGGTAAAAGAAGAAAAGTTATTGGAAGGTTTGGGCAGGGTAAGAAATGTGGTGCAAGCGCCAGATGGCTATATTTATGCTGCGATTGAATTTAAGGGAATTGTGCGTATTACGCCTGTAAACTAAGCTGATAATCTGAACACATTTCTTAAAATCTTACTACTGTTAAGGAATAAGATGTTGCCTGATCTATGAAAAATTTCATCCTGTATTTGTTTTTCTTCTTAATGGCTGTGCCTGCTTCAGCGCAAAAACTGACGGGTAAAGTGATTGATGCGGAAAATTCCATCGAAATTTCAGACGTTTTTATTATAAATTCCTACAATGACACCGTAGCCATTTCTGATGAAAAAGGCCTGTTTATTCTTACAAAAACAGGTGCTTACACCTTCAAAAAAACAGGTTATTCTTCCGAAAAAATAGTGATTGACAACTTCAATTTTCATATTGTGGCTTTACAGTCCTTAACGGAAAATTTAAATGAAATTCAGATTGTCGGAAATAATTTCAAAAGCAAATTAAACAAAATACCGGCTTCCATAATTGCAATTTCAAGTGCCGATTTCACAAATAACACGGTAAATATTGCCAATGTAATTAATAAAGCGCCCGGTATCTTCATGTTTAGCGGCACGCAAACCACCAACAGAATTACCATCCGCGGCATTGGCTCACGCAATTTTTACGGTACCAGTAAAATCAAGGTTTATTTTGATGACATTCCGCTGACAAATGGATCGGGAGAATCATCAGTTGAAGATATTGAATTGACTGCTTTGGGCAGCATTGAAATTTTAAAAGGGCCGTCCTCAAGTATTTATGGTTCTGGATTGGGCGGCGCCATTCAGTTAATCCCCAACAAAGGTTTATTTGACAAAACCACCGTGAAAAGCGGTTACACTTTTGGGTCTTTTGGCTTACAAAAATACCTGTTGCAGGCAAATTTGGGAAACCAGACAAATGCCGCAAATTTTATTTATGCCAATACGAAAAGTGACGGCTACAGGGATAACAACAATACAGAGAAACAATCATTTACCCTGGCTTCAAATCATTTTATCAACGATAAAAACAACCTGACTGTTATTGCAAGCCATATTGATGTGAAATCATTTATTCCGAGTTCGATAGATGAAAATAATTATGAAAACAATCCGGAAGCAGCGGCTTCAAACTGGGAACGCGCCAAAGGTTTTGAAGATTATAAAAAATCGCTGTTAGGACTTTCGTGGAAACACAATTACAATTCGAACATAATACATTATACAAGTATATTTTCCTCCTATTTTGATGGTGATGAAGCGCGTCCGTTTAGTATCTTAAAAGATCAAACAACTGCTTTTGGAATTAGAACCAAATTGGAATTGAAGGATCAATTATTCGGAAAATCCTTTCAATGGATTGTGGGCGGAGAATTATTTAATGATGTTAAAAAATACAAAACCCTGAAAAATCTGTATCTTGAATATCCCATAGAAACAGGAAGCGTGGCGGGCGAAACCTTAAGCAATTTTAAAGAAAACAAAGGCTATTTTAACCTGTTTTTCGATTCGAACTTACAACTTTCGGAAAAAACCCAAGTCAATTTAGGCGTAAATTTAAATCAGACCAGCTTTACGTTAACCGATAAATTTAATAGTGATGCTGTTGATTTTTCTGGAAAATATCAGTTTAAAGCCATTCTGTCCCCTAAAATTGGCGTTACGCATCAATTAAACGAAAAAGCAATGGTTTTTTCCTCGATTGTTAAAATTGGAAGAACTCAT
>CAZBGP010000207.1:1734-3038 GCA_964491495.1 uncultured Lutibacter sp. | reverse complement strand
AAAGTACAGATTTTGAAGATTCAATTAGAAATGCCATATCAATAGGTGGCGATAGCGATACATTGGCTTGCATCACAGGCTCAATTGCAGAAGCCTACTATCAGGAAGTCCCTGAATGGATATTGGAAGAAACTATCAACAGGCTAACTAAAGACATTAGGGAAGTTTTAAAAAGATTTTATCAAGAAGTCAAATATGACTATCCTAAAATAGCAGAGGCTGTTTTGAAACTTACATAACATTCCTTAAATAGTACTGTGCATATATTGGATCAAATTATGCCAATGATAAAAGTTTGAATTGTGCCACTTTTGAAAGATTAAGCAGAACTAGCTTGTCACTCAAATAATCAATTTTGCTAACTCAAATTTTTTTCCTATATTTGTTCTATCATTACGAACCTCTTTATTGAGGTAGCAACCTGCGATTACAAGCGAAGGTGCTTTAACAATGAGCCTTTACAAAGGAAAAGAATGTTTTATTATCCAATTGTGTATCGCTTTTTTTGTTCTCGTGGTGTTTTAACTTTTAAAACATTCTAAAAATGAACATTATTGCCAAACCATCATTTTCTGCCACCGTTACTTTGGGAATGCGAATTGGTTATACTACCGATTTTTATCAGAAGAAAAAGCTTATAAACACTTTGCAACAATTTCAACAGCAACAAATTACTGAAAGAAAGGTTTATTTGAGCGCTTGTATTTCTGAATGCACTATTGTATTAAGCGGACAGCTAGAACCTCACATAAAATTGGATTTTATTAATTATCCAAAATTCCCTATAGAAGAAAAATAGTTTAAAGCTGAAATTGAGTTACTTGTAACTTATTTAATGAATGAACTAGATCAAAACAGAATCGTAATTGTATATCATAATGAAACAAAAATGCTTGAAAAAAATAAAATACATCAAGAATCCTAATTAGGATACCAACAGATAAAGTTCACGACACGGTGGTTTCAGAGATGTGGAGCAGCTGCTCAAATGTGATGAACAATTACAACACTTAACTGGCTTGATGTAACAATATTAATAATTAATAAATAGTTACACTATGCAAACACTTGTAAGAAACATTCAATTGAATTTCGCAGCTAGCGAAAAAAAACTAACTGTAGGTAATCTGAACCTACAAAAAAATTATATCAACATTTTAGAAATAGCGCATTTCGAAGACAGAGGTTGTCTTTTTACAAAGCAACATACTTCTATGCAAACACAATTTGATTTGACAGGCGCTGAAGATTGTCAGCTGATAAGTTTTGATGAGGACTTCAATTTTAAGACGGTTCAATATTAC
>CAZBGP010000207.1:0-1627 GCA_964491495.1 uncultured Lutibacter sp. | reverse complement strand
GGAATCATCAGAATGCACCGTTTTCATTTGCTATTACGGCTCCATATGTACTGATTCTGCCAGATACACATAGTTTACCCATACAAAGTACAAAATCGTTTGAGTTACTAGAATTTCCACCTATTCGTGGTGCTCAACGTATTTTTGGGACCGATGCTGAGAAAGTAGAGATTTTAGCAGGAAACCCTCATCGTTTTTATGTGAGCGAATATGGAGTATGGACGCTACCCAGTTCTGACAGGATCGACATTTTGAACAAAATATATAAGAATGCTCAACAACAAAAAAATGATATTCTGTGTAAACGAATTGAAGAAGTAACTGAAAAATTAAAAGCATTACCAGAATATCAATAATTAATACACAAATTATAATATTATGAAATATTTATTTTCCCGCTTCGGCGGACACACCCTTATCATTGGAAAAGGAAAAGCCAGTGACGAAAACCTGCCAGAAGATCAGTCATTAGATAATATGCTTGACAAATATGCAACAGAAATCATTAAAAATCTTTTTTATTGTTCTTCATACGATATGGTTCCTGAATATATGGGAGCTTATAAAAATCTAGAGAAAGGAGCTGTAAAATTAGGTGATGTATACCACCCGTTTTATGAATTTTCATTTCAGCACGAGATAAATGTTGTCACATCTGTTTACATTGCTAAACACTCTTTCAATAACGTTTTTGCCGTTTTTATTAAAACAGAAAAATCTCAACTTCGATATGTTATAGATGATTATGAAGAAACGTATGATTATGTACTTACTGTTTTTTATAGAAATAATATCGATAAATTTAATTTAAAAGAACACCCAAAACTTATAGAGAAGATACTACTCATTTTATTTTTTAAAATGGATTTGCAATATGGTTTTAATGATTTTATACCATCAAGAACCTATTTAGGAAAAAGAATATCGTCAGAATTTGTTTCTTCTTTAGAGGAAGCTGTTAAGGCGATTACAAATGAGGATGAACTTTCAGCATATTTAAAAAATGAATTCAATTAATATAATAGGCATTCTTAAAACATTATTAATGATCAAAAAGTATAAATATTTAAATTATGTTCCCAGACCTATCAATTTAAAATCAAATAACTATGATTTAGTTGATGATGATGAGTTTTGCTGTGTTGATAATCGTATTCCGTTACTAATAGTTACACAATTTGGTATTTTCCCATCAGTAGCCTATAGAGGAAAGAGAGATTACAGTCAATTAAAAGGATTGGAATATCAAACTGTGGGCTTTATTAGAAGAGTCTACTTATCTAGTCGTGAGTATGAAGGTATTATAGAGCTTCAATTAGATTTAAACACTTTAAAACTAATTAGAAATAAAGACTTAAAAATTGACTTTGCATTATGGAACAAAAATTAATTAAAAAAACATTATGAAAAAATCTCACTTGCTAAAGATTTTTTACCGTTTAATTTTTTTGATGAAGTTAATTTCTCCTATAAAGAAACGGCAACTAACTGTATTCGACAAAAATTTAACCATCTTTCAGAATCAGAAATTGAGAACATTTTTTTTGAGAACAATGATAATTTTCAAGATAAACTTTTTGAATTATATAATGAGGGCAGGTTAGAATACTTGGAATATTATTGGGTT
>CAZBGP010000206.1:0-3091 GCA_964491495.1 uncultured Lutibacter sp. | reverse complement strand
CAAGTACTAACATTGAAAGTTTAAATAATTTCATTTTGTTCATTTTTTTTATGTTTAATTTTGCCTACTCTATTCGGTTTTTGGCTTACCCCGTTTTATTTTTTGTTCATATTATTCGACTTTTCTAAATCTTTTTTCATTTTTAATGACATTGATTTTAAATCACCTTACCTATATTTCCAAACATTATTTACCAAAAGCATCGGCAAGTTGTTTGGTATCAACATATTGTTGAAAATTTATAACTTTTCCATTTTTCAGCGTCCAAAGATGCGCAGCCTGAGTATTGTACTCTGCACCATTTTTCTTTATTTTAGCTTTGTATCTTAAAGTAGCAAGTACCTGGTTGTTAGACATTTCGTGCAGTTTTATATCTGTCAGGTTAAAATATTCATGTTCTGCGCCAATTCTGGCAAAAACGCCATTCAATACTTCATCCGGACCTATATAAGGATTGCCGTCGGCATAAGCATTTCCTTCGGCTTCGTTCCAAACAATATTGGCATCCATTACAGCCAAAACAGCAGGAATATTGCCAACAGCAAATGCTTTGTAAGCACTATCAATCACACTTAAATTTGAAGGAGTTTCAAAATTTACATCTGTATCTTTTGCAGAAATATCAAAAAGATAGTCAGAATCGATTTCCATAAATATCCCATGTTTTGTTATTTTATAACCTTGACCATACAAATAATCAGAAGTGATTTGTGTGTTGTAATCAAAAGATGCATAGATTATTCTTGCATTATCCTGACTTATTCCATTGCTGGTAAAAGCAAAGAAAAACAGTATTGCGAAGTAAATTTTTATAGCTTTCATGGTGTTAAATTTTAGTGATTTAATTTTTGTTGATTAAAATGAAATTCCTAAAAAAGAAGTGGGGACTTGTGATGGTATCCAATTTTAGGAATTTCAGAAATAAACATATTTGTTTTTTAAGAATTTAACGCACTTTTTTATAAGCTTAGCCACATATCAAAGAAAAATATTTTGATTATTGTCAGTAATTTTTTCATTATATTATATGTTTAGTTAGTATTCTAGACTTATATGTTTAAAAAACTATTCAGTTTCAGGCTTGGTTTCATCAGCCATTTTAGCTGCCGCTTCAATTTCCTGAATGGCCAAAACAATGGGCGCATTGTCCCAATAACCATATTCCCTTACAATTTTTCCATCTATAAATTGTGCCGTTAAATGAACCGGAATTTCAATCACTTTATTATTGGCGGCCAAAGTACCTTTCCAAACTCCCCAAAAGTTGACCCAGGTATTTCCGTCATCGGTTGTTGCCATTTCATATTCTTGTCCTTCCTCCAAAAATCCTCTTGAAGAAAATGCCGTTTCATTATTTTGATGAAATTCAGGTATTTTATTGGCCCTCATTGGGACAGCTGTATTAAAAAATACGTTTGCAGTATCCGCATAGCGAGTTACCAAAGATTCCCATTTTTGGTCGCTATAATCTTTAATTCCCGCTTTGTAGGTTTCAATTTCGGGTGACTTTTGTGTGTAACGCTCTGGTTTTGTTTCGCAAGATGTAAATAGAACTATTGCAAGTCCCAATAAAAATAGATTTTTCATAAGTTTTGATTTTTAATTTGGATATGAGCTTTAAAATCATATCCGATTTTGGTTAGTGATTTAGTTATTATTCTTGTTATTAATTTTTCATCTCCACCCTAATCAGGTGAATGGTAATGGTTTTGCTTAAATTTTTTATGGAATGTGCCGCTTCTGCATCTTTCCACATCGTCATCGGAAATTCTAGCGCTGGTTTTATTTGGCGAGTATCCATAATAATTTTTCCGTCACTGTCATAGTCTATAAAATCACCCGCTTCCTGAATGTAAAGAACACTTGGCCATTTTTGCTGATGAACTTCTTCCGTTTCGCCCGGTGCAACGGTAACTTCCAATACGCGTACTTTATCATTTTCCATTAAGATTTTATGATTTTTTGGTGCTGCAACAACAGCATCTAAATTTGCCGGCCAATTATTTGGCTCATCCCCATGCGGGTCTGCACTTCTATAGGCAAATGTTTTCGTGGCTATTTTTTCTTTTTCCTGGCTAAAAATTGCGTTTATTGAAACGAATATAAATAGCAACACAAGGTGTTTTTTTAGTTTTTTCATATTTTAATCAATTAACCTGTTTATTCCTTAATTAAGCGAGAACAGGCGTTTAAATTTGATTATTCTTTTGTTTCTTCAGTGATGGTCTCTGGCGGAACATTTTCTTTAAGTTTTTGCAATTCCATTGCGATGGATGAATTGTCCCAATAGCCAAATTCTTTGACTATTTTTCCGTCAATAAATTGCGCCGTTAAATGCACGGGAATTTCATATAATTGATCGTTTGCTTTAAGTCTGCCCTGCCACAATCCCCAGAAATTAACCCAGGTTTCTCCTTGATCTGTGACAACCATTTCATATTCTGACTCTTCTGCGATATAATTATAAGATGATAAAGTTGCTATATCTTCATTATTTTGTGAGATTGCTTGTGCAAGGGTCATTGCATTCTTTTCATTGGTATTGTATCCAATTTTTGCGGTATCTGCATAATGGGTTGCAAATGACGCCCAGTTTGCCATTTCATAGTCTTTGATAGCTTTTTTGTAGGTTTCTATCTCGGGTGAGTTTTGGGTGTATCGCACTTCATTTTTACATCCTGCAATTGTGGCGATTACAAATACAAGCAGTAGATTTTTTTTCATTAGATTTTATTTTTAAATTCGGGCATGACCATATCAAATCATACCCGAATTTGGCTTAGTTAGTAGCTAAGTTGATTATTTTGATGTTGTGTAAGATAAATCTGGGCGCATTGCTCCACCTTTACTTTCATATTTATAAACATATTTAAACATATCTTCAAATAGTTTTTTTCCTTCTTCACCCAATAAAGCTTCATTTTCATCACTTTGTATGGCATAATCCTGGGCGTTTTTCGCTGAAATCACGGCTAAAAAATAATCGCCCATAGTGCCAAAACCGGCGCGATAAATTCTAAAATGTTCTTTTGAACCCTTTTTCTCATAAAGTGCTTTTAGCTCTTTTATTTTCCCTCTTAGATTTTGAACA
>CAZBGP010000205.1:0-3142 GCA_964491495.1 uncultured Lutibacter sp. | reverse complement strand
AAACTGTTTTGTCGCGGGTCAGAAACACGTTTTTGATCAATTGCATACTGATGGTGCTTCCGCCCCGAGTGAATTTCCTGGTGCGAATGTTTTTAAGAATCGATTGTTTGAAGGCTTCAATGATAAAACCACGATGGGTGAAAAACGAAGGATCTTCGGAGGTTAAAACGCATTTTTGCAAATAAGGCGAAATTCGGTCTAAAGGTGTGTAATTTGGATTTGCAGCACCCACCAAAACAGGTCGTTGCAAAACATTATTTATAATTGCGCGATACACAAATTCTCCGTTGAGTTTGTTAAGATTGGCTTCTCCGTAATGGGTAATCCGCAGCTTTTCTTTTTTCAAATTGCTGTCAAAAACCAGTTGATCGGGTTTGTTCTTATTGAACATAAAATCCAGTTTGAATTCGAAATTGCCCTCAGCTTTCATTCCCTGAAAATGGGTAAACAAACCATCGGGAAGCGAAACGATGAAATCCTGTGCCTTCATCTTTGGAATGGCGACTTTAAGTTTGTAAATAGTGTCCTTTTCGGTTTCGTAAGACAAATAAGGATGGAATTTTATCTTGTTGAACTGTACGACAGAACTGCTGTCAATGGAAATAAAATCAGAACCCAGGAGGAATCTAAAGTCAAATTTGGCGTTTTTGACCACCACGTCTTTATTGGCAATTCTTTTGTGATTAATCATCAAATTGGCAATAGAAGCAAAACCGTCAAGATGCAATTTTCCTTCCGATTTGTTTATGTTTTGAATGTTAATCCGAATGGAATCGAAGCTCGATTTCAGGTTGAATCTTTCATCGAGATAAGGCAATTTAATGGCTCCGGTATCCATATTAAAAAAACGAATATCGGCTTTTTTGTTTCTTGGATCAGCAAAACCCTGAATTCGGATTCGCTGTGTGAAAGCTTTAGTTGCTACTTTGATAAAAGTCTCCAATTGCTTGTTGACCAATCGCAGTTTTTGTAAATTAATGTTGATTATTTTGCCGTTGTCATCCAATCTGAACGCAAGGTTTTCGACTTTCATATCCGTTGGCACCAAATTCAGCACTTTCGAAATAAGCCTAAAGGCCACTTTGGCGTAATCTCTTTTTTCGTGGGCTGCACTTATTGTTTGGTCTTTCTTTAGAAAAGCATCAAAATTTCGTCCCTTTTTATTTTTTACCAATTGCACATAACCTTGCTCAATTTCCAATGTTCCCAATTGTACATCACCCAACAACAATCGCCATAAATTGACGCTGGTTTTCATTTTGTGGATGTTGAAAAGCGTGTCGGCTTTTTTGGGAGCCAAAACAATATTGGAAAAACGCAAGCCCGAAAGCCCCACAAATGAAGCTTCTTTTATAGTAAAATTGCTGTTGTATTCACTTGCCATTTTAAAAGAAACCTTGGCAATGGTTTGTTTCAATAATTCATTTCTAAAAATAAAAAACGCAATAATCAGCAGCAAAAAAGTTGCAGCAATTATTTTTGTCGCTAAAATTATTTTTTGTTTTCGGGTTTTCATCATTTCTAAGTATTCGGTTTTTGGTTTTACCCAAACAATTCACGCGCCACCACTCATCTCATTTTAACCTTCTGTTGCTCGCCTGGGAAGAGCACCAGAGGAATATTTGGTATTAATAATACACTATTTCGTCTTAGGAATAAGAAATAATGCTCTTTTGCTGCCAAGCGTATCATTTTTTACAATCAAAGAATACTCAGTTTTAGGATTACTTTTTAATAGGGAATCTATTTTTGAAATAGGATATTTGGTGTTTTTAAAATAGACAGCATCTTTGGATGTCATTTTTGAAGAAGCAATGATACTATTTATTACAGAATTATCGTTTGAATTTTCAACATTGTAGGCCGGAATTTCCATAATTACCGCATCCGACAAAACTGTTTTAGGACTATTGCAGCCTATTATCACTAAAAATGTTATATAAAAAATATTTTTCATCACGTTTATGAGCTTTAATTATATGCAATTTGAGCACTTATATATTTATATGTGGTTTGTTTTACAACGTTTTATCATTCCAATACCAAGTTTCTGATCAGCATCACAAGGTATTATAAATAATTAATCCGCCAATTAAAAAAGCAAAAGGTGAAATCAATTGAAAATAGATTGGTTTAAGCATATCGGCACTTTTACTTGCTTCTCACTGTTAACCCGGCACATTAGGTACTTCTATGGTTAAATTTCCGGTTCCTTTGGTAAAAGTAACATTTAAATAAACTTTTCTTTCCTTTTTTGAAACAGTATTCAAGTTTTCAAATTTGTCCATGCGTATTGTATTTGCCAATTCGTTATACAGTGTATCAATTTTGAATTCTTCAATTTCAATGGCCATGGTTAATGAAATATCAGAAAAAAATTTAAAGTCAACGATGTCCCCGTACTTTGAGACTACATTTTCTATAGTGTTTATAGATGCATGTCTTTCGTCATTACTATAGCCCGTCCAAAAAATATTTTCCATTGGTTTGGTGCTTTAAATTTTTATTTGACAACGATACTTGCTCAATTCTGGTGCTCGTCTGCGACGAGTACCTACTTACTTATATGAATAAAACAAAGCGTTTGTAACGCGGGTCTTATAACTTATAACAAAATCACCATAAAGGTTCTACATTTACATTACAAAAAACAGTATTATCTTCTTCATAATTTCTATAACTACTATTTACATAATCTCTTTCATTAAAAACAATTTCAGCTGCAATAGGATTATAATGTATATAGTTTAGACGCTGCTCTATTTTTTCCAAAGAATCTAATAAAACAGGATGAAAGCCATCTCGCCATAATTTATAATTTTGTGCCCTTCCCGATTTTTGAGCTTCAAAACTAAATTTTCGTAGCAACCATTCTCGTCTGCTCTCAGGATTTTCTTTTATAGCTTCTATTAGTTTTTTTGATGTAAATTTTTTAAAATCCCTAATGACATTTTGCAATTCGCCATCAAATGCAGTTACAATTAAATGAATATGACTAGTCATATATACATATGCATGTACACTCAAACCTTTTTCCTTAATACAATAATTTAAAGAATCATCTAAGATATTACAATAAACAGGTCGTGTAAATAAATCTACCCAGTCTACAATTGTTATCGTAATAAAAGTTGGTGCTGTA
>CAZBGP010000204.1:1356-3162 GCA_964491495.1 uncultured Lutibacter sp. | reverse complement strand
AATTGTGGTAGTTAGGGACAGGTTGTTTAGGTGATTAAGTTTGTTCGGGACAGGTTGCCATACCGAAATAAATTCGGCACAAGCGTCGGATTACTGAGGCGAAGCCTCAGCAATCCATCTCGCAATGATTCGGTTCTATTAGGCTTTAGAGAAGCACTTTGTTGATAAAAAAATAGTTCTCCTTTTTGGGGAGAACTATTTTTATGGCTTTTAAAGCCTTTAATTTAAATAAAAGACCTGTCTGCTGCCTAAGAAGCTTTAAAAAAGTCAGGCAAAGACAGCTTTTGTTTAACGTCTTCGAATTTCAGGTCAAAATAATCACAATACTCCTCAATAGTAATTTTTTGGTGCTTTTCCTTTTCTAACACCACTTTTAAATAATTAATTTCATTTCGGGCAGTACTTTCGCTTCTACCGGTAATTCTAATAATGTCACGAGGGTAAATAACTAATCTATTCATATTTAAGCACAATTTTTTAGGTTATATATTGGCTCGTCAAAGATATTCAGGATTTAAATTAAAAAAAAGTTAACTTATTAACATACAATTATTGCGTATTTTTAAATTTCATAACTGTTATACCTTTTTTATACCTTTTTATACGTAATAAAATTTGTTCCGCTATAAATAAGTATAAATTGACAGTCGCTGTTATAGGTCGTAATTGTTAATAAGTTTTGTAAATTTTTTTCTTTTTTACTTCATTTTTTAATTTTAGCACTTTGATTACCTTTATTAAATAACAGCAGATTGATGCATTTTCATAAATTATTATGGTAAACCGAAATCCCATTACATTCCCATTACATACCCACTATGTACGGGATATCCTCCCTTAAGCATCCCTTTTACCTATCTGCAGTCCCTTATTTTATTGGTTTTTTTGATATCCTACTATGGCGTTTTTGACGATTTAGTACATTTTGCCTTCTCGGTGCAATAGTTGTTTATGAGATTATTTTATTCAGATTCTAAAAATACCGCTTTCGATAAAAAGTGGTTAAAACGGTATTTTTTACATTATTCATCATTTATTTCATTTTAAGGTTACTATGGTTAAAATTTTAAATAACAGTAATTTATCCTCAAAAAAAATAGTTATTTCCTTTTCGTTAAGAACTGCCCTTATCCGTATAGGTATCATTTGATAGCCCCTACATTTGACTCGTTAATAATTAATAATTAAAAACCATAAATCATGGGAAAACTCAAAAGCTTCGTTAAAATCGAAGGAACGTTAGATGGCTTGACGTTTTACAAAAGCCAGGATGGTTACATGGTGCGGACCAAAGGGGGCATCAGCAAAAGCAGGATGCTGAAGGATCCCGCTTTTAAAAGAACGCGGGAGAACTTTCGGCAGTTTGGGATGAACGCGAAAGCGGGCACGCTGCTCCGCGATTCGGTTGGACCGATGCTCGCAAAAGCAAAGGATTCTAAACTGTCGAGCCGGATGCTGAAATTGATGAATGAAATCAAAAATTTCGACAGCACCTCGATTCGGGGACACCGGTCGGTTCATTTGGGACTGGCCACTGCGGAAGGAAAACAATTGTTAAAAGGCCTAAACTTTAACAACAGGGCCCATTTGCAATCGGTTTTAAATGCCAATTTTTCGGTGGACACAGCTACCGGGGTGATTGAAATTCCGAATTTCACTTCACAAGAGCAACTAACAGCCACAGAGAGTGCCACGCATGTGAGTTTTCGCTCGGCATTTGTGAATTTGAATTTTGACACCGGTTTGTACAATACCAGCTACAGTCCGGTGGTGTTATTGCCCATTGATTTAAGTGAGTCGACAGTC
>CAZBGP010000204.1:0-1346 GCA_964491495.1 uncultured Lutibacter sp. | reverse complement strand
GCCGGCAGGTGACGGAATTCAGTTTTATTTGCTGCTGATTGAGTTTTATCAGGAAATGAACGGGGTGCATTATCCGTTGTTAAACGGGGCACATAATGTGCTGAATTTGGTGGAGCTTGTCTAAAGGATTTTAGATTTAATTGATGTGTAAACAAAAACCCGCTATTGAGCGGGTTTTTTTGTGTTAGGGAAAGGTTTCTAAGGTGATTAAGTTAGTTCGGGACAGGTTGCCACAGTCGATTACCAGAAGGGTTGTTCGTGCCCTCGGGCAGGATCAACTCAGGATTTCGGTAGTTGGCGTGTTATATTTAACGGGTTAGATTAATTGAATGTATTGTTTTTCGAGTGTTACGTTAAAATGTATGTCTGCTTTCAAAGCTTTAAACACTTTTAAAATTGTATCAATTGTTGCGCTGTTTGCACTGCTTTCCAATTTTGAAATCTGAGATTTTTGCACGCCAATAAGTTGTCCAAGTTGTTCTTGGGTCAAGTTTCGTTCTTGTCTGGCGGTTTTAATCATTCGGCCTAAAACATCCATCCTAAGTTCGTATTCATATTCTTCCCTTTCCGCTGTTCCTTCTTTGCCAATGTATTTATCTTTCATTTCGGCAAGTGAGTAAGATTTCATTTCTTTATTTGCCATGGTATTATTTTTTAAGTTTGTTGTTAAAATATTTAGTTCTAATTCTTTCTGCTCTTTCGATTTCTTTTTTTGGAACTTTGTCCACTTTCTTTATGAATCCATGTGTCGCCAAAACCAATGTTTCTTGACCGTTTGATTTGTCCCAAAATGCCAAAAGCCTAATTTGTATCCCATTGTATTTTGTTCTAAATTCCCAAATTTCACCTTGTAATTTTTTAAATAATTTTGGGTCGTTAGTTTGCTCAGCAAGATCAATGTTGTAAAATACTTTCCTTACTGTTTTAATGTCAAGTTTGGCAATAAACTGCTCAACTTCTTCTAAAATCCTGGTATGAAAGTATCTCATTTGCTTTTAAAAGCAAAGATATTAAAAGTTTCTAAATATTGAAACATTTGAATTGTTTTTTTCAATTTACCGATCTCCACCACGTGAAATTTTTGCACTTCCTGAACTTGATTGGGGGTTTTGTATTGGGTTTTGCGTTTTCAGAACAGGTTGCTTTGAACATTTTGGTAGTTCACAACAGGTTTTTTAGCGACATTTTGGTAGTTCACAACAGGTTTCTTAGAGCTTTTCGTTAGTTCACAACAGGTTGCCGTACCGAAATAAATTCGGCAAAGGCTTCGGGTTTTTTGGCTTTGCCTCTCCCAACGCGCCGGCTGGCATTATGATTGAAACTTCATTTCATGAGATCCTGAAATC
>CAZBGP010000203.1:0-3168 GCA_964491495.1 uncultured Lutibacter sp. | reverse complement strand
ATGGTTCACTGAACACCAATTCAAAATAATAAAAAGGTGAAGTAATCACTAACGCGAATAAATTTTAAGTGTTTAGCAACTTACATCACTCTTTTTAAAATTCCCAAAACGCCTCTTATAAAACTTGCGCTTGTCACCACTTTTAAAACTGGATTCATGCGCGTACTTGTTCTTCCTCTCGATATTTTTTCCTCTTTATCTTCCTCTGTTCTTCTACGTTCAGATTCCTCCTTTTCGGTTATTTTCTCAATTTTTTCCGATAAAATTTCGTAGGCGCTTTCCCGGTCTATAACATCGTTGTATTTATGGTAAATACGAGAGTTCCCAATCAATTGTTTCAATTCATCGCCGGTCAATATGTCCATTCTGCTCATTGGTGCTCGCATCATAGTGCAGGCCAACGGCGTTGGAATCCCTTTTTCGTTTAATACGGAAACAAACGCTTCGCCAATTCCCATTTGTGTCAACACTTCATCAACATCATAATACTCGGAGTCGGGATAATTTTCTGCGGCCAATTTGATGGCTTTTCGGTCTTTGGCAGTAAATGCGCGCAAGGCGTGTTGTATTTTTAAACCCAATTGTCCCAAAACTTCTTCAGGAACATCATTCGGATTTTGAGTCACAAAAAACAATCCGATGCCTTTTGAACGAATCAGTTTCACAATGCTTTCAATTTGAGAAAGCAATGCTTTTGATGCTTCATTAAAAATTAAATGTGCTTCGTCAATAAAAATAACCAATTCCGGCTGGCCGCTGTCGCCCTGTTCCGGAAAAGTTGCATACACTTCCGCCAATAATTGCAGCATAAAAGTGGAGAAAAGCTTTGGCTTGTCCTGAATATCCGTTAAACGCAATATGGAAATGATTCCTCGGCCGTTTTCATCAATCCGCACCAAATCATGAACATCGAAAGAGCGTTCGCCAAAAAACAAATTTCCGCCTTGTTGTTCAATTTCAACAATTTTGCGTAAAATAGCTCCGGTACTTGCCGTAGAAATTAAGCCGTATTCCTTCTGGATCTCCTCTTTTCCTTCGGCAGTGGCATATTGCAGTATTTTTTTAAAATCTTTTAAATCCAATAAAGGAAATTTGTGGTCATCACAATATTTAAAAATGATAGAGACAATGCCGCTTTGCGCTTCTGGCAACTCCAATATTCTGGAAAGCAGCACCGGCCCAAATTCTGAAACAGTGGCTCTAAGTCGAACGCCATCTTGTCCGGACAAAGTAAGTATTTCAACCGGAAATTTTTTTGCTTCAAAAGGCAAACCAATCGCGGCATGACGTTCATCAATTTTGGGGTGTCCGGCACCAGGTTGCGCCAATCCGCTTAAATCGCCTTTTACATCCATCAACAACACAGGAATTCCTTTTTCAGACAGGTTTTCAGCCATCACCTGCAACGTTTTTGTTTTTCCGGTTCCGGTAGCTCCCGATATCAGTCCATGTCGGTTTAATGTCTTTAAAGGAACTTTTACAAAAGCATCCTTAATGGTTTTGCCTTCTAACATTGCCGCTCCCAAAGTAAAATAATCGCCTTTGGTTTGGTAGCCTTCCGTAATATGATTGAAAAAAATTTCTTCTCTGGTCATTTTGAATAATTTTTATAAAAATAAGAAATAAACTGAAACCAAAAATTTGAAAAGAAATTAAGTTGCAAATATTTATTCCCATTCCTAAATCTTATATTTGCAGCATGGTAAATGCAAGTACAAAAGAATTATTGGCCAAGGGCGAAATGCTGCCTTTAATGGAAGAATTTTACACCATTCAGGGCGAAGGTTTTCATACGGGAAAAGCGGCTTATTTTATTAGAATTGGCGGTTGTGATGTGGGTTGTCATTGGTGCGACGTGAAAGAAAGCTGGAACGCAAAACTGCATCCGCCAACTAGCGCTGACAGCATTGTGGCAAATGTCATAAAATATGCAAATACCGTTGTGATTACAGGCGGAGAACCGTTAATGTGGGAATTAGATTATATAACCAACGCATTGCAAGCCAATAACATCAAAACACATATTGAAACTTCAGGCGCTTATAAATTGAGTGGCACTTGGGACTGGATATGCCTTTCACCAAAAAAAACAAAATTGCCTCTTGCTGAAATTTATTCAAAATGCAATGAACTGAAAGTCATTGTTTTTAATAAAAACGATTTCAAATTTGCAGAAGAACAAGCTGCCAAAGTTGGCGAAAGTTGTGAATTATTTTTACAGCCAGAATGGAGTAACCGAGAAAAAATGATGCCTTTAATTGTGGATTATGTGATGAAAAATCCGAAATGGAAAGTTTCCTTACAAACCCATAAATATTTGAACATTCCTTAATTTAGTTGCTTTCAATAATTTTCAAGGCCAATTTATAAACTTTTTCAAATTGTTCTTTTCTTGTCAAGGTTGAATTGTCAATTTCTATGGCATCCTGTGCCTTCACTAATGGAGAATCTTTTCGTGTTGTATCAATATGGTCGCGATATTCCACATTTTTTAAGGTTTCGTCGAATGTAACCTGCTCTCCACGATCCAAAAATTCATCAAATCTCCTTTTTGCACGTTTTTCTGCGGAAGCTGTCATAAATATTTTCAATTCCGCATCCGGAAAAACAACTGTTCCAATATCTCTTCCATCCATCACCACGCTTTTATTTATTCCCATCTGTTGTTGCTGTTCCACTAATTTTTTGCGAACTTCCGGAACTTCAGCAACCTTGCTTACCAGTCTTGAAACTTTCATATTGCGAATTTCGGTTTCAACATTCACCTCATTCAAATAGATCTCCCCAAAACCCAAAGCAGCATTAAACTTAAACGCCAAATTGATGTTGTCTAACGCATCGATTAACTGTTCCTTTAAAAAAATCTCTTCCGAAATAAGTTTGTGGTTCATCGCATATAGCGTAACCGCCCGATACATAGCGCCTGAATCAACGTAAACATATTTTAATTTAGTTGCCAACTCTTTGGCGATGGTGCTTTTTCCTGTGGAAGAAAATCCGTCTATGGCTATGGTGATATTTTTCAAACTGATAAATTAAATGAATTCGTTTCTAGTTACAAAATAAGGCTAAATATTAATAAAAGCGACAATTTTTTACAATAACAATGCGATTTTACATCAAAAAAAAACCTTCAACACTAAAGTTGAAGGTTTTTCAAAAGAAAGG
>CAZBGP010000202.1:0-3179 GCA_964491495.1 uncultured Lutibacter sp. | reverse complement strand
TTTATTACAAATCATCAAAAGGACTTTTTATTTGTTGGATGCTTTTTGTGCTTACTATTTTGGTAAGTGCAATGAAAATAAAGTAAATTAGATTTTACAGAAAGCTCAATCAACAAAATTTAAACCCATCATAATTTGGTTACATAAAATAGAATTACAATTTACTATATTTATAAAAAAATCAGAAATATCGTTTATGATTATTTTATTTACCCATGCTAACTAAAAAACCACACCCAAAATGCCCAAACATAAATTCACCAACAGCCTTATAAATGAAACAAGTCCGTACTTGCTGCAACACGCACACAATCCAGTAAACTGGTATGCATGGAATCAAGAAACGCTGGCACTTGCCAAAAAGGAAAACAAATTGCTGTTAATTTCCGTAGGTTATTCTTCCTGCCATTGGTGTCACGTAATGGAACATGAAAGTTTTGAAAATGAAGAAGTGGCGGCGGTAATGAACAAGCATTTTATCAATATAAAAGTCGACCGGGAAGAACGTCCCGATGTTGACCAGGTGTATATGAACGCCGTACAATTAATTACCGGCCGTGGCGGCTGGCCTTTAAACTGCGTGGCTTTGCCCGACGGAAGACCCATTTGGGGCGGCACATATTTCCCCAAAGACAACTGGATTAATGCGCTGGAGCAATTGGCAAATTTGTATTCAGCAACACCCGAAAAAGCCGTTGAATACGCCGAAAGGTTAACCGATGGCGTAAGAAATTCGGATTTGGTTTCTTTAAATAAAAACCAAGTTGAATTTACAAAAGCAGATTTGGAATTGTCGGTAGAAGAATGGAAACAAAATATGGACTTAGATTTGGGTGGAAGAAAAGGTGCTCCTAAGTTTCCGATGCCTAACAATTACCAATTTTTGCTGAATTATGCAGTGCGTTCAGGAGATAATGAAATGTTGGATTATGTAAATACTTCCCTTACAAAAATGGCTTATGGCGGAATTTACGACCAAATTGGGGGCGGATTTTCACGTTATGCTGTTGATGCAAAATGGCACGTGCCGCATTTTGAGAAAATGTTGTATGATAACGGACAATTGGTGAGTTTGTATGCGGAAGCATATCAGGCAACCAAAAACGAATTGTACAAAAACACCGTGTACCATACACTCGAATTTATTGAGCGCGAACTTACCACCCAAGAAGGTGCTTTTTATTCTTCATTGGATGCCGACAGCATAAATACCGAAGGAAAACTGGAAGAAGGCGCTTTTTATGTTTGGTCCCAAAATGAATTAAAAACCATTTTAGGAAAGGATTACGACTTGTTTGCCGCTTATTACAATGTAAATTATTACGGACTTTGGGAACACGACAATTATGTATTAATCAGAAAAAACACTGATGCGGAAGTTGCCAAAAAACACGCATTTTCAATAACGGAATTCGAAAATAAAGTGATTTCCTGGCAAAAAATATTGTTAAGGGAACGCGCCAAAAAAGAACGGCCAAGACGCGATGACAAATCGTTAACTTCCTGGAATGCCTTGATGCTGAAAGGTTATGTGGATGCCTATTCGGTTTTTAACGAGCAACGATTTTTAGATGCCGCCATAAAAAACGCGACCTTTATTTATACCAAACAGTTGCAGGAAGACGGAAATTTAAACCACAGTTATAAAAATGGCAAAAGCACCATAAACGGTTATTTGGAAGATTATGCCACGGTAATTGATGCCTATATTTCATTATATGAAGCCACTTTTAATGAATTGTGGTTAAGCACCGCTAAGCAATTGGCAGATTATGCTTTCGATCATTTTTTCGATGAAAACCGTTCCATGTTTTATTTCACGTCAAACCAAGATGCCGATTTAATTGCACGCAAAATGGAAATTGAAGACAATGTGATTCCGGCTTCAAACTCAATTATGGCCAAAAATTTGTTTAAATTAAGTCACTATTATGCCAACAGTTATTATATAAAAGTGAGCGAACAAATGTTGCAGAATGTGATAGAAAATGCCCAAAAATATGGCTCTGGATATTCAAACTGGCTGCAATTGCTTTCAAATTTTGTTGGGGAATTTTATGAAATCGCCATTTCCGGCAAAGACGCTTTAAACCAGATTAAAGAAATTAACGAACACTATATTCCAAACAAATTAATTGCCGGAAGCACCAAAAAAAGCAATATTCCTTTATTGAAAGATCGTTTTAATGAAACCGAAACCCTTATTTATGTTTGCGTAAATTCAGCCTGTAACCTGCCTGAAAAGGAAACGAAAAAAGCATTGGAACAACTAAAAATTAAATTTTAGAAATGAAGACTCTACAAATTTTCTTTGTTGCCTTGGTCGCATAATCAATCAAAATAGAGCATTATGTTATAGCCAGGCAATGCCGGCAATTATAGAATTAGTATTACTTTTGATTTGATTTAATGGCATTAATTTAAATACAACTTTATGAAACCACAACGCAACAAGCATGCAATTGCATTAATGCTATTAATTGGTATTTCTGGTTATTGTCAAAATTCAAGCAATAATGAAATATTCATAAATACAAACAATTTAACCACAATTGATTTAATTTCTAAAGAATTGGTTGGAACCTATTATATCAATAATGAGTTTGTTCCTGGTAAAATTTCCAATCAGAAGGCGGTTTATTTGATGAGATACAATGCTTTTAAAGATGTTATGGAAATGGAAATAAACAACAAGCCATATTACTTTCCTTTATCTACCAATTATTCAGTCACATTTGAAAGTTTAAATAAAACTTATCAAGTGTTAGATTACAAAGAAAAAGAGAATACAAAAAAGGGATTGTTTGTGGTTGTTTTTATCGGCGAGGAAATATCCTTATATATTAAGGAAAAAATTAAATTTTTTGAAGAGGTTAAAGCAAAAACCGGTTACGACAAATATAAACCGCCGACATTGAAGCGTGTTGATGATGAATTTTATATTGGTTATAAAAATAGTTCAGCAATAGCATTGCCCAGTAAGAAAAAAGACATCATTTCTTTATTTGGAAGTAAAGCTACTGAAATTGAATCTTTTATGAATGAAAATAAATTAGGATTTAAAAACGAGGAAGATTTAATTAAAATATTCAGGTTTTACAGTATTTTAAAATAACTATTTTTTTGAAATTACCCCTAAAAATTCTTTCAAATAAAAAGGTTCAAAATAGGCAACATCT
>CAZBGP010000201.1:0-3184 GCA_964491495.1 uncultured Lutibacter sp. | reverse complement strand
GATGTTCAGCAATTCATTTCCTTCAAAATCAACCGATTTTAGTCGACCGTCATACAATTCAAAAGCACCTGTTTCGTTATGCACCAATCCCAAATGGTTGGAAGGGTAGGCCGCGAAATTATCAATCCATTTGGCATTTTGTTGTTGATAGATTTTTATAAAATCAACCATTTCTTTCGACCAGGAAATCATCGTATCAATATTTGGGATAAGTTTTCCGTCCAAGAAATAGGCGCGTTCTTCCGCTTTAAAAGTTTTATGCACGCCACCCGGAAGCGCTAAAATCCCATGAATTTTTTTTCCAGCCAGGGCTTTGATCATTTCTTGCCCAAATTTTCGCATCAAAATGCCTTTTTTTGCAAGTTCCCTATTTTCTGCAGCTACAGCAACTACATTTCTTTTTTCCGCAGGTGCATCAATGCCGAATAAAAGATCCGGGGAAGCCAAATAAAAAAAATGTAAGGCGTGCGACTGAAAAACTTGTGCGAAATGCAATAATTTCCGCAATTTTGTTGCCGTTGGCGATAAATCTTCTGGATCAATCCCAACCAATTGGTCAATGGCTTTTGCTGCCGCCAAGTGGTGGCTCACCGGACAAATGCCGCAAAGGCGTTGCACCAAAACCGGCGCTTCCCAATACGGATGACCCTGGATAAATTTTTCAAATCCCCTAAATTCCACAATATGAAAAAATGCATCGCTCACCATGCCTTTTTCGTCAAGTCTTATGGTAACTTTTCCGTGGCCTTCAACGCGCGTAATAGGATCTATAATTATTTTTCTTGTTTCCATTTGATGCAAATTTGGATTAATCATATTTATATTCGGGATGTGCGATGGAATATTCTTCTTGAAACAAAATATTTTTTACCACATTCCAAATATGGCTAGCGTTTGGCGGACAGCCGGGAATATGGTAGTCTATTTTCACGATTTCGTGATTGGGATAAACGTTGTTTAATATTTTTGGAATGTCTTCATGATTTGGAATAATTGTTTCATGTTCTTCGCTCGTCATGGAATCCAAATATGATTCTTTAAGACATTTTTCTAAAGAAATCGTATTGCGCATCGCAGGTAAACCACCCCAAATAGCGCACTCGCCAACCGAAACCAAAATATCACAATGCTTTCTGAATTCGCGCAGCACTTCAATATTATGGGTGTTGCTGCATCCGCCTTCCACAAGTCCGATATCGCAATGTTTGGTAAAATTTTTGACATCGGTAATTGGTGATTTGTTAAATTCAATCACTTCAAATAAATCAAGAATCCCTAAATCTATATCGAGCATAGACATATGGCATCCAAAACAACCCGCTAGTGATGTGGTCGCGACAATTTTCTTTTTGTTGTTGGTGCGTTGCTTTTTAAATGCGGTTAAAGGAGGCTGTTTTTCTTCGGTAACTGCGTCAAATCGCCTTTCTCCAAAAGGTTTACTGAACGATTTTCCTTTGACCAATATAGAACCGGTCGGACAAATTTGCATCGCATGAACTGCTTGCAATTCGGATAATTTTGCCTCCTGTTCATAATCAATGGCAACCATGGTTTTATTTCCTTTGTTGACGGAATAAAATACGTTGTAGCCGTCAAAAGTTTTGACTTCTTCAATGCAGCGCTTGCATTTAATACACCTGTTTTGATTTACCACAATGCGCTCTGGTCGTGCATCGGTAATTCTGTCGATAAATAAATGTGGAAATCTTGTGTATTTTATTCCGGTTTCATATCCTAAATTTTGCATTTGGCAATCACCGCTTTTTTCGCAGGAAGGGCAGAAATGGTTTCCTTCAACAAACATCATTTCCAGAATGGCTTTTCGGGTATCTAGCAATTCGGGCGTATTTACTTCAATATCCATCCCGTCAGCCACATGAATGGTGCAACCCGCGACAGCTTTTCCGTTTAATTTAACGGTGCAAACCCGGCAAGTTCCTAATGGATTTAAGTGTTTAAAATGACATAGTGTTGGAATAAAAATACCGTTTCGTTTTGCGGCTTCTATTAAGTTGAGCCCTTTTTCAGCTGTACAAGATCTTCCGTCGATTTTGAATGAACAATTTTCCATGGGTTTTTCTAAATTATCAATAATTAATTGTTAGATATTTAATATTTGTTAATTTTTACAACTCACAACTCACAACTCACAACTCAAAACCTTTAACCTATACCTTTCATTGGGTATCTTTTATTAAAGAATCATAATTATAAACAGCAACTTCCATATCAAATTCCACATTCAAATTTTCGTTGGCTTTTATGATTTTTTGATTGAAATATCCTTCAAATTTATCAATGGCCATCACCAGGGTATTTGCCGAAAATTGTCCCAATCCGCATCTGCTTGTCAGTTTTATGATTTGTCCCCATTCTTTTATTTCTTCTAAATCTTGTGCGGTACAAATGCCTTTTTTGATTTTTTTGATTTTTTCGTGTAAAATCTGATTTCCTGCCCGACAAGGGGTGCAAATGCCGCAAGATTCTTCTTTGAAAAATTTGGTGTAGTTTTCCAGAATTTTTGTGATGCTTCTAAAATTGTTAAAAACCATGATGGATCCTCCGCAGATTAAATCTTCCTTACAAATTTTTCTGTCAAATTCGGTATTGTTGATACATATTCCCGACGGACCGCTAATTTGAACAAAATGAGGTGAGGTGGCCTGGCATAGATGCAGTATTTCTTTTACGGTCATTCCCCATTCAATTTCATAAATACCCGGTTTTGCCACATCGCCAGAAATACTCAACACTTTTGTTCCTTTGCTTTCTGGGGTGCCAATTGCTGAAATAAAATGGGTGCCCAATTCTATAATTCTTGCTGCCATGGCAAAAGTTTCCACATTGTTTACGATGGTCGAATGGCCCAAATAGCCATATTCTGTTGGGAAATGTTTCTTGATTCTCGCCTCACCGCGATTTCCTTCCAAAGATTCAATTAATGCAGATTCTTCGCCGCAAACATAAGCGCCGGCACCAAGCTGGACTTGTATGTTGAAATTAAATTTTGGGATGCCAAGTATGTCATTGCCCAATAAATTGTTTTCTTGAAATTCACTTAGCGTATTTTCAATTTTCTCAAGCAGATAGCTATATTCGGCCCGCAAATATATAAAACCGTAAGCCGCGCCTGAAATGTAAGCCGAAATAATCATTCCTTCAATCATTAAACCGGGAAGATTGT
>CAZBGP010000200.1:0-3271 GCA_964491495.1 uncultured Lutibacter sp. | reverse complement strand
AAAAGGGAGGGTACTCCATAGATACTCCATACATAGTCCATATATACTCCATAGATACTCCATAGATTGTGTTATAGTGATTATAAAATTCATACTAAAAATCAGTCATAAAATTCAACCAAATTTAGAAACTGATTCTTAAAATTAATACAAAACAATATAGGATCAAATTCCCCTCTTGAGAGGGGCAGGGGTGTGTTTTAGAATGAACCTACAATTATACTAAACCCCTTTATCATAAATATTCTATTTTAAAACCCTTAGATCGTCATCCTGAACCTGCCTCGCCGTCAGGCAGGCTTGTTTCAAGATCTCATAAAAAGAAGTTCAAATCATCTTCGCCAACAATGCAACAAATCAACAAATAAACGTATAAACAAATCAACAACAATTTGTATATTGCAACCGCTTTAAAAACAGTATCTTTTGAATAATTCGTTCGATAAATATCAAAAAAGAAGATTGCGTTCTTCTTATCTTTCGGTCATCGTAAGCATTGCTTTGGTGTTATTTTTAGTGGGGCTTTTAGGGCTTATTGTGCTAAAAACCAACAGCATAACAAAACACTTTAAAGAAAAAGTGGCCATAACCGTATTTTTAAACGACAATGCAAAAGACAAAGATGTGGAAACCCTGCAGGCCGAATTAAGAAAGGAAGAATACGCAAAAACGGTTACTTATATTTCAAAAGATGAAGCCGCAAAAATTTACAGCGCCGACATTGGTGAGAACTTTTTGGAGTTTTTAGGCGAAAATCCCCTTAAAAATGCCATTGATATTTCCTTGAAATCAGAATTTGTGACGCCGGAAATTATGGCAGACATAGAAAAAGAACTGGTCATTAGAAGCATTGTTTCGGAAGTGACCTACGATAAGCCGCTGATCGAATTGCTGTCGAAAAATATCAACCGTTTAAGTTTTTGGATGCTTGTTTTTAGCGCATTGTTTACTTTAATTGCCGTGGTTTTAATCAACGGTTCAATCCGCCTTTCAGTCTATTCCAAACGATTTACCATCAAAACAATGCAAATGGTGGGCGCCACAAAGAGTTTTATTCGTGTGCCTTTTATCCTGCAAAGCGTAAAATTGGGCATTATCGGCGCATTGGTTTCCATCGTTGGACTGGTAGCATTTATATCCTATTTAAACAAAAATATCCCCGAGTTGGAACTGTTTTCCGATGTAAATATATTGGGCATCGTGTTTGCAGGAATTATCGGATTGGGAATCCTTATTACCTGGTTAAGCACGTTTTTTGCAACCCAGCGATTTTTAAACTTAAGAAGCGACGAACTTTATTATTGATAAAAATATAAGTCCTGTAATTACTGTAAAATTTATAGTGAACTTGTCGAATATAGTGAGCTTGTTGAACTACAAATAATTTTTATGATGAATCAAAAAAATAAAGAAATAAAAAGCGAATTCCTTTTTGGAAAAAAGAATTATGCCATTATGCTGATCGGTTTGGCGTTTATTGGACTCGGCTTTATTTTAATGGCGGGTGGCGGTAGCGACGATCCCGAAATTTTTAACCCCGAAATGTACAATTTCAGAAGAATACGTTTGGCGCCAACATTGGTGCTAATCGGTTTGGGCATCGAAATTTATGCCATTATGACCAAACCTAAAAAGTAAGAATGAATTATTTTGAAGCTATTATTTTAGCCATAATTGAAGGAATTACCGAATATTTACCCGTTTCTTCAACTGGCCACTTAATTATTGCATCGTCCTTTTATGGCATTGCCGGCGACGATTTTACCAAATTATTTACCATAGTCATTCAGTTGGGCGCTATATTGGCCGTATTGGCGCTGTATTGGAAACGCTTTTTTCAAAGTGTCGATTTTTACTTAAAACTCTTCGTGGCATTTTTGCCTGCGGTGGTTTTTGGTTTGCTTTTGAACGATTATATTGATCTTTGGCTGGAAAGTCCAATCATTGTGGCCATAACCTTAATTTTGGGCGGATTCATTTTGCTGAAAGTCGACGATTGGTTTAAATCCAATGAAATTGTCGATCCCAACCAACCTTACCGGCATACCGAAATAAGTTACGCTACCGCGCTAAAAATCGGTTTCTTCCAATGTTTGGCAATGATTCCCGGAACTTCGCGTAGCGGTGCCTCAATCATAGGAGGGATGACCCAAAAACTGAACCGAAGAACGGCCGCCGAATTCTCTTTTTTCCTGGCCGTGCCAACGATGTTAGGCGCAACGTCAAAAAAATTATACGATTATTACAATGCGGGTTTTACGTTAAGCAACGAACAGATTAATTATTTGCTGATTGGCAATGTAATTTCTTTTGTTGTAGCCTTGCTGGCCATCAAATTTTTTATTGATTATTTAAGCAAAAACGGATTCAAATTATTCGGTTATTACCGCATTGTGTTGGGGGTCGCTTTACTGCTGATCCATTATTTTGTGATGCCTTTAACCGTTGTTTAATGCGAACTGGGGAAGATTTTAAAAACGGACAGGTGTTGTTAATCAACAAACCTTTAACCTGGACATCTTTTCAGGTGGTCAATAAATTGCGTTGGAACATTCGCCAAAAATTCGAATTGGGTAAAATAAAAGTGGGCCACGCCGGCACGCTCGATCCTTTGGCAACCGGATTGCTGATTATTTGTACGGGCAACTTCACCAAAAAAATAGACGAATACCAGGCGCAAATTAAAGAATATACCGGTGAAATTACCCTGGGAGCCACCACGCCAAGCTACGATTTGGAAACCGAAGTGGATGAAACTTTTCCGGTTGACCATATTACTTCAGAATTGATTGAAGAAACCGCAAAACAATTTGTTGGAGATATTGCGCAAATTCCGCCAATGTTTTCTGCCATCAAAATGGCGGGCGTGCGTATGTACGATTTGGCGCGTCAGGGAAAAACGCGCGAAATTCAATCGCGGAAAATTACCATCGAAACCTTTGAAATTACCAACATCAGTTTGCCCAAAGTGCAATTCAGAATTGTTTGCAGCAAAGGCACCTACATTCGTTCTCTGGCCTACGATTTTGGGAAAGCACTAAATTCCGGCGGACATTTATCGGCCCTGCGCCGCACCAAAATTGGTGATTTTAACATAAAAGATGCCGTTGAAATTGAAGATTTCATCGCCAATTTATAAACTTTTTCTGAAGTAAAAGGCATTTATTTATTCTTAATTCCTTGCGAACTTAGCGTAAAACTTTGCGCCCCTTGCGGTTAAATATTTTTTTACTTTGTGAATCTTTGTGTTTTACTTTGTGAATCTTTGTGC
>CAZBGP010000199.1:0-3331 GCA_964491495.1 uncultured Lutibacter sp. | reverse complement strand
AAGTAAGTTATTTTTATGAGGATGGAATGCTGGAAAGCGAAGGAAGTATGAACGGCATAAACCGAATCGGAAAATGGACCTATTACAATACCGACGGAAAAACAATTGTTTCAGAAGAAAATTATGAAAACGGTTTGCTAAACGGCATCGCCACAACTTATTTTTCTGAAGGAAAAAAGGCCCAAACCGCTACTTATAAAAATGGTGACTTGCATGGGAATTTTCTTCGTTATTCATCGGAAGGAGTGTTATTGGATGATTTGCAGTATGAAAACGGAAAATTACACGGACCAGCAAAATATTACGATGTAGCCGGCAAACTTGTCCGCAAAGGTACTTATGAAAATGACCTAAAAGTGGGAAATTGGGAATATTTTGAAAATGGAGAACCTACTACAGTAAATAAAATAAAAGAATAATTTAAAAATTAAGCAAATTGAATATCGAGAAAATTTTTAGCAACAATAAAAAATGGATTGAAGAAAGGCTTCAAATTAATGAAAATTATTTTAAAAATTTGTCATCCGGCCAAAGTCCAGAAATTTTATACATTGGCTGTTCAGACAGTCGAGTTTCTGCGGAAGAATTGATGGGCGTTCAGCCTGGGGAAGTATTTGTGCACAGGAACATTGCCAATATGGTGCCAAATACCGACTTAAATGTGATGTCGGTCATCAATTATGCCGTGACGCATTTAAAAGTTAAACATTTGGTTATTTGTGGCCATTATTATTGCGGGGGTGTAAAAGCGGCCATGCAATCGGAAGATCTGGGATTGTTAAATCCGTGGTTGCGAAATATACGCGACGTTTACAGATTGCATAAAAACGAACTCAATTTAATAGCCCGTGAAGATGAAAAATACAACAGGCTTGTGGAATTAAATGTACAGGAACAATGTATTAATGTGCTAAAAACTGCCGATGTGCAAAAAGCGTTGCTTGAAAAACGGATTACGGTTCACGGCTGGGTTTGGGACATTAAAAGTGGTAAATTAATCGATTTAAAAATTGATTTTGAAAAAATACTGGAAGATATCAGAGAAATTTACCGTTTGCATTAATGCTTTTTTACTATGAACGCTGATATGAATTTAACTCCGGTAGTTTCCGCAACCTGGCTTTTTGAAAATCTTGAAAACCCAAACTTGGTTATTTTAGATGCCAGTCCAAGCGGAAATAAATCGAATTTAATCCCCGAATTTACGGATATCCAAATTAAAGGTGCCCGAAAATTTGATATGGAAACCGTATTTTTAGACAAGGAAAATTCAATTCCAAATAT
Organism: uncultured Lutibacter sp.; assembly: GCA_964491495.1. Lineage (GTDB taxonomy): Bacteria > Bacteroidota > Bacteroidia > Flavobacteriales > Flavobacteriaceae > Lutibacter. Next base: position 2,047 of record CAZBGP010000199.1, on the reverse strand, counting down.
GATTCCAACTCAAAGGAATTTTGAAAATGAATGTAAAAAAATAGGGATCAATAACGACAGTTTAATTGTTGTGTACGATAATTTAGGCGTTTATACCAGTCCAAGAGTCTGGTGGATGTTTAAGGCGATGGGCCATTCCCAAATCGCAGTTTTGGACAGCGGATTGTCGGCCTGGAAAAATGAAAATTTACCAGCGGAACCCATTTGTAAAAACAAAACTTTATCAGGAAATTTTAAGGCTCAATATAAACCTGATTTGGTGATTGATGCTGCTGCATTGATGGAAAATATCGAATCAAAAAAGTTTCAGGTGATTGATGCGCGTTCCGAAGAAAGATTTTACGGGATGATTCCTGAGCCCAGGGAAAATATGTCTGGCGGCCACATTCCAAACTCCATAAATCTGCCGTTTGAAAAAGTATTGCATCAAGGAAAAATGAAACCAAAAGAGGAACTAAAAGAAATTTTCAAGAATTTGAATATCGAAAATCAAGCGCTGGTTTTTACATGTGGTTCCGGAATTACGGCCTCCATCATTTTATTGGCAAGCGAACTGATTGCTGAAAATAAAAATGTTTTGTACGATGGTTCTTGGGCAGAATGGGGTGAAGAGGGGAAATTTCCCGTAGAAAAATAAAAAAGCTTTCCTTAAATTTAAGGAAAGCTTTTCAGGAAAATTGGAATAAAAAAAGGGTTTAGTTTAATTTCGGCAATATTACTTTATCAATTACATGAATCACGCCATTGGTAGCCTGTACATTAACGGCAACAATATTGCTGATTCTTCCGTTGGCATCTGTTAATTTTGCGCCACCAGTAATGTTTGCTGTAATATTACCGCCTAAAGTTCCGACAGTCATATTATTCGTTAAGGCAGTTGATCGCACATTTGCACCAGCAACCACGTGATGGTTTAATGTGGCGGTTAGGGTAGCAGTATTAATAGCGCTCAATCCGCTTGCACCCAATTCAGTTAAAAGCGCACCGAAAGCATTGTTTGTTGGTGCAAAAACTGTAAATGGTGCTGGAGCAGTTCCGTTCGCAGTTGACAATACGCTCACGAAATTTGGCTGATCAGCCCTGGTTAAAGCAGCCACCAAAGTTGAAAATGTTGAGTCTGCAGTAGCAAAAGTAACCACTGTTGGCAATCCAATTACTTTATTAACCAAGTGTACAACACCATTATCTAATATATTGTTTGCGCCAGTTACCTCAGAAACTCCATTTAACTTTACACCGCCGCTTGTATTTACAAACATGCTGATGTTTAAATTGTTAGGTGCTGCTGTTGATAAGGTTGAAATGTAGCCCGTAGTAAGATCGGTAGATTTTACGGCACCGCTTACAACGTGATTCAATAAAATTTGTTTTAAGGCTGAAACTGGCACGGCATCAAGGTTTGCAAAGCCGTTTGCAGATAAAAATAAGCTGAAAGCAGCGTTATCAGGGGCAAATACGGTAAAAGGTCCAGCACCTTTTAATGTATTAACTAAATCGGCTTTTATTAATGCAGCCAACAGACTGCTGTAATTATTGTTACCAGCCACAAAATCAGCGATAGTATTTGTTTCCGGTTCATCCATATCATTATTGTCATCACAAGACATTGCACTTAACGGCAATAAGACAATCAACATAAGGCTTAAAAATTTTGCTAAGTTTTTCATTTTTTTTAGTTTTAAGATTTAGACAAATGTAAATAATATTGTTTAACGAAATATATAATTTATTAAACAAAATATATATTTAACATATATTTAACAAATGATATTTTTTCCAAATTATAGAAATAAATAATTGTACTTGTATTTAAATCAACAAATTAAATAATAAATTAAGCAGATGTACAGTCTAGGGTACTTAATTATATTTGTTAACTAAAACTTATATTTAGTTAAACAAAAATAATATTCTTAAAGTTAAGACAGGTAAATTTATATAAATGAGAATTTATGAATGGTTACCTGATTTAATAGTATGATGCTTAACATCGGTTTTATATCAATTAATATTTTGAAAAAAAAATAATTACAGTATCAGTTTTCAG
>CAZBGP010000198.1:0-3354 GCA_964491495.1 uncultured Lutibacter sp. | reverse complement strand
GCTATTAACAACAATGCAGAAACATACTGGCTGCTCAAATTTCCTTCAATTTCAATAAAATCCTTCGTCAACTTTTTTCCGGAAATTTTTAACGGCGGAAACCCTTCTTTTTCTACATATTGAATGTTGGCTCCCAATGAAGTGAGTGCTTCCACTAAAATTTTAACGGGCCGGTCTTTCATTCTGTGCGAACCGGTCAACAAAATTTCACTGCCTTCTTTTACCGAAAAATAAGCCGTTAAAAAACGCATTGCCGTGCCGGCATGTCCAATGTTTATTTCGTCATCTTTACTTGCCAATGCATTTTGCATCAAAACAGAATCATCGGAATTTGAACTGTTTTCAATGGTTAAATTTGGATAAAACTGTTGTAAAATCAACAATCTGTTTGTTTCGCTTTTTGATCCTGTAATTTGGATAATTCCATTCACAGTTTTATTTATTTTATTGATTTTCAAAGATTCCATCCTATGTATAATTTGTGGCTTTAAATAAAATTATTTTTAATAGATTTACTATTCAGTTTATTTTCAACTATTTCAACCAAACATTATGAAAAAATATATTTTATTTTTTGGCTTTTTGTTTTTTCTTTCAGCGCACAAAGTTAACGCACAAAAAACAGAATCCAAATTTAGTGAAGAATTTTACAAATCTGTTGAATGGCGTAATATTGGTCCGTTCAGAGGCGGAAGAAGCGCTGCGGTAACCGGTGTTTCAAACAAAGCAAATCTCTATTATTTTGGTGCAACAGGCGGCGGCGTATGGAAAACTACGGATGCAGGAAACACTTGGAGTTCTATTTCTGACGGATTTTTTGGAGGTTCTGTTGGCGCAATTGCCGTAAGTGAATCAGACAATAATGTAATTTATGTTGGCAATGGAGAAAAAACGGTTCGCGGCAATGTTTCTTCAGGCGACGGCATGTGGAAATCGGTTGATGCCGGAAAAACATGGAAACATATTGGCTTAAAAAATTCACGCCATATTCCACGCGTAAGAATTCATCCTAAAAATCCGGACATTGTATTTGCGGCTGTTTTGGGTGATTTGTATAAATCTACCGAGGAAAGAGGCGTTTACAAATCGATTGACGGTGGAAAAACGTGGAGAAAAGTATTATTTTCCAATGCTGATGCGGGTGCCATCGATTTAATTATTGACCCTAACAATCCGCGAATTTTATATGCCACAACCTGGAATGTCCGAAGAACACCGTATAGTTTATCCAGCGGCGGAGAAGGTTCTGCATTGTGGAAAAGTACGGATGAAGGCGAAACATGGAAAAATATTTCAACAAATGAAGGTTTGCCAAAAGGAATTTGGGGAATTAGCGGAATTGCCGTTTCCCCTGTAAATTCAGATATCGTTTGGGCTATAATTGAAAATAATGATGGCGGTGTTTACAAATCCATCGATGCCGGAAAAACTTGGAAATTAATTAACAGCGACCGTGAATTGCGCCAGCGCGCCTGGTATTACACCCGAATTTATGCCGACACCCAAGACGAAAATACGGTGTATGTCTTAAACGTCGATTACCATCAATCTAAAGATGGCGGCAAAACTTTTAAATCCTTTGAAGCTCCGCATGGCGATCACCACGATTTGTGGATTGCTCCGGAAGACAATCAGCGGATGATTATTGCCGATGATGGTGGTGCGCAAATTAGTTTTGACACTGGTGAAAATTGGAGCACCTATCACAATCAGCCAACTTCGCAATTTTACAGGGTAGTAACCGATGACCATTTTGCATACAGAATTCCTGGTGCGCAGCAAGACAATTCAACCGTAAGAATTTCACACAGAACAAATGGCGGAAACATTGAAGAAAGTGATTGGGAAAGTACTGCAGGAGGTGAAAGCGCCCATATTGCAGTTGATCCATTAAATAATGATATTGTTTACGGTGGAAGTTATGGCGGATTGCTGACAAGAGTTAATCACAAAACAAATGAAACCAGAGTCATAAATGTTTGGCCGGATGATCCTATGGGTCATGGTGCTGAAGGCATGAAATATCGATTCCAGTGGAATTATCCTATTTTCTTTTCGCCTCACAATAAAAACAGGTTGTATGCCGCTTCAAACCACTTGCATGCAACAACCAACGAAGGACAGTCTTGGGAGATTATTAGCCCCGACTTAACCAGAAATGATCCAAAAACATTAGGCGTTTCTGGCGGCCCAATTACCAAAGACAACACAGGCGTGGAATACTACGGAACTATTTTTGCCGCCGTGGAATCTCCTTTTGAAAAAGATTTGATTTGGACAGGCTCTGATGATGGTTTGGTTCACATTACCCGCGATGGCGGAAAAAACTGGACAAATGTGACACCTAAAAAAATGCCTGAATGGATGATGTTCAATTGTATTGAAGTTGATCCTTTTACGCCTGGCGGCGCTTATATTGTAGGTACGCGTTATAAATTGGGAGATTATACGCCTTATATTTATAAAACTGAAGACTATGGAAAAAATTGGAAATTGCTGACAAACGGAATCGCTTCTGAACATTTCACAAGAGCTTTGCGCGCTGATCCTAAAAGAAAAGGATTGCTTTACGCTGGAACTGAAAATGGCATGTACCTAAGTTTTGATGACGGAACTCATTGGAGTCCTTTTCAATTGAATTTACCCATTGTTTCCATAACGGATTTGGCCATTAAAAACAATAATTTAATTGCAGCCACACAAGGTCGTTCCTTTTGGATTATTGATGATTTAACAACTTTTCATCAAATTAATGAAGCCCTTATTTCCAAAGATTTTTTCCTTTACAAACCCATGGACAGTTACAGAATGGGCGGAAGTGAGCGTAAATCCAAAACTGCCGGACAAAATCATCCTGGCGGCGTTCTCGTAAATTATTATGTGAAAAATATTGCTGAAAACGACACCATAAGTATCTCTGTTTTTGAGAATTCCGGAAAACTCATTAAAACTTTTTCAACCAAACCCAACGATAAAAAAAATGAAGAACCTTTAAAAGTTAAAAATGGCGCCAATCAGTTTAAATGGAATATGCAATATCCTGATGCCGAAAAAATAAAAGGAATGATTTTATGGTGGGCATCATTGCAAGGACCAAAAGCGTTGCCGGGAACCTATAAAATTCAATTGAGTAAAAATGGAAAACCGGTTTCTGAACAAAATTTTAACTTGTTAAAAGACCCAAGAAGCAGCGCAACAACGGAAGATTTACAAGCTCAATTTAATTTTATCATTGAAATTCAGGGAAAATTAACGGAGATTCATAAAACCTTGAAAAATATCACAAAAATAAGGGAACAAATCAATCTGCTAAAAGCCTCAATAATTGATAAAGAAAAAAATAAGGAAATTCTT
>CAZBGP010000197.1:0-3377 GCA_964491495.1 uncultured Lutibacter sp. | reverse complement strand
AAAACCTTCTTCCTCTAATAATTGTGAACTTAAAAAAAGCAATTGCTGCAATGATGAAGTGAAACAATTCATTGGCCAAAACGAATTAAACACCAGCTTTTCCTCCTTAAATTTTGAACAACAAGTTTTTGTTGCTTCTTTTACTTATGCTTACCTTAATTTATTTGAAGGCTTGGCAGGAAACATCATTCCTTTTAAAAATTACCTGCCACCTCTGGTGGATAAAGAAATAACCGTTCTTTATCAAGTATTCATCATCTGATTTATTTTATTTAATTTCTAATTAATTCATTTTTAATTGTTTAAAATTTAAAATGCCTTTTTTAGTAATTTGTTGCTGTTTATACATCATAAATATGCCTCATCTCAAATTAAATATCATAATATCAATGCATTATGCTTAATAAAATTATACGCTATTTTTTAGATAACAGGGTTGTCACCATCATTTTGCTGCTCCTTTTTATTGGCTGGGGATTGTCGACAGCGCCATTCGACTGGAAGACCGGTTTTATTCCAAAAGATGCTGTTCCTGTTGATGCAATTCCCGATATCGGCGAAAATCAACAAATTGTTTTCACCGATTGGCCAGGAAGATCTCCTCAGGATATTGAAGATCAAATTACGTATCCGCTAACTTCATCGTTGCTCGGAATTCCGGGCGTAAAAACCATTCGAAGCACATCAATGTTTGGATTTTCGAGCATTTTTATCATTTTTGATGAAGATGTTGAATTTTATTGGAGCCGAAGCCGCATTTTAGAAAAACTCAATTCACTTCCAAGCGGGTTGCTTCCGACTGACACAAAACCTATGCTTGGCCCTGATGCCACTTCTTTAGGCCAGGTTTTTTGGTACACGTTGGAAGGAAGAGATGCACAAGGCAATGTCACCGGCGGATGGGATTTACCGGAACTTAGAAGAATTCAGGATTTCTATGTAAAATATGGACTTAATGCTGCAAACGGCGTTTCGGAAGTGGCTTCAATTGGCGGTCACGTACAAGAATATCAGGTTGATGTAAATCCGGATGCGCTAAAAGCTTACAATATTGGTTTTGATATGGTGATGATGGCCGTAAAAAATACCAATAAAGATATTGGCGCCAACACCATTGAAATCAACAAAGCCGAGTATATGGTGCGCGGTTTGGGCTATATCAAGTCTATTGAAGATATAGAAAAAGCAGTGGTGACTGTGAAAAATAACACGCCGGTTCTTATTAAAGACCTTGCCGTAGTTAGTTTAGGCTCAGCGCCAAGAAGAGGGATTTTAGACAAGGAAGGCGCTGAAGTTGTTGGCGGTGTTGTAGTAGCACGTTATGGCTCAAATCCGCTGGAAGTCATCAACAACGTGAAAGCCAAAATCAAGGAAATCTCAACAGGATTGCCTAAAAAAACTTTGGCCGACGGCACAGTTAGCCAGTTAACCATCGTTCCATTTTACGACAGAACCGCATTAATTCAGGAAACAATCGGTACGCTGGAAAGCGCCTTAACCGAAGAAATTATCATCAGCATTATTGTAATTATCATTCTGTTATTCAATTTAAGAGCCTCCATAATTATTGCAAGTTTGCTGCCTTTAGCGGTAATTATGACCTTCATTATTATGCGTTATGCGGGTGTTGACGCCAATGTGGTCGCGCTTTCAGGAATTGCCATTGCCATTGGCGTCATGGTTGATGTTGGAATTGTTTTTGTTGAAAATAACATCCGATATTTTGAAATGCCGGAAAATGTCGGCAAAAAAGGGAAACAGCTTATCAGCGTAATTTATGATGCTACTATTGAAATTGCGCCGGCAATAACCGTTGGTATTGCAACCACCATCGTCAGTTTCTTGCCTGTATTTTTTATGGAAAATGCCGAAGGAAAACTATTTAGGCCGCTGGCTTTTACCAAGACTTTTGCGTTGGCCGCTTCCTTTTTTATTGGTGTAGTGTTTTTGCCAACCCTTGCTTATTTGGTTTTCGGATTTAAAAATTCGCAAAAAATCAGCAAATTTTGGAATTTGACATTAATTATTTCCGGAATTGTATTGGCCATTGTGTTTTCAACGTTGATTCCTTTGGCACTATCATTAATCGGACTTAAAAATTTATTGGAAACTGTTTATCCAAAATATTTGGGAAAACAGTCAAATTTAATCACCGTTGGCATTGCCCTTTTGTTTACCACATTGCTGCTTACAAAATCTTGGGCGCCGCTTGGGCATCAAAATAGTCTGTTTTCAAATTATTTAATGGTCATCATTATTATTGCTTCGGTTTTATCAATGATTATCGCAGTGATTCATTATTATGAAGAAATACTTGTGTGGTGTTTAAATAACAAAGTGAAATTTTTAATGTTGCCGCTCTTTACCATCCTCTTCGGATTGTTTATCTGGATTGGATTTAATGGCGTATTTGGCTGGGCAGCAAAAGGCTATGAAAAAATAGGTTTTAACCTTAAAGCGACTACTGTTTATTCCTATATGAGCCATAAATTTCCAGGAATTGGAAAAGAGTTTATGCCATCGTTAAATGAAGGTAGTTTTTTATTGATGCCAACTTCTATGCCTCATGCAGGGATTGAAGAAACCACAAAAACCCTGCAATTGTTAGATATGGCTGTTGTTAATATTCCGGAAGTTGAAGTTGCTGTCGGTAAACTTGGAAGGGCAGAAACTGCTTTGGATCCTGCACCGATTTCTATGTACGAGAATGTGATTGGGTATAAATCGGAATTTATTTTAAACGAAAGAGGACATCGGGAAAAGTTTAAAACTGATGATGATAATCGTTTTATCCTAAAATCGGGAGATTCACTTTCCAATGATGATGCCATTCTTAAAGGTGTTACTAAAATAGATTTAATTCAGGATGACGGCGGTGAAAATTTCAGAAATTGGAGAAAACAAATAAAATCTCCCAATGATATCTGGAATGAAATTATCAAAGTAACTGCCTTACCCGGAATCACCTCAGCGCCAAAATTGCAGCCTATTGAAACCCGATTGGTAATGCTTCAAACAGGTATGCGCGCGCCGATGGGTATCAAAGTTTATGGCCCCGATTTAAATACCATTCAGGAATTTGGCGTGCAGCTAGAAAACATTTTAAAAGAAGTTCCTTCCGTAAAAGCGGATGCTGTTTTTGCCGATAGAATTGTGGGAAAACCCTATCTGAATATCAATATCGACAGAAGTAAAATTGCACGTTTCGGATTAAGTATCGAACAAACCCAGCAAGCCATTGAAACTGCTATTGGCGGAATGCCAATAACCACAACCATTGAAGGGCGCGAACGATTTTCTGTTCGCGTAAGGTATCCGCGAGAATTGCGTGATGATCCCGAAAAGTTGAAGAAAATTTTAATTCCTACCCCAACAAT
>CAZBGP010000196.1:0-3458 GCA_964491495.1 uncultured Lutibacter sp. | reverse complement strand
CAAACAAAAAACTTTGTAACTTTGATTTATTATTATAGTAAATATTAGAAGTTAAATATTAAAAGTTTAGAAACCAGCAACTAATAACTAAAAAATTGGAATCAAAATTATATTTAGTGCCAACGCCCATTGGAAATTTAGAAGATATCACGCTTAGGGCAATCAGGGTTTTGAAAGAAGTCGATTTAATTTTGGCCGAAGATACGCGCACCAGCGGAAAACTATTGAAGCATTTTGAAATTTCAACCCATATGCACAGCCACCATATGCACAACGAGCATAAAACCGTTGCCAATATTGTGCAACGCATTAAAAATGGGGAATCTGTTGCGTTGATTTCCGATGCCGGAACGCCCGCCATTTCCGATCCCGGATTTTTACTCACGCGTGCCTGTTTGGAAAACGGCGTAGAAATTGAATGTTTGCCCGGCGCCACAGCTTTTGTGCCTGCCTTGGTGAACAGCGGATTGCCAAACGACAAATTTGTTTTCGAAGGATTTTTGCCAGTTAAAAAGGGCCGTCAAACACGCCTGACTTTCCTGGCCGAGGAAACACGAACCATCATTTTTTACGAATCGCCGCATAAATTGTTGAAAACACTTACCAGTTTTGCCGAGTTTTTTGGCGCCGACCGGCCGATTTCCATTTCACGGGAACTGACCAAGCTTTACGAAGAAACCTTAAGAGGAACCGTTGCTGAAATGATAGAACACTTTACCAACAAACCGCCAAAAGGCGAATTTGTGGTGGTTGTCGGCGGAAAAAAATAGCCAATTGTTAATAGCAAACTTCTTTAAAATTTTGTTTCTAAAAAAACATAAAGCATAAAAAATCATAGTATTTTGTTTTTTGTATTGTTAAATTATTTAATTTTAATTTCTAATTAACTAAAAATCAACATTATGAAAAGTATCTATGCAATTTTATTTATGTCAATCCTCTTTGTGGGATGTCAGCCGAAACCCGACAATTCGGCAAACGAGGCTTTCGAAAAAAATTCAAAAACAGTGTTGGCCAATATTGAAGGCTGGCAAAACGAAAACACTGATTATTCCGCGTACGCTAAAGATTTCGCACTGTTAGAGACTGGCTTTGGGGCATCTAAAGATTCTTTAAATTTGGAAGAGGTGAAGGCAAGTGACAAGCAAATGTGGGCAATGTTTAATTTTAAATTGCTTAATGCACCTCCTGTTTTATTGCCGGGCGTTAATACCAACACCAAATTACCTGATGGTTCTGTACGTCATTACAGCACTTGGGAAGTTACGGTGCCTGCTACAGATTCCACCGCAGCCAAATCAGGCGTAATCAGATTATATGAATCTTTTGATTTTGATGCAGAAGGAAAAATAAGATACCAACAAGTTTATGGCGACTTTGGCGGATTGATGAATTATTTGTTCAGCAAAGAATAGTTTTAAACGTTTATTATAATTGAAAAAGCCTTTATATTTTTTATAAAGGCTTTTTAGTGGACAAGGATTTTTTTCCTCTTTCCAAGTAAAAATACGGTGGAAATAATACATAAACCTCCTATCCAATCAAGTGTTTCAAAGGGAATGTTTAGCCATAAAATGGCAAGTATGGTGGCAGATAGCGGTTCAGCCGAAGTCAATAAACTTGTTTTTTGTCCACCAATAAGTTGCACCGCTTTTAAATAAAAATAAAATGCCGCCAAAGTGCCAAACAAAATGATGAAAGAAGTGTAGGAATAGGTGTAAACATCCCAAACGCCCTCAACATTCCAAGGTGCTTTTACAAAAGAAAATACCACGCCGCCAATAAACAATCCCCAGCCTATGATTGCGGTTGAACTGTATTTTTTTAGCAAAGGGATGGGCTGTAAGGTATAAATCGCCAAAGCAAAGGCAGAGGCAATTCCGTAGAAAAATGCAATGCCCGAAATTGTTAAACTGTGAATATTGCCGTGGGTTACCAATAAAAAAGTTCCCAAAACCGCCAATAGGATGGCCAAATATTCTAAAGTTTTTGGGAGTCGATGGTATTTAAAGGCGAGAAAAATGGCAATTAAAACCGGACCTGCATATTGCAAAATGGTTGCTGTTGCGGCATTGGAATGTTTTACCGCGGCAAAATAAGTGTATTGCACCGCCAATATCCCGGTAATGCTAAACAATACCAATTGAATGGCATCCTTTTTTATTTTCCAGATTTTCCACAAGTCGGGATTTTTATTATAACTGGCGATTAAAAGCAGCATAAAACCGGCAACTAACATTCTTGTGGTGATTAACCATTCTACATTAATGCCTCTTCGCTGAAACAGAAATTGGGCAAAAGTTCCTGAAATTCCCCATAGTACGGAAGCGATAATTGCCAATGAAAATCCTTTAAAATGGGCAGATTCCTGCATAAATATTGGGTAGCTTATTGCGCTGGTTTTTGTGTTGCAAACATAAGCTAACAGGATTTATTTCAGTATAAAACAGGGACAATTTTTATAATGATTCTATTTATGTGTTGCACGAGCAGTATATTCGCCTAGAAGTGAAATTTTAGCAATTTTTATTACAAAAGCAGCGTAAATTTTATTCACGCTGCTTATTTTCAATTTATAACTTTAGATAATATTAAATGGAGACATTAATAAGCCATTTCCACAATTTTTTCCACATCGCTTGGCGTCACGTTTTGGCGTTCTCCCAAACCTTTCCAGCCGCGTTCGGTAAAACGTTTTGAAATAATTTGGGCAGTTCCTTTGTAATCATCGGTGTATTCAGACAAGGCTGTTTTAATGCCCAAAGAGTTGAAAAAGGTTTTGGTTTTTTCAATTCCGGCTTTGGCTTTTTCTTCTAAAGTGCCATCAGTTACGTTCCAAACGCGTTCGGCATATTGCGCCAATTTTTCTTTTTTGTTTTCAAAATTATAGGTGTAATGGCTTGGCAAAATAATGGCCAGTGTTCTTGCGTGGTCAATACCAAACAAAGCGGTTAATTCGTGGCCCATCATATGCGTTGCCCAATCAGTTGGCACGCCTTTTTGGATCAAACCGTTTAATGCCATTGTGCAGCTCCACATAAAGTTTGCCGCGGCATTGTAATCGGAAGGATTTTTCATAATTTTTGGCGCCACTTCAACCAAAGTCTGCAAAATACTTTCCGCAAATCGGTCTTGCAACATGCCACCAACAGGATAAGTGATGTACTGTTCCATTACGTGTGTAAAAGCATCTGCCAGTCCGTTAGCAATTTGTTTTTCAGGAATCGACTGAACCACTTGCGGATCTAAAACGGAAAACACAGGAAACAATCCCGGTCCGCCCATTACAAATTTTTCTTTGGTTTCCCTGCGCGTAATCACAGCGCCTGAGTTCATTTCAGAACCTGTGGCAGGCAAGGTAAGCACGCTTCCAAAAGGCATTCCTTTCAAACTTCGCTCACTATTTTTTAAAATATCCCAAGAATCTTTTCCTTCGTAAACTGCCGCTGCCGATAAAA
>CAZBGP010000195.1:0-3475 GCA_964491495.1 uncultured Lutibacter sp. | reverse complement strand
GGCCAATTACGATTTTAAAAATACCGTGTTACATTCCCACGTAAAACCATATAAAATTTTGTGAAAGACGGCATTAAAATTGGTGTTTTTGGACTGGGAATTGAACTTGAAGGCCTGGTTGACCCAAAAATGTACAAAGAAACCTTGTATCTGGATCCGCTTGAAATTGCGCAGGATATGAGCCGAATTTTAAAAGAAAATGAACACTGCGATTTGGTTATTTGCCTTTCTCACCTTGGCTACAATTACAAAACAGAAAAAATAAGCGATTTGGCGCTCGCCTCAAAAACAAAAAATATCGATTTAATTATTGGTGGCCATACCCATACTTTTTTGCCCAAACCAACCGTTGCTAAAAATAGCGTTGGCGAAAATGTGCTGGTGAACCAGGTTGGCTGCTATGGCCTAAATTTAGGAAGAATAGATTTTTATTTCGACAGCGATAAAAATCTGGCGAGTAAAGGAAAAAGTATCATCGTTTAAAATAAAGAAAGAAAATGCGCATAGAAACCGATTTAAAATTAGGATTTACAGATGTTATGATTCGTCCAAAACGATCAACATTAAGTTCAAGATCCCTGGTTAGTTTAGAGAGAGAATTTACTTTTTTACACAGCAATTATAAATGGAGCGGTGTCCCAATTATGGCTGCAAATATGGATACCGTAGGTACTTTTGAAATGGCAACCGCACTGGCAAATCAAAAACTGTTTACGGCCATTCACAAACATTATTCTTTGCAAAAATGGAAAGAGTTTATGCAAACTGCCGGCGACACATTAACAGATTATATTGCAGTGAGTTCAGGAATAGGATCGGCAGATTCAAAAAAATTGGCCGCTATCTTTAACCAGCATCCGCAGCTTAAATTTATATGCCTTGATGTTGCCAACGGCTATTCCGAACATTTTGTGAATTTTGTAAAAAAAACCCGGGAACAATACCCAGATAAAATAATTATGGCCGGCAATGTGGTCACCGGCGAAATGGTTGAAGAGCTTTTATTGGCAGGTGCCGACTTGATAAAAGTTGGCATTGGCCCAGGTTCTGTTTGTACAACCCGCGTTAAAACCGGCGTTGGTTATCCGCAATTGTCGGCCATAATTGAATGTGCCGATGCGGCTCACGGATTGGGCGGACAAATAGTTTCCGACGGCGGTTGTAAAGTACCGGGTGATGTGGCAAAAGCATTTGGCGGCGGTGCAGATTTTGTGATGTTGGGCGGCATGTTTGCCGGACATACAGAAAGTGGCGGAAAAATGATTGAAATTAACGGCGAAAAATTTAAACAATTTTACGGCATGAGTTCTGAAACTGCGATGAATAAACACGTTGGCGGCATTGCCGATTACAGGGCTTCTGAAGGAAAAACTGTTGAAATTCCCTATCGTGGCGCGGTTGAAAATACCGTTCAGGATATTTTGGGCGGATTGCGTTCAACCTGCACGTATGTTGGTGCGGGCAGGCTAAAAGAACTCACAAAAAGAACCACTTTTATTCGTGTTCAAGAACAGCACAATGAAGTGTTTTCAAAATAATACTTAAAATTTCTCAAATTAAAAGCAGTTTATTTTCACTAAAATTTAGTGTCAATTGTTGCTTTTTTCTGTGAAGTGTTTAAAACTTTTTGTTTGTCAGCGAAAAATTCGGCTTTTGCTTCATAATGAAGCCTTTTTTTCTTTGCATAGCAGTGCTACGGAAATAAAAAAAGTCAAAATTAGGGAGCAAAATGTGAATTTTTCAGGTAAAAGAAAAAGTTTAAACCACTTCTGAATCTAAAATCATAGAACGGAAAATTAAATATTGCGCCAGCACATACGTTATCATCACAAAAACTTCAAGAATATGGGCCGGACTGTAAAATTTATTGATGGCCAAAAGCGAATCTGAAATCATAAAAACTACCGCGCCAAAAAGCATTAACAAAGATTTTTTTGATTTTGTGTTCAAAAAATCGAGAAAAGAAACTGCCCCAAATGTCGCTATTGTTAATCCATAAATGACCACGGGCCATAACATTTCATTCAGTGAATCTTTTAGGGTAAAAATTAACAGACCAAACACTGCCAAAAATGGAAGTACAGAAATTAGTGCCTTTATAAAATTGACCTCCTTAATTCTGGAAATCACAATTTTTATGAATAAAAAATGCGCCATTAAAAATGAAACCAATCCGCCCATAAAAAATAGTTCTCCCGAAAATAGCAATAAAACATCTCCAAAAAAGGAAAACTCCAAGGCTATTACGTACCATTTTATTCTTTTAGGCAAAGAAAATACATACAAAAACAGCAATGAAAAGATGATGAGCGGTTTAAAAATATAGATGAGCAGCGGTATTGAAAAAATAATTCCGACAATATCCAATATTGATGCAAGCACAAATACAAAAAAGGCAATTTTAATTTTATTCACTTGAGCAAAAATTAGTTATAAGCAGGCAAGATACAATTTTTACTTAATCTAAGTAATAACGGATTTATTCCGTCAACCAAACTTTGCTTCATGACTTTAGAATCATCTTTATGGCATTGCAAACAAGCGCCAACCAGTAACAATTGCTGTTGTTCTTTAACTGTGAATGGCCTAAAATCAAGTCTCGTTGAGTTGATAATACCTTTTTTTGGCGCAGTTAAAAAGGGAATCCAGGCATCTTCAGGCAGATTGTCATTTGGGTTATTTGCATATTCCGGCGTAAAATTCCATTTTCCTTTGCCATTTTTAATAGCGTAAACCAATTTTCCGTTTCCATAACCCAAGGTTGCAGAATTTGCGTGGCACGACTTGCAATCTCGCACGCTTTTGGTGGTGGTGTGAGGGGAATTTGCTGCATATAACCTGTAAAATGACACATCCTTTCCAATTTCTTTTCCGTAATAACTGCCTTTATCAATGGTTAAAATCATTCCTGGAATGGCAGGTTCAATCTGTCTTTTATTTTTAGATTCCCGAACGCCCATTGCTGGTGGCGACGAAGAAAATTCGGCAACATGTTCTCTCCACTGGCCTTTTCCATATTTTAAATCCAATAAATCGAAAGCGCGTGGTTCATCTTTGTCGTATTCGTTATGGCAACCAATGCAACGGGATGTCCACGAAGAATGGCAAGTGGCACAACTTACATTTTTATGGGCATTGTCTCGGGAACAAACTTCTGACTGCGGTTTTAACTCGTGAATTTTACCGTCCTTTTTACCTATTAAAAAAGCTTTTCCTGAAGCATCTACATAAGTGTTTACCAATGGATGTTTGCCGTTTTCAACGGTAATAATTGGTTTATCAGTATGTTTATAATCACGATGTAAAAAAACCAACAAACTTTCTGCATCCAATTTGCTGTAAACAGTCGTATTTGGCTTGTCCTTAAAATGACAATCGGAACACTGTAATTTTACGGCTTGTTCGGCATGGGCATATTTTTTTCCGTCTCCCATCACTTCGTGTGAGGAATGGCAATCTACACACAACAAACCTT
>CAZBGP010000194.1:0-3488 GCA_964491495.1 uncultured Lutibacter sp. | reverse complement strand
CAAACTTCTGACTGCGGTTTTAACTCGTGAATTTTACCGTCTTTTTTTCCGATTAAAAATGCCTTTCCCGCAGCGTCAACAAAGGTATTTACCAATGGATGCCCGTCTTTTTTAACCGTTATAATTTCTTTATCAGTATGTTTATAATCCCGATGCAGGAAAACCAACAAACTTTCTGCATCCAATTTGCTGTAAACAGTTGTATTTGGCTTGTCCTTAAAATGACAATCGGAGCACTGCAATTTTACCGCTTGTTCTGCATGGGAATATTTTTTGCCGTCGCCCATAACTTCATGTGACGAATGGCAATCTACACACAACAAACCTTTATTATGATGCAAATCTTCTCCTATATATTTATAAACGCGTTTGTCTTCAGAAACTTTAAAACCACTTTTTTGTGGCATGTCTTTTTCATCCAACACCGTTTCCTGCCAGCCTTCATAATTCGTTGAAATTCTGCTCGAGCGGCTATGGCAGCCATAACAGTGTTCATTTTTTACAAATATATTTGTGGCCGGGTGAAATTTTGGCAAATCCTTTTTGTTTGAACTCAAATATTTCTGTAAATCTTTTTTTGCTTCATCAGAATAATTTAAATGACAGGCATTGCAACCGCCTCCCCTGCTCAACTGCGTAATTTCGCCATATTCCGTCTTTTGCGCGCCCAAATGGCAATTGGCACATAAATCCCTGATATGTTTATCGGCCGCTGAGTTTTTAATATCTTTAATATGATAATGATTGTCGGGAGTATCAGCCTCTCCAAAAATATATTTATTTACAGCAACCAAACCACTGTTGGTGGTCATCAAAGAATTTTCGATTTTAGCCAATTCATTAGGGTGACATATTCCGCAGGTTGCTTTTGCATCGGCCAAATTTCCGGGGATCAACACCATTCCCTTATGCGAATCTTCTTTATCTAAAGTATTGGGATTTCCCAAATGACAACTTATGCAACCAATCAATTCCGGATTGTGATAATTAGAATCTCCTTTGGTGCCGGCATGGCAGTTTTGGCAAGATTCTTTACCAATATTTTCAATTCTGACATATTCGCCATCATCAACAAAACTTTTCTGAAAATAATTTTTATTATTTAAAATAAAAAAAACGGCAAGCACCGCTAACACTAAGGTAAAGCCGGCAATTTTGAAGTATTTTATTTTCATTTGTAAAATTATGACACAAATTTACAATAAATAAAATATAAGCACCAACCATAAAATAACCAGTGCCTAAAATGTAATTCGTTTTAAAAGAGATCATTAGCTTATTAATGCAACTTTTGTCACATATACGACACTGATTTACAGCTATTAATGTAACATTTGTTACCGCCTTTAATCCTTTTTAATGACATTTGTCACCCTATAAACTTGTGTCTGTAAATATCTTTACAATCGAAATAAATTAGAAATAAATTATTATACTTATGACTACTTCAAGAAGAAAATTTATCAAAATTTCTGCTTTAGGTTTAGGGGCTGTAGCAGCATCAACAACTGCCATAAATATGTTTGGATCCAATTCATATATTGATGAGTTGGTTAAACAAAACGTTTCCAAAAAATTTAAAAGAACTGCCACCTATTGCGAAGTTTGTTTTTGGAAGTGTGCCGCCTGGACGTATACAAATGAAGACGGAGATATTAAAAAAATTATAGGCAATGATGAAGATTCCCATTGTTACGGCCGCTTATGTCCACGAGGAACAGGAGGTATCGGAATGTATCATGATGAAGACCGGCTTAAAACGCCCTTAATCAGGACTACCGTAAATGGTGAAGAAACCTTTAGAGAAGCAAGCTGGGATGAAGCCCTTGATTTAATTGCCTCAAAATTCAAAGGCATTAAAGATACTTATGGTGCTGAATCTGTTGCGTTAATAAAACATGGTGCTCCTGGTTCACATCTAGAACATTTATTCAAAGCATTTGGATCAGATACCATCGCTGAACCGGCTTATGCACAATGCAGGGGTCCACGTGAAACAGGCTTCAATTTAACTTTTGGTTCTTGGGTAGGCTCACCAGAGCCAACTGATATTAGAGACACAAAATGTTTGGTGCTTATTGGGTCACATATTGGCGAAAATATGCACAACTCTCAGGTTCAGGAAATGTCTGATGCCATTGATAACGGCGCCACCATTATTACTGTTGACCCAAGACTTTCAACTGCGGCAAGCAAATCACAATTTTGGCTTGCCATTAAACCGGCTACCGATATTGCTTTAATGCTTTCCTGGATGAATGTTTTAATAGAAGAAGGTATTTACGATAAAGAATACATTAATAAATATGCAACTGGTTTTGATGAATTAAAAAACCATGTGAGTCAATTCACTCCTGAATGGGCTTACGGAATTACCACTATCAAACCTGAAGTGATAAGAGAAACTGCAAGAGCAATGGCGAATGCCGCCCCTTCAGTAATTATTCATCCGGGCCGCCACGTGGTTTGGTACGGTGATGATTCACAAAGAGCAAGAGCCATGGCAATTTTAAACGCTTTATTAGGTTCTTGGGGACGACGCGGCGGATTCTACTTTAAAGAAGCTGCTAAAGTTCCTAATTTTCCAGCACCTGCTTATCCGGAACCTAAATGGGGATGGAAAGAGATTGGCGAAAAATATCCATTGGCACAAATGGGAATTACCACTGAAGTCATGAAATGTATGCTGCCAGACAAAGACAATAAATATCCGGTAAAAGCATTAATGGTTGCAGGTACAAACATTACCAAAGCAATTCCAAACAAAAAATTGTTGGAAGAAGCCATGGATGCTTTAGATTTTATGGTGGTGATAGACACCATGCCGATGGATGTGACAGGTTACGCTGATGTTGTTTTACCGGAATGCACTTATTTGGAGCGTTACGATGATATTCGTTCCGCAACCAACAGAGAACCTTCCATTGCTGTAAGAATTCCTGCTGTTGAACCAAAATACGACTCAAAACCTGCTTGGTGGATGGCCAAACAAATTGCTGAGCGCTTGGATTTGGGTGATTATTTTAATTACAATGATTTTAAAGAAGTAATTGAATGGCAATTAAAAGAAATGGGAACTTCGCTGGAAGAAATGGAAAAAATTGGCGTTAAAAATTATCCCCGCAAGACCGGATCAATGTATCTTAATGAAGACGAAACGTATACATTTCCGACAGATAACGGTAAAATTCATCTTTATTCCCAGGAATTAAAAGATTTAGGATTTGACCCATTGCCAAATTATACAAAACATCCCGAACCGCCTCAAGGTTTTTACCGATTAAATTACGGAAGAGCTCCGATGCACACTTTCAGCAGAACCGTAAACAACCCTAATTTAAACGATTTAAAAAAGGAAAATGACCTATGGGTAAATCCAAAAGTTGCAAGAATCATTGGTTTAAAAACCGGACAAGAAGTTTGGCTTAAAAATCAGGATGACATTATTTCTTCATTCTCCATAAAAGTGAGAGTTACCGAAAGAGTTC
>CAZBGP010000193.1:0-3490 GCA_964491495.1 uncultured Lutibacter sp. | reverse complement strand
CAGTTCGCCAATAATCATTCATTCGTGTATCAAAATTTGTTATGGCTCGTTTCATCTGTTTATATTTTATTTTTTATTGGTACAGATGCAGTTCGCCAATAATCATTCATTCGTGTATCAAAATTTGTTATGGCTCGTTTCATTTAGTTTATCAGAAACTTAATCGTTTTTATTTTATCCTCAAATTTAAGTTGCACAAAGTACAAGCCTTGTGCTAAATTAGAGATATCCGTTGTCGGATTTAATTTTGTAATAGTTTCTGTAATTAATTGTTTACCTAAAATATCAAAAACAACCAATTCCATTGCAGTCACCTGATTGGGGAATTTGAATTTTAATTCGGTGATGGCCGGATTTGGATAGGCCATAACTTCTAAAATCTCTACAGTTTCTTCTTCATTTAGCAGGTTAAAAACGGATTCAAAATTGGGAATTCCGTATCCTTCCTGTGCGGTTGGACTGTTAAATAAATGTGCAGACTCTTTTACCATTTTAATTATTTCTGCATTGGTTTTTTTTGGAAATGCCTGCCATAAGCAAGCTACAACGCCTGTTAACACTGGTGACGAAAACGAGGTGCCATTTGAAGTGGCGATATTTCCCGAAGCATTAACAATATAAACTCCTGCACCTTGCGCGCAAACATCGGGCTTTACGCGATTGTCAGCCGTAGGACCGTAAGAACTAAAACTGGCAATAACACCGGTTGCATTCACGGCACCAATACTTAACACCGAAGCAGCGTCAGCCGGCGCACTGATATAACGCCAGGAAACATTTCCTTCATTCCCTGCCGAATTAACTACAATCATCCCGCGCGAAAATGCAATCTCTGCACCTCGGGAAATAAAAGCCGTTTTTCCGTCCATATCTGCATACACATAATTGTATTTTGCGTTGTCGAAAGTGGTATAACCTAAGGATGTATTAATGACATCAACTCCTAAACTGTCAGCTTTTTCAGCGGCTTCCACCCACAAACTTTCTTCCAAAGGCGTTTCATTTGCATAATCTTCAGAAATAAACAAATAAAATTTCGCGTCGGGCGCTGTGCCTACAAACTGATTGTCCACATAACCCGCAATGGTAGACAAGACCGACATCCCGTGGTAATTGCCGGTATAAAAATTGTCATTTCTGTTCACAAAATCATAACCGCCTAAAATTTGGTTGTTATCACGAATATGCTTAAAAGCATCAAATTTATCTACATTCGGAAAGCCGGCATCAATAATGGCAATTTGCATTCCCTGACCCGTAAAGTTATTTTCATGAAGCACATCTCCTTTTAACATCTGAATTTGATTTGACGCATTTCCGTAGTTAAAATTGGAAAAATCCAATTTATTTGATTTTTTATCAACTTTTTCCTGCCTTCTGTTTTTACCCGAAAGATTTAAAGATTTATTGGCAAATTCTATTTTGCTTACAAAACTTAAAATCAATAATTTAGAAATATCCGCTTGCGTTCCCTGAATATGCAATGCGTTTAGCCATTTCGATTTGGCTTTAACCGCAATACCAGCAGTGTTTTTTATTTGGGTGTAATATGTTTTTTCTATGGGAATATCTTTGGCATCAAGCACAATATTGTAACGCATTCTTCTGTCCAAAGCGCGTTGCGACAACATGGTTAAAGGCGAAGCAATAAATGAAGTTTGGCTTGGTTTGTCTTTAAAAAAAATCCAGGCATCTTCCACTTGCGCGAAAGCACTATTTAGTGAAAATAAAAATAAAATTATTAAAAGTAGTTTTGTTTTCAAATGTGAATATTTAATGTTTGAATTGGTCATTTGGAATTCGCATATTTTCTTCATTGATTACTTCATGCTTAAGTTATGCTCATTTCACTTGTCAATTTTTTATTGAGATTATATTTCAAAAGTACAGATTTTTATTGAAAATTAAGATTCAACTATTATTTTAAATGCATAAATAAAAAGTCTCTTATCTCTTTTCTGACAGCGAAGTAGTCTATTATCTTATTATTGGGAAATAGATTAAATATTATGATATTACACCCGACCCCAGCAATTCGTCATTGATGTACCAAGCCACAAACTGGCCTTCAGTAATGGCTGACTGCTTGTTTTTGAATTCCACATACAAGCCGGTTTCCACTTTGTATATAGTAGCTTCATCCAATGCCTGACGGTAACGAATACGTGCCAAAACGGATAATTTTTCTCCATTTTTCAGCGCCAAATCTGGCCTAATCCAATGCAATTCTTCGTTGGTTACAAACAACACATTGCGGTACAAACCAGGATGGTCTTTGCCTTCTCCTGTATAAATTACGTTTTCAATGACGTCGGTATCAATCACAAATAAGGGTTCTTTGGTGCCGCCTACAGCCAATCCTTTGCGCTGGCCTTTGGTGAAATAATGCGCACCCTGGTGTTTTGCCACTATTTTTCCGTCTGAAATTTGGTACTTATATTTTGTGGCGAAAAAAGCCAATTCATCTTCTTTTGTTTTGAATGAAGGAATTTCCCTGTTGTAAATTTCAGCATCAAAAGGTATTTGAACAATTACGCCTTCTTTTGGTTTTAATTTCTGTTGCAAAAACTCCGGCAAACGCACTTTTCCTATAAAACACAATCCTTGAGAATCTTTTTTTTCCGCAGTGATTAAATCCTGCTCGGCAGCTATTTTACGCACTTCCGGTTTTGTCAATTCCCCTATCGGAAATAAAGCTTTCGACAATTGTTCTTGTGATAACTGACATAAAAAGTAAGATTGGTCTTTATTTTTGTCCTTTCCCGCCAGCAATTTATAGACAGCTTCTCCATTGATAAGCTCCTCTCCTTTTCGACAATAATGTCCGGTTGCCACATAATCTGCTCCCAATTCCAAGGCAATTTTCAAAAAAGCATCAAATTTTATTTCCCGGTTGCACAACACATCCGGATTTGGCGTGCGACCCAATTCATATTCTTTGAACATATAATCCACAATACGTTCTTTGTACTCTTCGCTTAAATCCACCACCTGAAACGGAATCCCCAATTTATCGGCCACCAACATGGCATCGTTGCTGTCTTCTAACCACGGACATTCGTTGGAAATGGTTACGGAATCATCATGCCAGTTTTTCATAAACAAGCCAATCACTTCATAGCCCTGTTCCTTTAACAAATAGGCCGCCACACTGCTATCTACACCACCCGAAAGTCCGACAATTACGCGTTTCATTTTAAATTCATTTTAGTTTGCAAAGATACAGATAAGTTTTTTGAAGGAAAAATTTAAGCTGGAAAGTTGAATGGTTCAATATTCTCAAAAAAATAGTGTTTTATTTTCAGTATTTAAAAAACGAAAATTTAATTTATAGTAGTAAAGAGGCTTTGATTACCCATAATAATAATAATATTTTAAAAAAAATATGGCACAAAAAAAAGCCTATCAGCATGATAGGCTCTACTTTGTAAAAAGGCAATTATATATTAAATAACTTTTACATTAACTGCGTTTAATCCTTTTTTACCTT
>CAZBGP010000192.1:0-3499 GCA_964491495.1 uncultured Lutibacter sp. | reverse complement strand
TGTTTGAATGGCATATTGCTCGGCCGGCAAGCCGAAAGAATCGTAACCTTGCGGATGCAATACGTTAAATCCTTTGTGGCGTTTGTAGCGTGCATAAATATCGGAAGCGATGTAACCGAGCGGATGGCCAACGTGTAAACCGGCACCCGACGGATATGGAAACATATCCAATACGTAATATTTTGGTTTGGTTGAATTATTTTCGGCTTTAAACGTTTGGTTTTCCGCCCAATACTTTTGCCAATCGGCTTCTATCTTTCTAAAATTATATTCCATGCTGCTATTCCATTTCTAAAGATGCGAAGTTACGTTTTATATAGAAAACTGTAAAATGTTTGTTTTGAATAAATCACCTCGGATTTTAAATAGGATTAAATGATTAAATAGTACCAGTTTATTTTCTGAAAAATAGGTAAATTTCGACTTTCATTCAATAAAAACAAATGAACAAATCCAACTACAAAGCGCATTTGGCCTTGCTTGGCGCCAACATTATTTATGGAATCAACCATATTGTAGCGAAAGGTGTAATGCCCGATAAAATTGGGCCTTCCGCATTTGTTTTTCTAAGAATTTTGGGTGCCGGATTGCTGTTTTGGATGATCAAATCGTTTATCAAAGAAAAAATCGACAAAAAGGATTTCCCGTTGCTAATTCTCTGCGGTTTGCTTGGAGTTGCAGCCAATCAGTTATTTTTCTTTAACGGCTTAAGTTTGACTTCTCCCATCGACGCGTCCATTATTATTACGGCAATTCCTGTATTGGTGCTGGTTTTTAGCGCTTTTATTTTGAAAGAAAGAATTACGCTGATTAAACTTATTGGCATCGCACTTGGTGCCATTGGCGCGGCTCTTTTAATTTTATACGGTAAAAAAGCCGGCGGTACCAGCTCGGTTTTAGGCAATTTATTTGTTTTTATAAACGCCAGTACTTATGCCTTATATTTGGTTTTGGTGAAACCATTGATGAAAAAGTACAACCCGATTACCATCGTCAGCTGGGCATTTTTATTCGGATTTCTGTTTATGTTTCCCGTAGGCATCAACGATTTATTAAGTACAGATTTTGCCGCATTTACAACACATACATACCTCACAATAGCGTTTGTGGTGCTCGGAACAACCTTTTTAACCTACTTGTTTAATATTTATGCGTTAAGCAAAGTGGCGCCTTCCGTAACGGGCAGTTATATTTATTTGCAGCCCGTGGTCAGTTTTATCATGGTTGCCATTTATGCTTTTGTCTTAAATTTTGATGAATATGCGCAAGACATTGGTTTTGTCAAAATTTTCAGCTGTTTGTTGGTGGTTGCGGGGGTTTATTTAATCAGTAAAAAATCGAAAATACCTTTAATTTAAATCAATCATCTTTTGGGCGTTCCCTTTCAGGTCGCGCTATTCGCTAAATCTTTTTTTCCATTCCATTACAAAAAAGGATATCGCTGCTATCGCTAACGCAGGCTTATTTTAAAGTTCAAAATTTTTATCTGGCGCTCTTTGCGTATTTTCTTTGCGTTATTTGCGGTTAAAAGTGTCTTTCAGTTTAATATCGTCTTCTGACTTCTCGCTTTATTTTCCTGCGGAAGCAAACAATAATAAATAAAATCGTTAACTGGTGTTGGAACTCCCAACTCAATACCCATTTTTACTATTGTGCCGGTTTGCGCTTCCAATTCCGATGGTTTTCCTTCCATCATATCACGTTGCAATGAAGATGTTGTGTTGTACGGCTGAGATGCTATCATCTCAAATTGCTTTTCAACAAGGATTTCCGATAAATAAATGCCTTTTGCCATTGCTACAGCCACAATTTCATCAGCAATTTCGCGCATCATTTTTTTGAGTTGAGGCGAGGCCATTATTTCGCCAACAGTGGCTCTGGTTAAAGCGCCAATAGCGCTGATTGTTGAAATAAATAAAAACTTAGACCATATTTCTGTTTGAATATTCTCCGCCAATTTGGTGGTGATGCCGGCATTAAAAAATACTTTTTCCAGCAATAACGCGCGTTCGATTTTCACATTGTCCAGTTCCCCAAACACAATGGTCGGTTCAAAAGAAATATGTTTGATAATACCAAAATCTTCAATTTTACTCACCACTTTACACAATCCGCCCAATAAATGTTTTTTATCGATAATGCTTCCCAAAACTTCCGCATTGTTTACGCCATTCAGCAAAGAGATAACCATCGTCTTTTCTTTTAAAACCTGATTAATTTCTTTGGCTGCAGCCTCAAGTTGCCAAGTTTTTACGCAAACCAAAATCAAATCGATGTCGGTAACATCAGCAATATTCGCTGTGGCATTTGCAGGAAAAACCAAATAATCACCTTTTGGACTTATCAGCCGCAATCCATTTTTTTTGATGGCTTCCAAATGTTTTTCGCGTGCAATAAAAGTTACGGTATTCCTGGCTTGCGCCAATCGGGCTCCAAAATAACCGCCAACACCGCCTGTTCCGTAAATTACAATGTTCATGAATTCGAGATTTAAAATCAAAAATATAGTTTTAAAATTTATTTAAGGGTAAAACCCAATAATTTAAATTGTTTAAAATACACGTTTTTTTAAAACCTGATTTTATTTTTAGACTTGTCTAAACTTTTTATTATATTTGCCTAAATATAAATTTTATGTCATTATCACAAACAGAAGAAAATTACTTAAAAGCCATTTACAGCTTGGCATATGCCAATTCCAACAAAGTTAGCACAACGCTAATTTCGGAGGAATTGAACACAAAAGCTTCTTCTGTTACGGATATGATTCAAAAATTGGCGGACAAAGATTTGGTTCATTACAAAAAATACCAGGGCGTTTCTTTAACTGAAATTGGGCGGAAAATTGCCGTGGAAATTGTTAGAAAACATAGATTGTGGGAAGTGTTTTTAGTGAATAAACTTAATTACAATTGGGATGAAGTACATGAATTGGCCGAACAATTGGAGCATATTAAGTCTGAAACTTTAATTGACAAATTAGAAGCGTTTTTGGAATTTCCAACGCACGATCCGCACGGAGATCCAATTCCGGACAAGGAAGGCAACATTAAGCATCATAATGACACGATGCTATCATCCGTAGAAACAGGAAAGTCTTGCGTTGTGATTGGCATTAAAGATTCTTCGGATCCCTTTTTAAAATTTTTGGACAAACTGCAAATTCAATTGGGAAACACCTTAAAAGTAATTTCAAAAGAACCGTTTGACAATTCGATGCTTGTTGAAACAACAATCGGTTCAATTTCAATATCAAATCAAATTTCAAAAAATTTATTCGTAAAAAAATTATAAAAAATGGAACAAATTATTGACTATTTTAAAAGTATTGATCCCGTTTTAGCTGCATTTTACGCCACATTATTCACTTGGGGCTTAACTGCCTTGGGCGCATCCTTGGTGTTTTTATTCAAAGGAATGAACCGTGCCCTGTTCGACGGAATGCTTGGATTTACTGGTGGCGTTATGGTAGCGGCCAGTTTTTGGAGCTTGCTGGCGC
>CAZBGP010000191.1:0-3515 GCA_964491495.1 uncultured Lutibacter sp. | reverse complement strand
AAATGCTTAAAAAACCTCCTTTATTAGGTACAAATAAACCGGATAATGGTCGCTGTAGCCACCAGTGAAACCGCCGTTTCCAAAACTTCTGAAAGGATAACCTTTGTATTTTCCGGTTTGTGTGGTTAAATATTGCGGCTTAAAAATGGCCGTTTTGTACATTTTATAGGACGAAAAATCGTTTGTGGTGGTTAACAGCGGCGAGGTAAACATAATTTGGTCGAAAAGGTTGATATTGTCCCGATACGCCAAGGTATTTTGCCCGCGCCTGAACATTTCTTCCATCGGATTGTAAATGTCGCCATCTTGCACCTCCGTTTTTTTGGCTTTGGTTTTTAAGATAATTTTTAGGCTGCTGTTGCTGGGATCATCATTTAAATCGCCCATTAAAATAATTTTTGGATTGGGATCGGTTTCTTTTATTTTGGCGATTATTTGGGTGTTTAAATACGCAGCTTTTTCTCTCTTTGACCGACTTTTTGCTTCACCGCCTAGCCTTGAAGGCCAGTGATTTACAATAATATAGATGAGCTCATCTCCCAAATATCCTGAAACCAACAATTGGTCTCGCGTAAAAATGCGATAGCCGTCATCATCCCACAAACGCAGTTCGAAAATTTCGTGATAAACGGGTTTGAAATGGTTGGTTTGGTACAAAAATCCCACATCGATGCCTCTGATATCGGGCGAATCGTAATGAATGATGGCATATTGTTTGTCTTTTAAGTAGGAAGTGTTCACTAAATCTTCCAACACTGCATAATTTTCAATTTCGGCAACGCCAATAATTACCGGACTGTTTTTAGCTTCTTCCGCACCAATTTCAGAAAGCACTTTTGCCATATTGTTCAGTTTCAACTGATAAATTGTTGCCCTATTTTCTTTAATTTCCATAATAGGACTTGTTTCGTCGAGTTTTAAGGTATCGTCCACAATATCAAAAAGGTTTTCCAGATTGTAAAAAGCGATGGTTTTGATGTCGTATTTTTTTTGGCTGAAAATTGGCTGAATCACCAATAAAATAAACAGGGAAAGAAGTGAAATTCGATTCATAGCATTTTTTTTAACGACTAAGATAGTTACAAATTATGAACGAAACACTTGTCAGCGCACTATATTTCAATAAGATAGCGCAATTATATTTTTGATTTTTATCGGTGGTATGCAAAAAAAGACTAATTTCATCAAAAATTGTCTATGAAAATAATAGTTGTTGCCACTATTGCGTGTCTTTTGTATGCCATTAATTCAGGCGCACAAACCCTTGCTTCCGTCAACGGTAAAGTTGTTGAAGCCACTTCTGAAGAACCTTTACAAGGTATTTTCCTCAAAATTGCCTCATTAAATATTTTTACTGAAACAAATTTAAAAGGAGAATTTATCCTTGAAAATATTCCTTTTGGAAATTATACACTGCAAATTCAGTTTGAAGGTTACGAAACGCAAGATTTTCCCATCAACATTCTTGAATCTAAAAATCATGATTTAGGCACCATATTTTTGCAAAAAGCGATTGTTGAAAAGTATGAAACGAGCCTTATCGTTTTAACCGATGAGGATTTGTTGGATGAAGAAGGGAAAACCTCCGATTATATTGCCGGATTGTTTCAATCTTCCAAAGATGCCTATTTGCAGGCTGCAGCGTTCAATTTCAGTCAGGCCTGGTTTAAAGTTCGTGGCTACGATTCCAGCTACGGAACCATTGCCATCAACGGTATAGAAATGAACAAATTGTACGACGGCCGTCCGCAATGGAGCAATTGGGGCGGATTGAACGATGCGTTCAGAAATCAGGAATTTTCCAATGGCATTGCGGCTTCGGATTATGCTTTTGGCGGCATTTTGGGCGCTACAAATTTCAGCACGAGAGCATCCGATTATCAGGCGGTAAAAAAAGTTTCGATTTCTTCAACCAATAAAAGTTATACCGGCCGAGCGATGGCCACTTACGCATCGGGATGGAACAAAAAAGACTGGGCTTTTGTGGTTTCAGCTTCACGCAGAATGGCGCAGGAAGGTTATATTGAAGGAACTTCCTACAATGCGTGGTCGGGTTTTTTGGCCGTAGAAAAAAGATTCACCAACAACCACAGCTTAAATTTTACGGCTTTTACAGCACACAACAAACGCGGAAAATCTTCCCCAAACACGCAGGAAGTTTACGATTTAAAAGGCTACCAATACAATGCCTATTGGGGAAATCAGGAAGGCGACAAGCGGAACTCGAGAATCAAGGAAATTTTTGAACCGGTTTTGATGCTGAGTCATTTTTATGAAAGGGAAAATACAACGATAAAATCAACTTTGGCTTATCAGTTTGGGCATATAGGCAACAGCCGGTTGGGTTATTTTAATGCGTTAAACCCCGATCCGACCTATTGGAAATATTTGCCGAGCAATTTTTTGCGGTTTCCGGACAATCCGGATTACACGAATGCGTATTTAAGTGAGCAGGAATTTTTGAAAAACGGACAACTGAAATGGAATGAATTGTACCAAGCCAATGCCGACAATGGTAATTCTTTGTATTATTTATATGAAGACCGGGTTGATGACACGCAATTTTCGGCAAATTCGCTCATCAACGCAAAATTTAACAAAAATATCAACTTCAGCGGAGGCATTTCCTTCAAAAATTTAAAGTCTGAAAATTATGCAAATATGTTCGATTTATTGGGCGGAAACGGTTTTATGGATTTAGACCAATATGCCTTGGGCGATGCACAGCAAAATGATTTGAACAATCCGAACAGAACGGTTGTTGAAGGCGATATATTTCAATACAATTACACCATCAATGCTTTTACGGCAAGTGCTTTCGGGCAAGTTCAGGGCACTCATAACAACATAGATTATTTTGTGGGAATGAACGCAAAAAGCACCAATTATCAGCGGGATGGTTTGTTTAAGAACGGCACTTATTTTGAAAATTCCTTCGGAAAAGGGGAACAGCAAAATTTTATGGATTTTGGCCTGAAAGCCGGCGCCACTTATAAAATCACCGGGCGACATTTGGTAACGCTAAACGGCGCTTATACCACAAACGCGCCCACCATAAAAACCGCATTCTCCAATTCACGGGTCAATAACAGCATCACACCCGATTTAACGAGCGAGAAAATTATGACTGGCGATTTAAGTTATGTTTTTCGGGCGCCAAAAATCCAATCAAGATTAACGGCTTATTACACAAAATTTAGCGATGCCATAGAAACTTCCTTCTTTTTTGCGGAAGGTTTGTTGGGTGATCAGGCCGATTTTGTGAACGAAATTATTACGGGCGTCAACAAAACAAATATGGGCGCGGAATTAAGTTTTGAATATCAGGTTTTGCCCACCGTAAAACTGCTTGCTGCCGGTTCTGTCGGGCAATTTACGTACAGCAACAATCCGCAATTGTACCTGATTTCGGAAAGTTTTACCGATTTAAACAGCAATTTCGGAACGGCTTATTTGAAAAATTATCATATTTCCGGAACGCCGCAACGCGCCTATTCTTTCACTTTTGAATACCG
>CAZBGP010000190.1:0-3525 GCA_964491495.1 uncultured Lutibacter sp. | reverse complement strand
AATTCAGATTATTTGGTTGAAGAATTTGATACAAATACAAATCAATTTGTAAATAACACCAATTTTTCAAATACATTGGATTTTGAGCAAAATGTTTATTCCTTGTACACACAATACGGAAATAAAGTAAATAAATTTTCTTATTTATTGGGTTTACGTATGGAAAACACCGACAGAAAAATTAATTTGCTTCAAACCAACGAAAATTTCGACAAAAATTTCACGGAATTCTTTCCAACAATTAACTTGGGGTTGGAATTTAGTGATTCAGAAAGTGTAACATTGGGTTATAACAGAAGATTAAGTCGCCCGCGCCACTGGTTTTTAAATCCGTTTGAGTCACGAACAAGCCAAACCTACATCAGAACAGGTAATGTTAATTTAGATCCAACCTATACAAATGCATTTGATTTGGGTTATTTAAAACGATGGGAAAAATTAACGTTGAATTCTTCACTTTATTATCAGCACGCCATCAACAATATTGAAATGGCTCAAAGAGAAGAATTGAGAGATGTAAATGGCGTTGAAACACTGGTAATTATAACAACCCCAATAAATTTAAGTTCTCAAGACCGTTATGGTTTTGAATTTACTGCCAATTACAATCCGCTTAAATGGTGGAAAATCACCAACAGTTTCAACTTTTTCAAATCGGTAACCGATGGAAATTTTAATGGAATAAATTATGATTCGGAAAATGTAAGTTGGTTTACAAGATTGGAATCCAGAATTTCATTACCTGGCGGCATAGATTGGCAAACAAGCGGAATGTATATGGGTCCTTCAGAAAGTGCTCGTTCTAAAACCAAAGGAATGTTTGGTGTAAATTTGGCTTTAAGTAAAGATATTTTAAAAGAAAAAGGAACATTATCTTTAAATGTGAGCGACGTGTTTAACACCAGAAAACGAGAATCAACCAATTATTCTCCAACAACGATTGCAGAAAACGAATTCCAGTGGAGAAAAAGACAGGTGATGTTGAATTTCACCTATAGATTTAACGAAAAAAAGAAACCGCAAAGACAACAAGGTGAAGAAAATGGTGGAGAAGAAGGAATGTTTTAAATTCTAAAACACAAAAAAAGGCAATTTTTCAATTGCCTTTTTTTTATATATTAAATTTAAAAATATTATTCTTTTCGAGCTACCGCTTTATCTTCTTTTCTGTATTTCCATGATTCTTTAAAATAGCCAAATAACCAATAAGGAATAACGAAGGTTATTAAAAAAATCATTAACCAAAATCCCATTGTGAAAATGGCTAAGAAAACTAAAAATCCTGAAAACTGCGATAAATCCATAACTTTTTAAGGTTGTTTTTTAATAATCACAAAATTAGCATTTATTTTTAATTTATCACAATCTTTTATTTTTTTTATACTTAAAAAAACAGGGCCTTCTTTACCCCTAAAATTCATCACCAGCAATAAACTTTTCAGCAAAAAAAGACACCAAAAGAACAAAGTGTCTTGGTGTCTTTAATTTATAAATCTGGTTTTTTATAGCCTATTTAAATTCGGCGAAGAAATCATTCCCCTTATCATCTACCAATAAGAATGCAGGAAAGTTTTCAATTCTAATCTTACGAACCGCTTCCATTCCCAATTCTGGGAAATCCACTACTTCAACAGATTTAATACTTTCTTTTGCCAAAATTGCTGCTGGTCCTCCAATAGAACCAAGGTAAAAACCTCCATTTGCTTTACAAGCATCTGTTACTTGCTGTGAGCGGTTACCTTTTGCCACCATCACCATACTACCACCAACTTTTTGAAAAGCATCTACATAAGGATCCATCCGACCTGCTGTGGTTGGCCCAAAGCTGCCGGAAGCCATTCCTTTAGGTGTTTTTGCCGGTCCTGCATAATACACAGGATGATCTTTAAAGTATTGTGGCATTTCTTCTCCATTTGCCAGCATTTCACTAATTCTTGCGTGTGCCATATCACGGGCAACAATTAATGTTCCTCTTAGGTTGAAACGTGTTTTTACAGGATATTTTGAAAGTTCCTCACATATTTTATCCATTGGTTGATCCAAATCTAACTCGATAGCATCCTTTAAGTGCGGCGCTTCTTTTGGTAAGAATTGCCCTGGATTTTTTTCTAATTCTTCAAGGAAAATACCTTCTTCAGTAATTTTACCTTTTACATTGCGATCTGCACTGCAACTTACACCCAAACCTACAGGACAAGAGGCAGCATGACGCGGCAAACGAATAACACGTACATCGTGCACAAAATATTTACCGCCAAATTGAGCTCCTACTCCACATTCTTGACAAATCTTTGTGATTTTTTCTTCCCATACAAGGTCACGAAAAGCTTGACCGCCATCATTACCTTCAGTTGGCAAGTGATCTAAATAACCCGCCGATGCTTTCTTTACAGTTGCTAAGTTAGCTTCAGCAGAGGTTCCGCCAACAACAAATGCTAAATGGTAAGGAGGACACGCTGAAGTTCCTAAATCCATAATATGTTGTTTAACAAATTTGGTTAAGTTTTCTTCAGTTAATAAAGACTTGGTCATTTGATACAAATAGGTTTTATTGGCTGAACCTCCACCTTTTGTTATAAATAAGAATTCATATTTATTACCCGTTGCGCTATAAATATCAATTTGAGCAGGAAGGTTATTTCCCGAATTTTTCTCTTCTAACATTGTTTGAGGAACAATTTGGGAAAATCGAAGATTATCCGTTTGAAAAGTATTGAACACTCCTTTTGAAATGTATTCTGCATCATCAACACCTGTGTATACATCTTCCCCTTTTTTAGCCATACAAATTGCGGTGCCTGTATCTTGGCAAGTTGGTAATTCGCCAGCGGCTGTAACCATTTGATTTAACAACATCGTATAAGCAACAAAACGGTCGTTATCTGTAGCTTCCGGATCTTTAAGAATCGTCTCTAATTTTTTTAAGTGAGAAGCTCGCAGATAGAACGACACATCATGGTATGCTGCTTGTGAAAGTAACTCAAGTCCTTCTGGCGCTACTTTTAAAATTTTTCGCCCATCAAAATCTACTGTAGAAACGTGATCTTTGGTTAATAAACGATACTTTGTAGTATCCTTTGTAATAGGAAACGGTTTTTGGTATTTAAATTCAGACATTTTATATAATTTTATAGTAATTCATTTTTAACTCTTACAAATATACAATGGAAGATGAAAATAGTTGGCAGAAAATAGGTTTATTAATTCCATTTCTTCAATTAACGAATAGCATAAAATGCTTTTTACAGGCACTTTTCGTAAGCTTTTTGAATACTTACATAAGCAAAGTTTAATAAATGTGATTTTTTGGTTGGACAATATTTTAAGATACTAAAATTTATGCTTAGATTTAAATTAAAAACCAATCAAAAAAATTATATAAATAACTATTTGTTCGACAGAAAAACCATTAAAATAGACAAATATGAAATATAGAATAGAAAAAGACACTATGGGAAATGTTGAAGTTCCTGCCGATAAATATTGGGGTGCCCAAACAGAACGTTCCCGAAACAATTTTAAAAT
>CAZBGP010000189.1:0-3539 GCA_964491495.1 uncultured Lutibacter sp. | reverse complement strand
TGATAGGCGCCACATAGCTCCAAGTTTACACGTCACCCCGTCTTACGCAAAACCCATGTTATGGCTCGTTTTTCTTCTGTCTTTCATTCAGTTGCCTATAAATTTCAATGTTTCATTCCTCCAAAAATCATCAAAGTCTTTTTTCTCAACATCAAATATTAAACATAAGTTTTCTACTAATTTTTCGCTGTCATTTGGTATTTTCAATAGTTCATTTACCAACTTAACTCCTCCTTTTTTATAGGCTGAATTACAGAAAATTGCTCCTGTTGTATAAAATGCGGCATATTGCCAGCCCCACTTTCTATTTAATACATCCAAAAAAGTCACTGTGCCATTTTTAGAGAGTCCATTAGCAAATAGACTTACACTTTCTTCAAATGTTTTCCCATCTTGTCCGCCTTTCCAAGTTGCAAAACCTTCTTCGATTAAACCGTGCCTTTCAAATTTAGGAACAATTAAATGAATAAACTCGTGTGGGTAATATTCAAGACCAAAGCCACTTAAAAGAATTCGCTTTTCATTTAAACCAATTCCTGTAGTATATCCTGCAAAAAAGAAATCAAAGTTTAATAAACGACCTAATTCATCCCCACTCTGGGTTATATAAAAGTCGAATGGTTCCCAATCAGGAAACTTAAATTCACCTTTAACTTGGTTACAAAATTCGTTAGCCTTAACCGCTAATTCTTCATTGAACTTATGATAAGGTGAATATATAAAAGTGATTTTACCAATGGTGTTTCTATTCCAATTGTTGGTGATTATGGGCAATGAATTTTTTAATCGCCACTGATTATTTTCTCTAACTGCATAAATCTTTTGAATAGCCCAAGGGTCAGATTTACGATATTCACCTTCAAGTCCGTCAGCTGAATACATTGTCCTTATGCCATAATGGTCGCCTTCTTTTTCAATTGAAAGTATTTTGGGTTTAAAGTGTCTCAACAGTTGATTAGATGGAAATTGGTAAAGCAAACTGCGTGAAAAGTCAAAGTCCTTATACTTTGACTTTTCTTCTTCATTCCAATATAGATTGTCGGAAATCTTGTCAGGTTCAGAGTTTAAATAGTTTGTCCAAAGTGTTGCAATTTCTTTGATTTCATTTTTTGTTGTATCAACTCGAGAATGGATTTCCATTTGTATTTTCGGATTTTCAACTAAAGTAGCTGTCCGGTCTGACTTTTGGCTTTCGATTTCTGTTTTAGTCTGACTTTGACAGTTCGTAAGTCCAAAAAATAGTAGTAGTAATATATTTATTTTCATCAATGTCGGTTTTTTCAAAATGAGGCATAACGGTTTGGAGCTAAGAGAAGGGCGACTTTGAAACCGAAAACTGTCTAAATGTACAAATGTTTTAGTTGCCGAAATGCTGCCCTCTTTTTTGCCTACAATGAAAATAATAAATTTCTGCGAAGCAGGCAACTTGTAGGCAAAAAACTTGTACTTCTGCGAGCCTTTTGCTTAGGTGCTGTTATGCGTTCGGCTTTATTCTATTTTGTTTAATGTCCAAATTATGGCTTTCTCTTTTGTTGCCCTAAAAATGGTGTTGTGTTTTTCTTTTGGTTCGGGTGAATAATTCCATTTTAAATTTGAAAGATTTTCTGTTTTAAAATTTTTTGCTAATTCATTTGTATATTGTGATATGTCTTCTGCACTTGAACCTGCAAACCAAATTCTTTTTTCTGTTGTTGGAAACTTTGCTAAATGTTCTTTTGCTGTTCTTACTAAATAGTGATTATTCCACCATATTGAAGGGTCAAATGCAATATAATTGTCAAACATATCAGGTGTAAGAAAAAATGTTTCTACAACAAAAAGTCCTGACAATGATTCTCCAATAATACTTTTTTCGGAAGTTGTTCGATATCGTTTATTGATTTCAGGAAAAAGTTCTTCTTTAATAAATGCTCTAAATTTATCAGATCCACCAATAATTGGTGCAATTTCTTTGTCTTTTTCAATTTCTGTTGGTCCAGATAAATCTCTTCTACGTTGTGTGTTTGCAATACCTACTAAAATCATTGGCGGAATACTTTTCGACTTTATAAGTTCTGCAATTGTATTCGCAATATGAGGGAAATCTTCGTCAATTATTCCACCATCTGCCATATACATAACAGGTAAAGAATCTATACTTGTTTTATATTCAGGTGGTGTCCAAACATTTATTACTCTTGTTTCTCCAACTTGTTTAGATTCAATTTTAAATTCATCGTGAACTGGAATTGGGTCTTTCTTTTGTGAAGAATTCGCACAACCTATAAAAAGGATTGAGACTAATAAATTGTAATAAATAAATTTCATATTTTCTATTTTTCTGTTTGTTAATCCGTGGTTTTCAAAAATTACTGCCAACGGTCTAGTATAAGATTAGTTGCGTAGTTTAAGCACTAAAGTTTGCAAATAAATCACAGGTAGAAAGTCTACAAGGACTTTCGTAAGTAGGCTAGAACTAGCAATTAATTTTATACGGTGTTAGGCAAAGTATTTTTTTCATATTTGTTATGGATTATTATTATTGCTAATCCAAAAAGAACAGCCGCTAGAATTAAAATTGTACTTATTAATCCGCTTACTCCGAATGACATACGGATTAAAATTGTTGAAACTACAAAACCAGAATTTCTTATGATTTTGTGAAATTTATCTGTGTAAAAGAAGGAAATCAACAGAAGAACGACATCCACTAATATCAGAATGGTAAAAATTTCGTCAAAGAATAAATTATTAACCGTTTCAAAACTGGGCAACTTATTTGAAGTAAATGAAATATCTGATGTCCAATTAAAGAGTGTAACCAAAGCCATTGTAAAAAATATTGGAACTAAAACAAGGGCAATTATTTTCTTGCTACCAATGAATCTTTCAATTTTTAGTTTATTGTCCTTTTGTTTGATTGATTTTTGCATTCCTTGTTTTTGAAACTGAAAAATCAGATAGAAAAGAATAACTGAAGCCAAGATATCATAAGTAAATTGCAAATCTCCTTTTATTTCAAACCAATCTGATGACAGTTCAAGAGCAGATAAATCTTTAAATAATTTTCGGATAATTATAAGTGTTATAATTTCATACTGTTTAGTTATATAAGTGGTAAATGATTTTGGCAAGTAATAGATTAATAAGTAAACTTCGTAAACAAGTATAAATGTGAATGGGGTGTAAATTGCCGATATTGGATTTTTAAATAATTCCGATTCTAAAGACAAATTTACTATACCAAATTTTGATAAGTAAATTAAAATTAAGTGTATAAAAAAGCCAAATAACGCAACATATAGTATTGTTTTTTCAATCCGCTGTTTGGCGTATTCAGATAGAAAAATTTGGTAAAGTTTATCTAATAAATTCATATTATATTAAGTCTGATATATTTTGCCTAACTTGTATATATGCGAGACAAACCTTCGTTTATACACCCAAATTTGGGTGGCTTTGCGAAGGTTTGTTTCGCTTTATTACTTATCAAAAATAGATTATTTTTATTACAAATCATCAAAAGGACTTTTTATTTGTTGGATGCTTTTTGTGCTTAC
>CAZBGP010000188.1:332-3599 GCA_964491495.1 uncultured Lutibacter sp. | reverse complement strand
AACATTTGCATAACGCCACAATAACGTTCAACAGATAGATTTACCGCTTTTTCAATTTTGTCTTTTTGAAATTCTTTGTCGTAAAATTTATAAATTACTTTTACTTTATCATATATTTTTGGGTGTTCCTCCGTCAGATTTCCTTCAACTTCAATTTTAAAATCTTTAACTTCGGCACGCATTTTTCTTAATAAAGAAGCAATGTCCATGGCTGTGCAACCCGCCAGAGAAGTTAACATCATCGCTTTTGGGCGCAATCCTTTCCCTTGTCCGCCGTTTTCTTCTGCAGCGTCAATCATCACTTTTCCTTCAGGCGCAACCGATTCAAAAAGCATTTCGCCTTTCCAGCTAACTTCAATTTTATTGATCATAATTTTTATTATTTATGCACAAATTTAAAGGAAAAATAGGACTTAAAAAGTAAAAATCTTTACTATGTTTTTTTTGGATTCAAAAAAAGTGACGTTAAAATTTATGGCGACAGAATTTTTAAAATGGGCCTAGATTAAAACATTGTGGAATTTTTTTCGATTTTTAAATTTATCGCATAAGAACCTTTAAAAAATTTAAAACTCATTTAAAAAAATTATGTACTTTTGCGCCACATTCATTTTGAATGTGGATTTCAACCCGTTGGCCAACGGTTGAAAATTACTAAAATTGGGGATGTAGCTCAGTTGGCTAGAGCGCTTGGCTGGCAGCCAAGAGGTCGTCGGTTCGAGCCCGATCTTCTCCACATAATTCTTTTACCAAATTGCTTTGGGAGAAAAATTTATTTCAAGCCTAAGTTGAGAGAAGCCCAACAACCTACAATTAATAAACTATTATAATATGGTTTATGTTTTTTCACTTTTAATTAGTATTTTATCAGATATCAAAACAAGTATTCCAAAGTTTGGAACTGTCAGAAATTTGAAAGACAGGCGCAAGGATATTTATGAATTAAATAAAAAATAACAGCGTTTCAAAAATTTATTTTACAGGAAACAAGTATTTGAAAACAGAAATCACTAATTTTAAGTGATTTCTGTTTTTTTGATATCAGAAGATTTTAATCTATTAATAATGCAAAACTAACATCTTAACAATATGGCCAGATATTTAAAAACAAAAAAAGAACATTTGGGAATGTCGCCCTATGAAATACATTTTAAAGGCGAGAAAAAAAGTGAGGAGGTTTTACTGGAAGTTATTGATTACGATTCTGAGAATCTTGATGAATTTTTGGCGAAAGACGTGAATGAAGTGGTGAAATTTAACAAAACTGCAACAACCACCTGGCTAAATATTTATGGCTTGCATGACATAAAAATTATGGACGAGATTGCCACACAATTCGAATTGAATCCTTTAATTCTTGCTGATGTGATGAATACCCACGCGCGTCCAAAAATTCAGGAATATGACAATTGCATTTATATTTCTTTTAAAATGTTGCAGTATGATGAAAAACGAAATTTTATTTCTTCAGAAAACATTGTAATTATTATTAAAGAACGAATTTTATTGTTATTTCAGGAAAAAATAGGCGACATTTTTGATCCGATAAGGGATCGGATGCGAAAAAACAGAAAAAGAATCAGAAGCTCCCGAACTGATTATTTGGCATTTGCTTTAATGGACATAGTTTTTGACAATTACAATTTCATCATCAGCCAAATTGGTGAAAAAATTGAATCGCTGGAAATACATTTGTTGAACAATGCAAAAGAATCTACCCTAAAAGAGGTAAACAATTTTAAAAAGGAAATAATTTATTTAAACAAATCTATTAAACCATGCCGTGAAATAGTGGCTGAATTGTTAAAATTAGATTCGGAATTGTTAGAGGATAAAGTTTTCGTAAATTTTGAAGATCTAAAAAACAATGTCAACCAGGCCATTGAATCCTTGGAAAGTTATCGTGAAATTCTCTCCGATCAGCTTCAGATTTACCACACCACCATCAGCAGTAAACTGAACGACATTATTAAATTTTTAACCGTTTTCTCCGTTATTTTTATTCCGCTAACCTTTATTGCCGGTGTTTACGGAACCAATTTCGACAACCTGCCCGAGCTTCATTTTAAATATGGCTACTTTACGATGCTGGGTGTAATGTTGCTTATAGCAGTTTCCATGATTTTCTATTTCAAAAAGAAAAAGTGGTTTTAGTATAGTTGGAAGTCCGAAGACGGAAGTTTGATTAGGTAAAAAAAGCTTGCCTGTGGGAGGTAAAAGCAAAAAATATGATGGGCGTACCGCTGAAAAAGCGGCCAGGCTTTTCGCTCCAATTTTTTATTGCAAAGCCTTGCAATAAAAAGATTTCCGCTGTAATCCTTTACGCAAATTAAAACTGCCGGACGACAGGTGGGTTCATATCGAAAAATGAATAAAATTCAGAATTCAAATTTTAAAATTTAAACTATAATCCAAATGATACTTTATAAAATGGAGTACCTTTACGAACTTAAAAAATCTCTTGCATAGGTTGAAAAAAATACCTCAAAAAATGAAAACGAACAAGCAAAAAGCAATCAACACTATCTATTTCAGCATTGTTGGAAACGCTTTGCTTGCCATTGCCAAAGGAGTTACCGGAATTTTTGGAAATTCGTACGCATTAATCGCTGATGCCATTGAATCGACCACCGATGTTTTTTCATCCATCTTAGTTTTGTTCGGACTTAAATATGCCACAAAACCTGCTGATGGAAACCATCCTTATGGCCACGGAAGGGCAGAGCCTCTAATTACTTTTGCCGTAGTAGGATTTCTGGTTTTATCCGCTACCATCATTGCCTATGAAAGTATCCAGAATCTGCAATCGCCGCAAGAAGCACCAGAAAAATTTACCTTAATTGTTTTGGCCGTAATTGTGATTATTAAAGAATTATTTTACAGAATGGTTGCCAAAAAAAGCAATGAAACAAAAAGTTCTTCTCTAAAAGCAGATGCCTGGCACCACAGAAGTGACGCCATCACCTCGTTAATGGCTTTTATTGGAATTTCCATTGCCATTTTTATGGGTGAAGGCTATGAAAAAGCCGATGATTGGGCCGCATTATTTGCTTCTGGATTCATTATTTACAATGCATATTTAATTTTTAGGCCGGCGCTTGGCGAAATCATGGACGAACATTTGTATGATGATTTGGTGGCAGAAATAAGAACAATTTCGATGGGTGTTGATGGCGTGGTGGACACAGAAAAATGCCTTGTAAGAAAAGCCGGACTCTCATTTCACGTAGATCTTCATTTAATCGTAAACGGCGCTATAACCGTTTT
>CAZBGP010000188.1:0-322 GCA_964491495.1 uncultured Lutibacter sp. | reverse complement strand
TAATAGCGCACAGATTAAAAGATGAATTGCTGCAGCAATTACCAGAAATTAATGATGTGTTGATTCATATTGAGCCGGATAAAGTTGAAAAGTCGGAAGACCGAAGACCGAAGTCGGAAGATAGAAGTCAAAAAAATAATATTAATTAAGATTCCAATTTTTTGGCAGTTAAAAAACAATAGCCAAGATTAATGTCTTAACACTATAATCTGTTCAAAAAAGCCCTCTCAATTAAACTATTGCTTA
This sequence comes from uncultured Lutibacter sp., assembly GCA_964491495.1. GTDB lineage: Bacteria > Bacteroidota > Bacteroidia > Flavobacteriales > Flavobacteriaceae > Lutibacter. Next base: position 76 of record CAZBGP010000188.1, on the reverse strand, counting down.
TTTTTGTGTTTTTAATAAAAATTACCTCTCCTTCATGTGTTTAAAAAAACATAGCATCCTATTTTTTTTCCTGTTG
>CAZBGP010000187.1:0-3617 GCA_964491495.1 uncultured Lutibacter sp. | reverse complement strand
ACGATTAACTTTGGATTTTGGTTAAAATAAACCTTGATGCCTCTGTGCAAACAAAAGAAAACCCAGCTTCTTTCGTAAATATGGCTTAAGGGCAAAAAACTTAAAGAAGCGTCTTTTTCTGAAACTTTCAGCTCAAAATCGTGCGCTTTTAAAGATTCCGTAAAATTGGTATGGTCCAGCATCACCCCTTTTGGTTCTCCTGTGGTGCCTGAAGTATAAATAATGCTTGCCAAATCGGTTGACTCGGCTTCATAATATCTTTTTTGAAGTTCTGTCTCTATGGTTTCATTTGTTTCGAAAACCATAAAATCATTTAAATAAATGCCATTTTCGGCATTTTTATACTTAATGTCTTTGGAAAGTCCGACAATTAATTTGAGATATTCACTGGTTTTTGAAATTTCAAAAGCCTTGTTGTATTCCTCCTGATTTCCCACAAACAACAAACTTATTTCAGCATCATTGATGATATAGGCAACCTCATTTTTTGAATTTGTGGCATAAATTGGCACGGTTACCGCCCTGATGCTCATAATGGCAATGTCGGCCACAATCCATTCGGGCATATTTTCTGCGAAAATGGCCACATTTTGCTGTTCTTTAATGCCAAAATGCAATAATGCTTTTGAGAGGTTTTGAATATTTTCGCCAAAATGGGTCCAGGAAATTCCGACCCAGGTTTTTAATTCGTTATTTTTATAATAAATAGCGTTTTCGCTTTGGTATTGCTGAACTTTTTGTCTTATTTCTAAACCAATTGTTTCGTTGTTCATTGATTGTTTTGCTTTTAATATTTAAAAATATTAATAGATTATTGAGCAGCAAAGCTACAAAGTTTTATTGCCATTTGCGTTAAGGATTGAGGCATTTGTTTGAGCGCTTTTTTGCGCATTTCAGCAAAAAATGCGAGTGCCGAAAGCCTGACATTTGTTTTTACAAATGGAACGCCCAAAAAAAGATGGTTAACCTTAAAAACTATCGGCTAAATCACTAAATTTGTGCTTCCTTAAAAAAAGATTACGATGTACAGAACGCATAAAAACGGAGAATTACGATTTGAAAATATAGGCCAGGAGGTTACTTTGGCCGGCTGGGTGCAAAAAACGCGCGATAAAGGATTTATGATTTGGGTTGATTTACGTGATCGCTACGGCATTACGCAGCTGATTTTTGATGAAGATCGCACGCCAAAAGAAATGATGGAAAAAGCGAAAATGCTGGGCCGCGAATTTGTGATTCAGGTGAAGGGCGAAGTGATTGAACGTGTTTCCAAAAACGCCAATATGCCAACCGGAGACATTGAAATTTTGGTGAAGGAACTGACTATTTTGAATAAATCTTTGGTGCCGCCATTTACGATTGAAGACGAAACGGACGGCGGCGACGAGCTGCGGATGAAATATCGTTACTTGGATATTAGAAGAAATCCGGTAAAAAATAACCTGATTTTCCGCAGTAAAGTGGCGATGGAAACCAGAAAATACCTTTCCGGAGAAGGATTTATTGAGGTAGAAACGCCTTATTTGATCAAATCTACGCCCGAAGGCGCACGTGATTTTGTGGTGCCAAGCCGCATGAATGCAGGTCAGTTTTACGCTTTGCCGCAATCGCCTCAAACCTTTAAGCAATTGCTGATGGTGGGCGGATTGGATAAGTATTTTCAGATTGTGAAATGTTTTAGGGATGAAGATTTGCGTGCCGACAGACAGCCTGAATTTACCCAAATTGACTGTGAAATGGCGTTTGTGGAGCAGGAAGATATTTTGAATGCTTTTGAAGGATTGACCCGTCATTTGTTAAAAGAAGTGAATGGCGTTGATGTGGCCAAATTTCCAAGAATGACTTATGATGAAGCGATGCGCAAATACGGAAACGACAAACCGGATATTCGTTTTGGGATGGAATTCGGAGAATTGAATGCCGTGGCGCAGCACAAAGATTTTGGGGTTTTTAATTCGGCAGAATTGGTTGTGGGAATAGCAGTTCCCGGCGGAAATAAATTTACCAGAAAAGAAATTGACGCTTTTATTGAATTTTTGAAGCGTCCGCAAGTTGGGGCATCGGGAATGGTTTATGTGCGTTGCAATGAAGACGGAACTTTAAAATCATCGGTCGATAAATTTTATGACGAAGCCGATTTGAAGAAATGGGCTGAAATAACCGGCGCAAAAGCAGGTGACTTGATTTGTGTTTTATCGGGTATTGCCGATAAAGTGCGCGGACAATTGAGCGTTTTGCGTATGGAAATGGCAAATCAACTGGGTTTGCGCAACCCAAAAGAATTTGCGCCTTTGTGGGTGGTAGATTTTCCTTTGTTAGAATGGGACGAAGAAACAAAACGTTTTCACGCGATGCACCATCCTTTTACCTCACCAAAACCTGAAGATATGGCGATGTTAGACACTGATCCAGGAAAAGTACGTGCCAATGCTTACGATTTGGTGCTGAACGGAAATGAAATTGGCGGCGGATCTATTCGTATTCACGACAAGCAAACTCAGGCTTTGATGTTTAATCATTTGGGGTTTACGCCTGAAAAAGCAAAAGAACAATTCGGATTTTTAATGAATGCCTTTGAATATGGCGCGCCGCCTCACGGTGGCATTGCTTTTGGACTTGACCGTTTAACGGCAATTTTGGGCGGACAAGAAACGATTCGTGATTTTATTGCGTTCCCTAAAAACAACAGCGGCCGAGATGTGATGATTGATGCGCCTTCTCAAATTGACGATGAGCAATTGATAGAATTGTGCTTAAAAATAAACCTGCCGTTATAGGCGACATCATCTATTTAAATTTTTTAAAGGCTGTCTGAAAAGGCAGCTTTTTTTAACCGCTAGGGACGCTAAGTTTTTTTCGCAAGGAACGCAAATCTCTAATTTTAAAAACCTCTAACTTTGCGAACATTGCGTCTTCTTTGCGAGATTTGCGGTTAAACCCGCTATTTAGCATGCGTATGAAAAAGTAAAAAAAATATTTGTTTTATTTTTTATCCATAAAATTGAAGTCCATTCAATGATGGGAACTGTTAACTTTAGACACTTATTTTTGAGAAATATTTAATAATTACATAATGATTTGGTTACATAAAAAAGGAATTATTGGTTGAAATTTGCGAGGTATTTAAATCAGTTTTAAATATATCCTTTCATAATATCCATTTAGTTTTTGTCAACTAATTTGTGAAATGTTTAAGGCTGCCTATTCGGGCAGCCTTTTTTTATTGTAAATTTTATTAAAACCGTAACATCTGCTTAACATTAAATTAACATAGGCATAAGTTCTTTGCAGCGACAAAAACTAATACTGGATGAACCAATAAAAGCAGCAATTGCATTTTACATTCTTCCTTTTAAATTGAAATAAAAAATTCTTGGCCAAAAAAGGGCTCAGATTTAAAAAATGATATTCGTCAATATTGATTATTGGATAATATCTTAATTTCACGATTTAATTAAATTTTTCGCTAGTTGTTGAATGTAAATCAAAGCAGTTATCCAAATGAAAAAACAAATCTTATTTTTAAGTGCATTCCTTTTTACAATTTCTTTATTTTCACAAACAACCGAGGAAGAATTTAAACCAGGCGGCGAAGTTCAATTCAAAGTTTTTTGGAA
>CAZBGP010000186.1:0-3641 GCA_964491495.1 uncultured Lutibacter sp. | reverse complement strand
GGCTTGAATCAACTTTGAGTGTTGCAGCAACAATTAACAAAGAGTCAATTTTCTTTATTTTAATGGCGCGGATTGAATCAAGTTTAAGGGTATCTTTTTTCGTTAAAGAGGTTTCTTTTACCATAGCCTCAATATTTATAACCGGATTTTCTTTATTTAAATCGGTTTTGGCGATGTTCTCTTTTTCTTTTTTCGGTAACTTTTTGTTTGTCCTTTGGCTTTTTGCATCAATCCTAACTTCAGGTTTCATCGAAAAGGAAACCGTATCTTTTTTCAGTGTTTCAATTTGCTTTAGGGTTGTATTATATTCTTTTAACTTATCTGATATTGCGGCATTGTGCTTTTCGGCTTTATTTTCTTTGGAAAATAAAGTGACTTGATGGTCTAAAAAATAGCGTTTTCCTTCAAACATAGTATTGGCATCCACATAATTGACTTCCAAACGGGCTCTATCTGTATAATTGGGATCGTCAATTTCAAAATAGGCTATTGAAGCTTCTGTCAAACCGCCATTTTCGTTGTTCAATAAGTCGAACGACATATAATGCGCTTTCAAGAAATAGAAATTATTTTTCGACTGATAATTAACGGATGTCCTGAAATTCCCATGGCTTGCCAAGGAATTCCGGTATTTTCCCAAGGAACGCAATCCTTTATAAGCAATAGAAAAATTCAATTGACGGGAAGTGTTCATCGTTAAAAACCCGTCCAAAACCTGTCCTTGCTCCATTCCGGTTCTGTACATAAATTCGGAAGTTGGCGTTGGAACATCGTAATAATAAACATCCTCAATAGTGTAATAATTGTAGTGTTTTGCAGTTGCGCCAATGGTTGGAAACAGCGAATTGTCATTAAAATTATAGCCCAGTTTGTTATATGTTTGACCCTGATTGGCAAAAGGCAACAATTCAAAATTGTCTTTTCTGATATAATTAAATTTATAATCTTTAGCGATGGTTAACGTAGTGTCAACAAGGGTTGTATCGTTGTTTATGGAGATTATTTTGTAATCGGTATATTTGGTTTCTCCGCTGAGTTTAATTTGCACTTCATTTTTAAACGTGGTGCTGTCGGATTTAAATACGCCGCCGCCTTCTTGCTGTCTCATAATCTGCGCATCAACGGTCATCAAATAAAATCCAAAAAATAATACGGCGAATAATTTTTTCATAAAATATTTAAAGCAACAAAGGTAAATTATTTGATTGAAACGAGCCCAACAAATTTTGATACGCTTAGTAATGATAATGGCGAATAGCAGCTGGTACCCCTAAAAAATGAAATTTTAAACAGCTGAACCGAGCATAACAAATTTTGACTTACAAAAAAATGACTAATTGCGAACAGCAGCTGTTACCAATAAAAAATAAAATTTAAACAGCTGAAACTAATAAAAGTAAATTTATGGATTTCTCCAAAGGAATTAACGCTAATTTTGTGAATTGCGTGCGTTGCAAAAAATTATAAATTTTGGATGATGAATTTTTAATTGTCCATCATTAATTATTCATTCAATTTAGTTTATGGCCCTTAAAAAATGGTTTTTAAAAAACAAGGTTGAAGCAGGAACTGACGAGGCGGGCAGAGGCTGTTTGGCCGGACCGGTTGTTGCTGCCGCGGTTTTGTTGCCTGCCGATTTTCACCATCCTTTGCTAAATGACTCGAAACAACTGACAGAGAAACAGCGCGAAATATTGCGGCCGTTTATCGAAAAAAATGCCATTTCTTTTGGCGTTTCTTATGTTTTTGAAGCGAAAATTGATGAAATCAATATTTTACAGGCATCTATTTTGGCGATGCATTTGGCCATTGAAAAACTGACCATAGAACCTGAACACATTATTGTTGACGGCAATAAATTTAAGGCCTATAAAAATATTCCGCACACCACCATTGTAAAAGGCGACGCCAAATTTATGAGTATTGCAGCGGCTTCGGTGTTGGCAAAAACGTACAGGGACGATTTTATGCAACGGCTGGATCTTGAATTCCCCAATTATCATTGGAAACAAAACAAAGGGTACCCAACACTTTCTCACAGAGATGCCATCAGGGAATTTGGGATTACCGATTATCACCGGAAAACCTTTAGGTTGCTGCCGGAGCAATTGAAATTAATGTTGTAATAATTTTGATTCGATAAATTTTTTAACCGCAAAGCACGCAAATAAAAAATAGCAAAGTGCGCAAGGAAATTTTTATTTAAAATGATTGTCGATCTTTGCGTATTCCTTTGCGATACTTGCGGTTAGACTATTAAAGGTCGATTTGGGATTAATCATTTTTATTTCAATGTGCGTTAGGGATTGAACGGTATGTTTGAGCTTATCCGTTTTTACGGGAAGCGAGTAGTGAAATATTTGTATTCATGAGTTCCGAATTAATAAAATAAAAATAACGAATAAAGCCCGACCCAATAGGGGAACGCCCAAATGACTAATTTTAACACCCTTGTTTTTGAAATTCCTCCAAAAAATTACCATTAAAATGATACATTTGCCCATGTTAAAAACGAACAGATGATTAAAAGAACCCGTGCCAGTATTTCAAAAATGATTATTCATAAAGTGGGGAATAAATTCAACAGCGCCACCAATATTTTTTCGGAAAGCGCCATTACTTTTGATGAGGAAAGTTATGAATTGATGAAGCCTTTTTTGCTGAAACCGTTTGGTGCCGTAACGGAAAGTTATCGTTTTAACCACCACGCAAACATTGAATTGAATGAAATTAACAGCTACGCAGCCCAGGTTTTTAAGGATGCGGAATCGTTTATTGAAGTTTCTAGGCATATTGTGAATCACTTGTATGAGCAATCCAATTCGGCACAAATTAAAACCGGCGATGTGATTGTGGCACTTTTTGAAGATGTGGAATATAAGGATGTGATTACTCAGGCGTTGGGAATTTTTAAGATTGAAAACAAGCTCGATTTCTTCCAGACGCATATGGAAAACAACAGTTTGGACGTGTATGTGCAAAAAGGAATCAGCACCAAAAAATTGGATAAGGGTTGTTTAATTGTCAACACAACCGACTCGGAAGGGAAAGTGGTTTTGAGTGTTGACACCAATAATTACGACTCGCTTTACTGGATTCAAAACTTTTTGAATGTAAAATATGCCGATGACAACAACCAGCACACCAAGAATTATTTGGAAATGTGTAAGGAATTTTCCGAAGATATTATTAAGGAAGAGTTAGGGATTCAGGAAAAAAACACCTTTTTGGCACGGGCAGTCGACTTTTTTAAAACCAATGAGTTGGTGAACATCGACGATTTTAAGGGAAATATTTTTGAAGAAAATGAGGAACAAAAATTGAAGTTCGACGAGTATAAAAAACAATATGAAACGTTGAATGATGTGTTGGTGAGAAATCAGTTTACGGTTTCTGAAGCGGTTTTCAAAAAGCAAAAGCAAAAAATTAAAACTGAAATAAAATTAGACACCAACATTGTGATAAAACTCGATATCGACGCGCCCGAAGCATCCAGCGAATACCTGGAAAAAGGCTATGATGAAGAGAAAAAAATGATGTTTTATAAGGTGTTTTTTAATGAGGAAGAATAGCCCCCGAAGGGGGCAAAGTTAAAAGTTAAAAGTTAAAAGTTAAAAGTTAAAAGTTAAAAGTTAAAAGTT
>CAZBGP010000185.1:0-3725 GCA_964491495.1 uncultured Lutibacter sp. | reverse complement strand
TAACCAAAGTTGTTTTTCTTTAAATCTTCAATGAGTTTATCTGCCAGTTTATTGGATTCTTCATCTGAATTAGTGCAGATTTCTAGCATCAACAATGCTTTTGGATCGCCTTCAACAAAAAACCTGTTTTTTAACTGCTCTCGGTTATTTTTGGTGCAATCCAAAACAGTTTTGTCCATCAATTCACAAGTGTATAAATTGTGTTTCATGGCCACAACCACAGCTTCCAGACTTTCTTGGATACTGTTAAAATGCGCAACAATCATGATGTTTTTCGCTGGTGGCAGATCATCTAGCTGAATGGTAATTTCTGTGGTAAAAGCCAAAGTGCCTTCGCTTCCTGTTAGCAAAGTTGCCAAGTTTACGGTGTTTTTTGTTCCGCCAAAAAGTTCAAAATTTAGTAAAGCATCAACGGGATAACCGTTATTTCTTCGGTGGATTTCCCTTTTTGGAAATTCCCTTAAAATTTCCTGCTGATTTTCTGTATTCGAAAGTTCGTTAAAAATGGTTTGGTAAATCCTGTTTTCCAAAGAGCTTCCCAATCTTTTTTGGTTGAATTCAGTCGTGTTTATTACATTGAAAACAGCTTCAGAACCATCGCTTAAAATTGTTTTTAACTCAAGAACTTTATCTCGTGTAACGCCATATTTTATCGATGTTGTGCCAGATGAATTGTTGCCAACCATACCGCCAATCATACATCTGTTGCTTGTTGAAGTGTTTGGCCCAAAAAATAATCCGTAGGATTTTAAAAAAATATTAAGTTCGTCACGTACAATACCGGGCTGAACCGTCACTGTTTTTTGATGTTCATCAAAACCCAAGATTTTTGTGAAATGTTTTGAAACATCCACAATTAAACCTTCACCAACACATTGTCCGGCCAAAGAGGTTCCGGCAGTTCTAGGAATCAATGTGATGTTATTTTTTGTGGCGAAATGTACAATCTCTTTTAAATCTGCATTGTTTTTCGGATAAGCAACGCCCAAAGGAATTTTCCGATACACCGAAGCATCAGTAGCATAAATGCTTTTGTGTAAATCGTCAAAATGCACTTCACCTTCAATGATTTTAGAAAGGTCTACTAGATTTATGGTTCTTGATGACATTATTTTGAATTACGATTTACGCCCTTCGACTGCGCTTAGGGTGACAGATTTACGATTATTTTTTAATGAGCAATTTGTAGGCTTCACTTTCAAAATTTTAACTTCTAATATTTAACTTTTAATATTTAATATTTTCTCTTCAATTAAATTTCAAAAACAACGCCGCTGCTGTGATCTTTAATTGCACCTGTGACACTTTTTAAACAATTGTTTTTGCCTTCGTCTTTTAACAAACCAAGCAACCCAAAAACCAAAGCTTCTTTATAGTTAATGATGCTTTCTTCAGGAATTATTAATTTCGTAGTTGTGTACGATTGTAATCTTGCTATTAGAAAAGTATTGAAAGCACCACCGCCGGTAATCAGCAATGTTTTTCCAGAATCTGAATCTATTTTTTTTGAAATTTGAATGGCTATGTGTTCCACAAATGTTCTTAAAACGTCTTTTATGCTGAGGTTGTGCTTGTCAATCATAGGAAAAATGGTTTCCACCACAAATTCGTATCCTAAAGATTTTGGTTTGGCATCATTATAAAAAGGTAAAGAATTAAGCGTTTTTAATAAATTATTATCAATATTTCCTTCTGATGCAATTTCACCTTTATCGTCATATTCCATATTTAATGCGGTAACGTAATGGTTCAAAACAATGTTTACCGGACAAATATCAAAAGCAATTCTTTGCTGATTTTGATTGAAAGAAATATTTGAGAATCCGCCTAAATTTAAGCAATAATCGTATTTTGAAAACAACAATTCATCTCCAATTGGCACCAACGGCGCTCCTTGTCCGCCCAAAGCCACATCCTGGACCCTAAAATCGCAAATGGTTTTTATGCCTGTAATTGAAGCGATATAAGGCCCATTCCCAATTTGTAAAGTGTACTTTTTTTCCGGATTGTGAAAAATGGTATGTCCGTGGGAAGCGATAAAATCAAGTTTTTCAATATTGTTTTCTTCGATGAAATTTAAAAGGGTTTTTCCTAAATAGATGCCATAATCAGCATCTAACTTCACCAGTTTTTCACCCGATAAATGAAATCCTTCTTTTAATGCTGATTTCCATTCATTGCTGTAGGAAATAGTTTCCGCCTTTAATATTTCAAAGTGATAGTTTTCTTCAGCGTTTATTTTTACATAAACTAGATCAAGGCCATCCAGGGAAGTTCCACTCATTACACCAATAATATATTTGGTTGTATTGTTCATTTTTTAGGTACAATTATCAAGCAACCAAAATACTAAAAAGTTTTATGATAAAGCGGTTGAAATGAGCCAAAGTGAAGGTTTCAATTTCTGTATGAAAGTTGATTGATTGAAATCGACATTTCATGCACAAAAGCAAATTTTTTAACAGAAAGTTTTATAGGTAATTAAAAAAAAACTTCGTTATAAAGTATCACCGTCTATAACTGTTACACCAAGTTGTTGGAATAAATGTATATAATACTTTTTAATTCTTTTAGAATGTTCTAAATTCCCTTCAGCCATAATGGGAAATGCAAACATTTGTTTTTCTTCCACCTTATTCACATTAGTAATCCTGGTGTCATTATTCGCCAAATAAATTTTAGTGTTGGAACCGCCTGTTTTAAAATGAAGAAGAATGCCTCTTAACACACCTTTTTTATTAGCTTCATACAAACTGATACTACTCACATCTTTTGGGTCAATTTCGGTAACTTTTCTGAATTTAAAAGGTGCAGAATAATTTTTATATAAAAGTAATCTGTTGGTTTGTGCGTTGTAAGCAATCGTATTGCTGAACAAGTTATTTGGTGCGCCCGCATTGTTTTCAATCCAATTTGAAGTTTCTTCTAAGGTTTGTGTGTAACCAATTTGACTGATAATTAGAAATGCAGTAATTAAAATGCTGTTTTTCATGGGGTACATATTATTTAATCTGATGAACAAAAAAGCATAAAAAGAGGATTAAAATTATACTTTTTTAAAAGCCTGCTTTGTGCAGACAAAGTAAATAACAGAATTATTGAAATTTTATTATATGAGGAGAAATAAAATAGTGGAGACGCCGGGAATCGAACCCGGGTCCAAACAAGCAACCAAAATACTTTCTACATGCTTATTTTTCGTTTGGTTTTCGACTTAAAGCTGACCGAAAACAGCCCACTTTAAGCTTAGTTTCTTAAGTTTCAAAATGCCAACGAAACAATGGCAAATCTATGTTAACTTTTACGATGCCTCTTTATTGACCGCCGCTAACCAAGGCTTTCAAGAGACATTCAGCTTTCACACCTAGTGTGACAAGGCTCATCCTACTGTAATTCGGATTAAGCAGCTAAAGCGTAGTTATCTTCGCCGTTTAAATTTTTGAAATTGAGATTTACGAGTGCTATTTCATTACTCGACATGCTTATACCTTAATTGACCTTGCAGTCAAAACCAGTCGTCCCCAATAAATCAAAGAACCAAATCTTCTAAGAAGAATGCAAATGTATAAAAATTCAATCAGATTATTGTTTGTAATATCCTTTAATTCCTGATATCTTTGAAGCAAAACTTATACCAAATTACACAATGAAGATTGGAATCCTTAAAGAAAGAAAAAATCCGCCAGACAGAAGAGTCGTATTGTCTCCAAAAAAATGTGCAGAAC
>CAZBGP010000184.1:0-3730 GCA_964491495.1 uncultured Lutibacter sp. | reverse complement strand
TTATTTTTTCTATTTCAAAGAAAACTATAAAATTTATTTAAAAAGTGTCAGCGAAGAGGAATTTATAGGCGAATTTGTTTCTGAAAAACCTTTTTACAGCAATTATAATTTATTAAAAGGATCATTTTCATTGGCAGGGAGCATACTATTATTGGCATTTTTGGCCAATGTTGGTTTTAGGCAATTCAAAAAAAGAAAGAAAATTGTTTTGTTGGACAATGGCCTGCGGTATCAAAATAAATTTATTGAGTTCGACCAAAAAGCGATGGAGATTTTAAAATTGTTGGTTTTGGGCACTGATGTGAGCTCCAATAAAATTTTAAGCATTGTAGAGGAAAAGCAATATAGCGCAGCCCACAATGAGCGCATAAAAGTGCAGAAACTCGAAGAAATTAACCTAAAAATTAAAACACTTCTCAGTTTTAACGGAGATATCGTTCAGGCTAAAAAATCGGATAACGACAAAAGAATACGACTTTATTTCATAAATAAGAATTTATTTTTTCTGTCTAAAAAAGACAAATAAAATAAAGTAGTCATCTTGCAAATTACGTAATGCTGGTTTTTGCATTTTTTTTAGCAAATTTGCACATTGATATTTTGTAAATGACCAAACACACGCTTCCCGTTTCAACCGATACCGCGCAAGAGCAATTGTTGCTGAAAGCCAAGATTACCCTTTTACAACAAGAACTTAATATTATTGAACAAAAAACGAATGCTTTTGAAGCCATTTTGCGTTCGCATTTAATCAATGAACTTATTGAGGAACAAGAGTTGACTGTACTTTACAAAAAAGTGCAATTGGCAAAAAAAGAAAAACGTTTTGCCCAAAAAAAGAAAGGGAAAAACTTTAAGGAAGTTGATGGCTTAAAAGTTATTGCCAAAAAAAGCTTAAATGAAACAAGCGAAGGCGATCAAAAGGAAAAAAAGCGCTTGTACCGTGAAGCCATGCTTTTTGTGCATCCTGATAAATTTTCCATGAACCACGAAAAAATTGACCTTGCCACAGAAGTGACCACCAAATTGATAGCCATTTACCAAAACGGCAGCCTGGACGAACTTCAAATTTTTCATACGCACATTTTTAGCGGAAATGCGATGATGCAGCTCCCTGAATTTTCTGAAAAAAGTATCAAAGAAGATGCTTATTTGCAAAACGAACTCCTGAAACTGGAAAAACAACTGCAACTTGCCAAAACCAAACACACCTATAAAGTATTAACGGAATATGAAAATCCGCTGACATTTATAGAAGAGTTAAAGGAATATTACCACGACCGAATTTTTAAACTAAAAAAACGGACGCGGAAAGCAAGTATGTTTGATTTGTAGCGTTTTATTTAAAAAATATGCAATTAGGAATTTTTAACATTCCAACCTATAAAGCAACAATTCCTCCTCATCATTGGGAATATTTATGGTATTGACATATTTAAGACCCAATTTTTCAATGAGTTTTTGTGAAGCAATATTTTCTTTGGTGGTAATTGCGCTGATGAGTTTAATACTAAAATCCTTAACGGCAACTTCCAGTAATTTTGCAGCACTTTCATATCCATAACCCATATTTTCGTATGCAGGCAACAAGGCGAAACCAATATCAATGCCTTCCAAACCTTCCCGGTCATACAATCCGCAAGTGCCTATTTTAAGGTTGTCGGCTTTTCTGATGAGCGTGTAATTTCCAAAACCAAGTTTTTCCAGTTGGGTAGTCATTCTTTGTTCAATATACGCTTTGGCATCTTCCGCCGATTTCACGTTTCTGTCGCCAATATTTGCAAGCCATTTTGGGGTGTTCACCAATTCAAAAATGAATTCGGCATCTGCTGAAGCCGTGGGTTTTAAAATTAATCGTTCGGTTTCAAAATGTTGGTATGTTTTCATATTAACAGGGGTCAATGTCTTCAAACCTGAACGGGTTATTAAATTTAATTCGAATGTTGCGCACTTTCTATTCCAAATAAGTCGGTTGGCCGTTCCGAAAAAGTATCATTGAATAAAAAGACGGTTAAGAAAATGTAGGCGATAAAGGCAAAAATAATCAAAATTTGAACGATGGATGTTTTCTGAATTGCTTGTCTCGATTTCACATCACACACTTCACCTGGACAGTATTGGGCTTTTTCTTTGTAAAATAAATTATAAAATTTGCATCCAATACAAATACCAAAAGCCGATTCGAAGAATAAGAACAGCAGACAAATTAAACAGATAAGGCCCGTAATTGGGCTATAGGTATTTGCAACCACCAAAAGAACAAACATAGTTGCGGCCAACACCACGCCAATGATCCAGGCAAACTTTTTTTGGGCAGCACCCACATATTCGGGAACTTGATTTCTCACAATTAAACGTCCCATAATTAAAGTTGGCGCAAATTTAGGATTCACAAAAACCCTTATTAAAATATCGGCAAGGAATATGGTCACGGCATATTTTAGCATTGAAAAATCGCCCTTAAGAATTACGACCATGATAGAGATCAACATCAATAAAAAGAGAAGTCCGGCCGCAGCTCTTATTTCTCGTTCGTTCAGCACAGGAATATTATATCCCTCAACTTCTTCCCCAAATTTTATGACTTTGCTCATTGTTTGATTTTTTTATCTAATTGGACGTTTTCAACTAACTTTTGTTACAACGGTAAAATTAGTCAAAACTTGCTGTAAAAAATGGTTGCTATGAATTACTGATATTGAATATAAATAGGTTTGGGCGTAAATTTCAATAACTCTTCGGGTGTATACATTTTCCAACCATTTTTATTGTCGTTTTTATAAAATATTTTAAAGCCGGTAAATTGTACAGGTTCTCTATAAATATAGCGCAGATAGGTAGATCTTTTTAAAATTTTGTCGCCAAATCCGTCCATATCCATCACAACCTGAACTTCAGGAACTATTTTAATATTTTTATAATTGGTCACCATTCCTTGGGTAAATCGGTGTACAACCAGCACTTTTGGCGGCAGGTTATTTTCCCTAACCAATTTTGCCAAAACAGCAATCGCATCGTTGATGTCTGAAGCATCGAAAGATCCTATTTTGGTGCCGGGCACATGGCCATTTTTCAAGGAAAATTCAGGATCAATTCCCAAATGAACGTTGGGCATTTTGAGATAGGTTTCCAGCGCGGTAACTTCGTCCTTTAAAGTGCTGTGTCCAACCTGAATATCCAAAAACACCAAAGCATCAATCGGTTTTGCCCAATTCAGTATGGTGTCTATTTGTTTAAACGGCATTCGCAATCGGTGCATTTTTGCTTTTCCAGGCAGTTTTTGTGCTGTGACAGCGATGTAGTGCAAGGCAGGAATTGTTTTTGTGGTTGGGTCGGCAGCTTGCCAATTGGCAACTTCGCCCTGCAGTTTTTTTAGCATTTCGTCTTTAGGCAATTCACCCAAAATCCCCATTCTTGTGGAATACAAATTCCCATAAAAAGCAATGATTCTGTTATACGGCAATATTGCGCCAGGCAATGGATAAGGTGTTTTTACAGGCCAAAATCCGGTAGTATCATTGTTTGACAAGGCCAACATTTTATTGTTGTAATCGACCGTGTCGATTGCGGAAATTTTCTTTTCTGGAGCATCTATGGTTTTTACGGTATTTTTTTCGCCGTTTTCCATCGTTGGTTCCTGGGCTTTGCCTCTATTGCAACTGCTGGTACAAAATAGTATAGAAATGAGAAGTATTAAAGTAGGGAATTTGAGGAACGATTTTGTCATATT
>CAZBGP010000183.1:0-3735 GCA_964491495.1 uncultured Lutibacter sp. | reverse complement strand
ATTTAGGAACGGCATTTTTGGTGGTCATCATTATCATTTATATGTTAATTGTTGGCTGGTTCCAAAACTTTAAAACACCATTGGTGATGATGCTTGCAATTCCGCTGTCGTTGGTTGGTATTGTATTGGGCCACTGGATTTTGGGCGCTTTCTTTACCGCAACCTCTTTTATTGGTATGATCGCTTTGGCGGGTGTTATGGTGCGAAATTCGGTACTTTTAATCGACTTTATTGAAATTCGATTGAACGACGGTGTTCCCTTAAAACAAGCGATTATTGATGCAGGCGCCGTGCGAACCACGCCAATTTTACTGACAACAGGAGCCGTTGTTATTGGCGCTTCCATTATTTTGTTTGACCCAATTTTCCAGGGTTTGGCGATATCATTGGTTGCCGGCGCCATCGTTTCTACGATGCTAACCCTTATTGTGGTTCCGATGATTTATTATATGACAGAAAAAAAGAAATGGGAAAACAACTCGGATAATAACGATAAATCAGCATCCGAAGAATCATAAAATTTGATTAATGGAAATGTGATGATACCATTTCCGATGAACCTGCCTGTTTAAAGACAGGCAGGATTATTAAAAACCATAAAAATATTAATATATGAAATTACTTGTCATTACCGCGATTCAGGAGTTTTCCAAGGACATAAAACTCTTGCTGAAAAAATCTGATATTCATATCTATTCTTATAAAGAAGTGCACGGTTTTAGAGATTTGTCTGAAGAAGCAGTTGAAAGCAACTGGTTCGCCGGAGAAATGGATGAAAGCCAGTCCATCATTTTCTTTGCTTTTGTAAAAAAGGAAAATGTAGATGCTTTCTTTATCAAAGCAGATGAATTTAATGCAAAACAAAAAACAATGTCAAAAGTTCACGTTGTTGTTTTAAATATTGAAAAATCGAATTAATAAAACAGAAAAATGAAAAACAGAATCGTAAGAGCCGTTGCTGGCGCCTTTATATTAATCAGTTTGTTGCTTGCCGTAAAAGTAAATGTTGACTGGCTGTGGTTTACTGCCTTTGTTGGCGCCAATTTATTTCAATCAGCATTCACAAAATGGTGTTTGATGGAAGTAATTTTAAAAAAGTTGGGTGTAAAAGATTAGTTTTAATTTTGTAGTTTAGCAAACTAAATTTAGCGCAAAATTAAAATACATTTAAAAAATATCATATCTTTTGTATTGATTACAACTGTGCTGCTGCCTTTTGCAGTGCAGTTTAATCATTCGTTTGAAAACCATGAACATTCGGTTTGTAAAGCGCAAAACATCGTTCATTTCGATACGCATAAAATTGACTGTTCCGTTTTACATTTCAAAATAAACACCCTTAAAATTGATTTTTCTTCAGAAATTCACCTTGCTGAAAAACTTGAAAATGAAGAAAAAATAGTTACTGCAGAAGCGCAAACTGCATCTGCAAAATTTCACTACAAATCTTCCAGAGCTCCGCCTTTTTTATTGATATAATAAAAATTTATATTTTTTTTCAATAAAAACCAGAAATGAAATAAGCATAACGAAACCTAAGATTTTACGTTGGGAAAAATGCGAATTTTATTTTGCGATTTAAATAATAACAAACTACAGATGAAATTATATACATTTATCCTATTTTCAATAGGATTCACCTTATTTGCGCATTCGCAAAACAAGCTATCAGGCAAAATTACCAACAGCCAAAACGAACCCTTATTGGGCGTTACCATTTATATTGAAGATCTTCAAAAAGGAACTTCCACCAATGAAAACGGTTTGTATGAATTGACCAATTTACCAGCTAATGCCATTAAAATTACCGTGGCTTTTATCGGCTATAAAACCCAAGTAAAAACAATATCATTGGCAGAAAAGGAAACCTCCATAAATTTCATATTGGAAGAAGCCGTCTTTAAAATGGATGAAGTCATTGTCTCAACGGTTTTCAATAAACTGCAATCCCAAAACGTGATGAAGGTGGAACATGAAACTATGAAAACCCTTCACAGAAAAGGAACCTCCACGTTGATTGAAGGACTTACAACCATTCCGGGAGTTTCGCAAGTTTCAACAGGTACTTCCATTGGGAAACCTGTAATTCGCGGATTAAGCGGGAATCGTGTTTTGGTGTATTCACAAGGCGTACGAATTGAAAATCAGCAGTTTGGAGATGAACATGGTTTGGGACTGAACGATTCAGGAATTGAAAGCGTGGAAGTTATTAAAGGTCCGGCTTCCTTGCTTTATGGGTCAGATGCATTGGGTGGCGTATTGTATTTTATTCCGGAAAAATTTGCTGAAGCGAATACTTTTGTTGCCAATTTTGACCAGAAATTATTTTCAAACACGGCCGGAAGCAATTCGTCAATAGGCTTAAAAACCTCATCGGAAAATTGGAAATTTTTGGCGAGAGGAAGTTACAATATGCATTCCGATTATAAAATTGCAGGCGGAGATCGCGTAACAAACACACGTTACAATGAAACTGATTTTAAGACAGGAATTGGCTATAGCGATTCAAAAATATCCAGTGTTTTTAGGTACAATTACAACAAGCTTGATTTGGGAATGCCGGAAGACGGTGTTGCCGATCAAACCACCAACAAAAAAACGATTTATCCTAAACAAGGTGTTTTTAACCATTTATTGAGCTTCAACAATATTTTGTTTTTCTCAAAATCTAAATTGGATGTTGATTTAAGTTATCTCAATAACGACAGAAGCGAATTTGAAGACAGCAATGTTGCGGTGCTGCACATGAATCTGAATACTTTTAATTACGATGTGAAATACCATTTGCCAAAATCAGGTAAATTAGAAACCATCCTCGGTATTCAGGGAATGCACCAAAACAACATAAATTCTGGGGAAGAATATTTAATTCCTGATGCCGTAACCAATGATATCGGTTTTTTCGGAACTGCCAATTATGAATGGAAATCAAATGTAATACTGGCCGGATTGCGTTTTGACAACAGGGCAATTACTTCGGAAACTTATGGAACTTTTGGCGAAGAGGGCTCTTTTGAAGCCATTGATAAATCGTACAATAGTTTTAATGCTTCCTTGGGTTATAAAACCAATATAAATGACAATTTAATTGTGCGATTCAATGTCGCTTCTGGATTTAGAGCGCCAAATTTGGCCGAACTCACATCTAACGGTGTTCATGAAGGAACCAACAGGTACGAAATTGGAAACAGCAGTTTAAAAACAGAACAAAACATACAAACCGATTTAAATGTTGAATACAACACAGATCATTTTGAATTTTTTGTAAATGGTTTTTACAACCATGTGAACAATTATATTTACACGTCGCCAACTGGTGAAACACTAGAAGACAATGATGTTTTTAACTATATCCAAAACGATGCAAAACTCTATGGCGGTGAAATTGGCGTGCATTTTCATCCGCATCCTTTGGACTGGTTACATTTAGAAAGCAGTTTTGAAACGGTTACCGGCGAAAAACAAAACGGTGACTATTTACCGTTAATTCCTGCAAACAATTGGAACAATACGTTAAGGACAGAATTTAACATTAAAAATTGGCTGTCCGATGGGTTCACCTCTTTAAATGTTTCGAGCACTTTCAATCAAACTCATGTGAGCGGATTTGAAACTGCTTCAAAAGGTTATTCCCTGGTGAATTTTGGATTTGGAGGCACTGTTAAATTTGGAAAAACAATTTTTGATATCAATGTAAATGCAAATAATTTATTTGATGAAAATTACATCGGGCAC
>CAZBGP010000182.1:0-3772 GCA_964491495.1 uncultured Lutibacter sp. | reverse complement strand
TTGTTCCGTTTTCGGTTAATTTATAATATTTACGCAAGCGATTGTCGACCATGGCAACTTCAACATCCAACAAGCCATCGGCTTCCAATTTATGCAACGCAGGATATAGCGCGCCTTCTGTAATTTGAAGATCTCCGTTGGTAAGTTCTTTTACTCTTTGGGTAATTTCATAACCATACATTTTATCGTTCTCTTCCAGTAACTTTAAAATAATGGTTTGCAAAGAACCCTTATATAATTTCTGATTTCCCATTTCGATGATTTACGCGCTTTTTTGAATTTCAAATATATACATAATTTTCTTATGTATGTTAGACTTGGGTGTTTTTTCAAAAAAATATATTTAGTTTCGCTATTTTTGTAATCTAAAAATTGAACATGTCGAAATTTCACGCGATCACTATAAAAGAAATTAAAAAAGAAACTTCTGATGCGGTTTCTATCCTATTTGATATTCCCAATGAGTTGAAAGAAACCTTTAAATTTGTTGCCGGACAATATATTAACATCAAAAAAAGCCTTGCCGGCGAAGATTTGCGCAGGGCGTATTCCATTTGTTCTGCACCAAACAGCGGCGAATTACGTATTGCCATAAAAGCGGTTGACAACGGAACATTTTCTGTTTTTGCCTCCACCATTTTAAAAGAAGGCGACATTTTGGAAGTCTCACAGCCCGAAGGAAAGTTTCTGCTGGAAACGGATTCTGCAAACGCAAAAAATTATCTGGGTATTGCGGCCGGAAGTGGAATTACGCCAATAATTTCTATGATAAAAGCTGTTTTGACCGAAGAACCAAACAGCACATTTACGCTTATTTATGGCAACAAAACAACAACCGACACTATTTTTAAAGATGAAATAATCCTTTTGCAAATTGCTCATCCAGCACAATTTAAAGTGCAATATGTAATTAGCAGAGAAAAAAATGAAGCCGCTTTATTTGGTAGAATTGACAAAGGAAACCTCAACTTTATCCTTAAAAATAAGTTTAAAGACAGCTCATTTGATACCGCATTTTTATGTGGTCCCGAAATGATGATAAACACCTTAAAAGAAACCTTGATTGAAAATGGTTTGGATAAAAACAACGTCCATTTTGAATTGTTTACGCCACCTGTTGCTTCAGAAAGTGTAACAATTCCATCTTTTGAAGGAACCTGCGAAATTACCGTTGCGCTTGATGATGAAGAAACTATCTTTGAAATGGATTCAAAATTAACCATTTTAACCGCTGCTTTAAAAGAAGGGCTGGACGCACCTTATTCTTGCCAGGGCGGAATTTGCAGCAGTTGTTTGGCAAAAGTGACCGAAGGAAAAGCAGTGATGGAAAAAAATTCCATTTTAAGCGATGCCGAAATCAAGGATGGTTTCATTTTAACCTGCCAGGCACATCCCACAACACAAAAAATCACCATTGATTACGACAATGTTTAATAAATTATAGTAATTTCACATTTTTGTAAACAAAATATATGACCTTTTTCGAACTTAAAGAAGCGATAATTATTGGGTTTTTCCTTTCCTTTATGATTGGCCCCGTTTTTTTTACGTTAATTCAAACCAGCATTGTTAAAGGCGCACGTGCTGCTTTGTCGTTTGATTTGGGCGTTGTTTTAAGCGATATTGTGTTTATTTTAATTGCTTATTATGGCAGTAAAAGCCTTTTGGAAGAAATTAAAGATGACCCGCGCTTATTTTGGGTAGGCGGTTTAATTTTGTTGGTTTACGGCCTTATCACTTACATTGATAAAAGTCAAAAAAGAGTCATACAGGACGAAACTTTGGTGCTGCCCGAAAAAACAAATTACAAAAAACTGTTCTTAAAAGGATTTCTACTCAATTTTATCAATGTTGGCGTATTGGCATTTTGGCTGGGAATGATTGTCATTATTGGTTCTAATTTAGAAATGAATCCCGCTAAAATATTCAACTATTTTGCCCTGATAATTCTTAGCTATTTCATTACAGATCTCGGAAAAATATTACTGGCAAAACAATTGATAAAAAAATTAACGCCGGCGTTAACTTTCAAAATTAAACGCGCTATGGGTATTATGTTGATGGTTTTTGGACTAGTTTTAATCTTAAAAGGATTTATTCCGAAAGAAAAACTTCAATTTAAAAACAGCATCGAAAAGACTTCAAAAATTTAATTAGACTTCCCAATAGATTTCACTTTTATTTGATGACAAAAATTAATTCCAAAAAACAGCAAGCAAAAATTTTAAGAACATTCAGAAAAGTTCACAGGGCAACAGGGGCGCTTCTTTTCATCTTTTTCTTTTTTATCGCTGTTACAGGGATAATTTTAGGATGGAAAAATCACAGCAACGGACTTTTAATACCCAAATCATACGAAGGAACTTCAACCAACCTAAAACTTTGGTTACCCTTAGACAGTTTACACAAAAAAGCCAATTTTATTTTGCTTGATTCCGTTTCACCAAATTTATCTTTAGAACTGGATCGCATTGATGTAAGAAGCAATAAAGGAATCGTAAAGTTTGTATTTAAAAATCATTATTGGGAAATTCAACTGGACGGCGCAACAGGAAATCTGTTAAACATTAGCAAAAGACACTCCGATTTTTTTGAAAACATCCACGATGGTTCCATTCTAGATCGCTATTTTGGCACTTCAAATGGCCAAATTAAATTAATTTACACCACCATCATGGGATTGTCGCTATTGCTTTTTACCATTACCGGTTTTTGGCTTTGGTATGGACCAAAAAGAATGAAACGCATTAAAAATTAGGTTTTTTTTCATCTTTTTGATCAAGCTTTAAATTTCAATCTATTTTGCTGATTAAAATCAATTGAACCTGCAATATGTTTTGTAAATTTGAGTGTGTTTTTTTCTTTAAACATTCATATTTATGGCTATCGCCAACTTCAACATAAAAGGATTGTCCCAAAAAGAAGTATTGCTGGCAAGGGAAAAATATGGCAAGAATTCCTTAAATTTCAAAAAAGAAAGCGGCTTTTTAAGCGCTGTAAAAAGTTTGCTAAAAGACCCAATGATTATTTTATTGTTAGTGGCAGCTTCCATTTATTTTATCAGTGGAGAAACTGGTGATGGCATTTTTTTGAGTGGCGCCATTGTGCTTATAGCCACCATTTCATTGTTTCAGGAATCCAGAAGCAGAAACGCTTTAGAAAAATTAAAAGAATATGCGCAGCCCATTTGCAAAGTCATACGAAACGGCAAGGTTGAAGACATAAAAAGCGAAGAAATTGTAATTGGTGACAGTTTAATGGTTGAAGAAGGCACGGCCGTTGCCGCCGATGGAATTATTGTTCATTCCAACGATTTTTCAGTAAATGAATCACTTTTAACCGGCGAATCTTTGTCGGTTTACAAAGATACCAATTCCAACATTTCAACAATATTTAGAGGCACCACAATCACAAGCGGATTGGCGATTGCAACTGTCACCGCCATTGGAAACGACACAAAACTTGGAAAAATAGGAAAAAGTTTAGAAAGCATCACTGAAGAAAAAACGCCTTTAGAAAAACAAATCAACAGTTTTGTTAAAAAAATGGTTGCTGTTGGCGCGGTTATCTTCATTATTGTTTGGGGAATAAACTATTTTAAATCGGATAACGCCATTGAAAGTTTACTGGTGGCACTAACACTGGCCATAAGTATTTTACCTGAAGAAATTCCGGTGGCATTTACCACATTTATGGCGCTAGGATCGTGGCGATTGATGAAATTGGGCATTGTGGTAAAACAAATGAAAACCGTTGAAACATTAGGAAGCGC
>CAZBGP010000181.1:0-3859 GCA_964491495.1 uncultured Lutibacter sp. | reverse complement strand
TTAAACAATATGGATTAAGCAATCTTACCCGCACCATGGTGGGCGCAGCAAAACTTGTGTTGTCTACCTTACTGGTTGTAGGGATTTGGCATTCCGAACTGGTGCTGATTCCAGCAATTCTTATGGGAGTTTTGATGATAGCGGCACAGTATTTTCATTTTCAGGCAAAAAACCCTTTGATAAAACGATTGCCATCATTTGTACTTTTAATGCTTAGTGCTTATATTGCTTTAGCAGCGGCAAACCTGCTTTAGGAATGGGTGTACTGCAAATTCTTATTATTTTTTCGGGAATTTCGTTTTTATATTATGGGGTGACTTATTTCACTTCCCCTATGATGAAAGCCGAATTTAAACGATTTGGACTGGAAAAGGTAGCAGCACTAACCGCTGTTTTAGAAATTACTGGCGGTTTAGGACTGTTGTTAGGTTTATTTGTTCCCTTTTTACTTTACATTTCTTCTGCCGGATTGGCTTTATTGATGCTGCTTGGCTTTATGACACGTTTGTATATAAAAGACAGTATTTGGGTTTCATTGCCTGCTTTATTATTTATGTTTTTAAACACCTATATTTTTCTTGTTGCAACAAACCTGCTGTAATTTCTTCATTTAAAATTTTCTTTTTTTGACTCATGCTGTTTTCTTTGGACATTGGCTTCAAGCACAATAAAAGGATACGACTTACAAATCTGCATAAACAAAAATACACAACCTTATCCGGCCTTTTTATAGCCGATCGCAATTCTAAAACTTCCTTTCGAATTAATCAAAGTAAATTCATTTAAAGCATAATTAAAGCCTTAAATTTGTTTACTATAATCTTACGCTCATGGATGTTGAAATATTAGCCCGAATTCAGTTTGCTTTCACCATTGCCTTTCATTATATCTATCCTCCTTTAAGTATTGGAATTGGGTTAATTATGGTAATTATGGAAGGCCTGTATCTAAAAACAGGAAAAAAGGAATATGAACTTTTAACAAAGTTTTGGTTGAAAATTTTTGCCATCATATTTGGAATAGGTGTTGCCACAGGAATTATTATGGAGTTTGAATTTGGCACCAATTGGGCCGTTTATTCCAGATATGT
This sequence comes from uncultured Lutibacter sp., assembly GCA_964491495.1. GTDB lineage: Bacteria > Bacteroidota > Bacteroidia > Flavobacteriales > Flavobacteriaceae > Lutibacter. The sequence continues at coordinate 2,769 of CAZBGP010000181.1, read as the reverse complement.
AGGAGATATTTTTGGAAGCGCTTTGGCAGCGGAAGGTTTATTTGCCTTCGGATTGGAAAGTACTTTTTTAGGAATTTTAATTTTTGGCTGGAATAGGGTTTCTCCTAAAGTGCATTTTATATCAACCATTGGTGTTTTTTTTGGTTCTATGTTTTCGGCAGTTTGGATTGTAGTGGCGAATAGTTGGCAACAAACCCCGGCAGGCTACCACATTGTTGGAGAAGGTTTTTTTGCCAGAGCAGAAGTCACCGATTTTTGGGCCATGGTTTTTAATCCTTCAAGTGTGGATCGGATTATTCATGTGTGGCAAGGCGCTTTTTTAGCAGGCGCATTTATGGTTTTAAGTGTTCATGCCTATTATATCCGTAAAGGAAAATTTGTTGAAATATCAAAAATAGCTTTCAAAATAGCTTTGGTGGTTGCAACCATAGTTTCTTTTACCCAATTAATTTCGGGCCATAGTTCTGCTGATGGCGTTGCAGTAAATCAACCGGCTAAATTGGCGGCGATGGAAGGTCATTATGACATCTCCGCACCAGCCGATTTGTATTTGTTTGGTTGGGTAGACAATGAAAAGCAAGAAGTTACCGGTTTGGGACTTCCTGGTGGATTGTCATTTTTAGTGCATCAGGATTTTGAAGCGCCTATCACCGGTTTAAATGCTTTTCCGGAAGAAGATCGGCCGGGGCAGGTAAATGCCGTTTTTCAATTTTATCATATTATGGTTTCTATTGGTATGTTTTTAATCGCAATTTCTTTTTATGCCTGTTTTTTATGGTGGCGAGGGAAATTATTTGAAACCAAATGGCTGATGTGGATTTTTTCCTTTTCCGTTTTATTGCCCCAAATTGCCAATCAGGCAGGTTGGTTTGCTGCCGAAATGGGAAGACAGCCTTGGATTGTTTATGGTCATTTAAGAACCAGTGAAGGCTTTTCGCAAGCCGTTTCGGCGAATCAAATATTGTTTTCATTGATTTTATTTTTAGTGGTGTATTCCTTACTATTTGTGTTGTTTTTATATTCCTTAAATAAAAAAATTAAACATGGCCCTTACGATGAAAAACCTCAAAATCAATTAAAAACCAGTTAATTTACAGCAGTATGGAAACATTTTTAGGCATAGATTATCCCACACTTTGGTATTTGGTAGTTGGCTTGTTATTCTCGGGTTATGCTATTTTAGAAGGATTTGATTATGGCGCAGGCGCCTGGCATTTATTTTTTAAGCAAGATGAAAGCCGAAGAATTGCCATCCATGCAATAGGCCCGCTTTGGGATGCCAATCAGGTATGGTTAATTATTGGAGGCGGCGCTTTGTTTGCAGGCTTTCCTGTAATGTATGCTACAATGCTTTCAGCCATGTATATTCCTTTTATGTTATTTTTAATTTTATTGGTTTTACGCTCAGCATCGATAAAATTCAGAAGTGCCGAAAAAATGCTGTGGTGGCGAAAAACCTGGGATATTGTTTACTCAGCATCCAATGTTTTAATTGCTTTTTTATTGGGAGTTGTGCTGGGAAACGTATTGCAAGGTTTTGAAATAGGTGCAAATTACAGTTATAAAGGCGGCATTTTCTTTGCCTTTTTAAGTCCGTATGCCTTGATGGTCGGATTTACAACGCTTTCTATTTTTATGACACAGGGCGCTATTTTTCTGTTGTTAAAAACAGAAGGTAAATTACACACGCGATTGACATTTTTATTAAAAAAAGGAATGCTGTTTTTTATTGTCAGTTTTTCAATAACAACCATCTATACGCTTCTGTTTATTCACGGGGTAACGGATAATTTTAAAGAGAATCCTTTATTTTTTATACTGCCGATTTTATCCTTTCTGGCGGTAGCCAATGTTCCGCGTTTGGTATCAAAAAAGAAATATTTTCAGGCCTTGGTGTTTTCTTCCTTAACGATGGCTTTTTTGCTTATGCTGGTTGCATTTCAGTTATATCCGACATTATTAATTTCCACCATTGATCCAGCCCATAGCATTACTATTTACAATGCTGCTTCCTCGCAAAAATCATTGGGAATTATGTTAACTATTGTTATGATTGGAGCGCCATTGCTAGCGGCCTATTTTTTATTCCTGTACAAAACTTTTAACGGAAAAGTGGAGCTGGATGACACAAATTATTAAAATGGGTTTTTAAATTGTACCACTCAGGTGCTCGTCTGCAACGAACACCTGAGAAATATTTTAAATCGGTTTAAACGGATTTTTAAAATACTTGAATCCTTCGTACCTTCTTTTTGTTTTGGCGTTTAATTATCACTCAAACAGTTCATCCACAGCCAACGAATCCACAGCAACAGAATCTTGCACTTTCAAATTCAAAAACGAATGGGCATTTCCGGTAATTTGCAATGGAAGGTATGCTCCAATGGTGTCTTCATCAATTAAAAGGCCTCTTCGCAACATCAAATTGCTTAGGAATTTTTGTTGTTGGTTTGCAGCCGATTTTAGTTTTCCGGCGTTGTCAAATTGCCACATAAATTTCTTTGGTTTTGGTATGATGGTCGCCAAAAACAAACATTCTTTCAAATTTAAATCGGCCGGTCTTTTCTGGAAATAGAATTGTGCAGCTTCACCAATTCCGTAAACACTTGGTCCCCATTCGATAATGTTGAAATAAACTTCAAGCATTCTTTCCTTCGAGGTGATTCTGTTATTTTCAAGGATGTAAACCAACAAAATTTCTTCCAGTTTTCGGGAAACTGTTTTGTCGCGGGTCAGAAACACGTTTTTGATCAATTGCATACTGATGGT
>CAZBGP010000180.1:0-3886 GCA_964491495.1 uncultured Lutibacter sp. | reverse complement strand
AGGAAGGAAGCAAAAAAATACGAATCGATTTCAACAAAGCTTACAATCCCTATTGCGCTTATAACCACACCTTTTCATGTCCGATTCCTCCATCGGAAAATAATTTGCCAATTGCCATTCCTGTTGGCGTAAAAGCCTATAAATAAAGCAAAAAAAAGCCTGCCCAGTTTTTGTACACCCTGGACAGGCCATACCTAATATAATAATTAACCAATAACTATTCTTATAAAGAAATCACAAACACCAAGTAAGCATCATCTGTATCCGGATTAAATATCGCTGATGCAGATACGCCCAAACTAAATGCGTCTGTGATTTTTATGGCTTTCGCTGCCGAAAGTCCGAAGTGGGAAACCTTATAATCTCCATTTGTAGTATACATTTCATTTCCTGCTCCAACAAAAGTTCTCATTTCTGTTTCTCCAATTTTGAAAGGGTAACCCAATTCTGTGTAAATTGAATTATTTTCATCATTGTAAACATTGACACCTAACATAAAAGTTAAAGGGAATTTTTCAACACCATCAAAACTTAATGTTGCTTCTCCAACGTGATTTTGCATTTTAAAATAACCGTCTGATTCGCCATCTATCGGAAATGCATAATCAATAAATCCTAATGAAACCGGTCCAAAAGCATAACTTGCATACAAATCCAATTCTTGCCCAACCACTTGCCCGCCAGTTTCATAAGAAGCCCAGGCGCCAAGCGTAAAATTGCCCGATGTTAATTCAGCATAAGGCTGCACTGCAGGTGAATCGGAAAATTCAAGTCCTCTCCACACATATCGGCTGGCAAAATCCACGCCTACATCAAATTTTGTTTTTGGCTCTTCTTGCGCATTCATTGTACTTAATGAGCATATGGCAACAAGTAATAATAATGATCTTTTAATAGTTTTCATGATTTTAATGTTTAATTGTTAGTACTAATTTTTGGCAATATTTTCCCTTTTGCGTGAAATAACACCCAAACGAAATTCTAAAAAATTAAAGGGAAATTAAGTGGCTTAATAACATAAGCCAATCATTTTCAACTTATTAATGTTGGTTTAAACGAAAATCAGGGTAAGCATCCATTCCGTGTTCGTGGATATCCAATCCTTCTTGTTCTTCTTCTTCAGAAACTCTAATACCAACGGTTTTCTTTAAAATAATTAATATGATAAAAGCAAAAGTGATACAAAATGCAGCAATTGCAAAAACACCTATGGCTTGTTTGCCCAATTGTTCCCAACCTGCCAATTCACCAAAAATTCCCACAGCCAATGTTCCCCAAATTCCACAGATTAAATGCACAGCAATAGCTCCAACAGGATCATCAAGTTTTATTCTGTCTACAAAGCTGACACCTAAAACGATAAGCGTTCCTGCAATACTTCCAATAATAATGGCGTCAGTTACACTCATGATATCGGCCCCTGCTGTAATCCCAACCAAACCGCCAAGTATACCGTTTAAGAACATTGATAAATCATATTGTTTGTGACGAAGCAATGACACTAAAAACGCAACCAAACCGCCAGATGCCGCAGCCAAACAGGTAGTCACCAAAACCAAAGATGTTTTGCCTGGATCGGCTGATAGTACAGATCCGCCGTTAAATCCGAACCAGCCCAACCATAGAATAAATACACCGGCAGTTGCCAAAGGAATGTTATGTCCCGGAATTGCGCCAATAGTGCCATCTTTTTTGAATTTTCCAATTCTGGCGCCCAATAACCAAACTGCAATCAATGCAGCCCAGCCGCCAACAGAATGCACCAATGTTGAGCCTGCAAAATCATAAAATCCAAGATCATTTAACCAGCCTCCGCCCCATTTCCAAGATCCTGTAATTGGATAAACAAGTCCGACATAAAAAATGGTAAAAATCATAAATGAACCTAATTTTACGCGCTCGGCTACTGCACCAGAAACAATCGTAGCGGCAGTTGCTGCAAACATTCCCTGAAACAAGAAGTCGGTCCAGTAGGTATAACCAACATTGTATTCAGAAGTTAAACCATTTTCAGGCATAGAAAGCCCAAACAAATTGATAAAATAATCAGGTAAGATCCCGTTGATAAATGTACCCGGATACATTAAATTAAATCCGACCAAAGCATATAATACAATTCCTATCGAAAGAATAAATACGTTTTTAAATAAAATGTTGATGGTATTTTTTTGTCTTGTCAGCCCAATTTCCAATAACGAAAAACCCAAATGCATTAAAAATACAAGTGCGGTGCAAATCATCATCCAAACATTGTTAACAGTAAATAGTGTATTTTCCATAATGTAAAAGTTAGTAGTTTTTTATTTTAGCGCATCTGAGCCAGTTTCTTTTGTTCTTATTCTGTATGATTCTTCAATCTCAGAAACAAATATTTTACCGTCCCCAACTGTTCCGGTAAAAGCCGTTTTTAAAATTGCATCGACTGTTCTGTCCAAAAACGGATCAGAAACTACAATGGACAAAAATCTGCGCTGTATGTCGGAGGTGCTGTAGCTAACACCGCGGTACACATGCCCTTCTTTTTCATTTCCAACTCCAGTGACATCCCAGTAGCTAAAAAAATTGACTTCAATTTGATGCAGGGCTTCCTTTACTTCATCAAATTTTGATTTTCTGATAATTGCTTCAATTTTCTTCATAATAAAGTGATTTTTTTGATTGATTTCGAGGCAAAAATATATATATAATTTTTTACCCCCAAATTTTATAGGGGTACTACTGTAATTTTTATGAATATTTATATTTATACCCTATTTTTTTATAGGCTATTTAATATAATTTATAATTTACTGAGAATTATACCCCAATTTTTTAGGGGTAGGTGTTTAAAAAATAAGACTGAATGGTTTTTCACCCCCAAATTTTTGAGGTGTATTCACTAATTATTATATTAAAAATAAAAAAAAGGTGTTTTGGACTTAATAATTAAGAGTAAGCCTTAAATAAAGAAGTTAAAAAAGGACATAAAAAAACAGCTAAAAACTTCTTTAAGCTTTTAGCTGTTTTTTTTATTTTGAAAAACTAAAAGTTTTTTCTAAATTTTCAATTGAGAATTACTTTATCAGAATCAATCCAATTCCGTTTACCGGTTACGGTGCCTTTTTGCAGCGTTACAATTCCCGGATTTGCACGTATAATTGTTTTTAAAGTGGTTTCATCACAAAACAACATGTCAAAATTTAAGTCAAATTCATCTTTGATGTCTAAAAAATCCTCTTCCAACGAAGCTGTCAGTAAATAAACTTTATAGCCATTTTTATTGGCTTTATCAGTCACTTCTTTTATGTTAGAAAAGCCCTGTCTATCGCTTTTTTCTATATTATAAGCCACTATAAGCATGGCCTTATCTTCCAGTAAAACTTCATCAGTTAAATTGTCACCTTCCATATTCTCCAAATAAAAATCGTGAATTGGAGGTAAATCTGGTCCATTTTGTTTCATTCCTTCAGGAATATTTTTGCCAATGGCGTATGGCCTAAAATCAATGATTGGCAAATGAACCAATACATGATAAGTGATGTACAAAAAGACTACAAAAAGTAAAAAGGTTGTCCATTTTGCAAAAGAAAGACTTATTAGCGGTCGAATATATTTTGTCCCAAAAAGCAACATTAAAATAAAGGCCAACAGAGCTATATTTTTATAAAAAGTTTCCCAAGGCGTTAATTTTACCGCATCGCCAAAACAACCGCAATCGAGTACTTTATTGTAAAACGCTGAATACCAGGTTAAAAATAAAAAAACAAGGATCATCACCAGCAAACTCCAAACGGTGAACTTTGGCAAATAGCCCAGCAATAACATCACGCCCAATAGCAGTTCTGCTATAATTAAAAGGATGGAAAAAGGCAAGGCATAAGGAATCAAAAATTCGAGATTTAACACT
>CAZBGP010000179.1:0-3917 GCA_964491495.1 uncultured Lutibacter sp. | reverse complement strand
AATTTTGTTGAAAAACGAACAGAAGAAATGGTAAACACCGCCTGGGAATTGTTGCAGGAAGTTGCCGAATTGGGCGGAATGACCAAAGCCATTGAACAAGGGATTCCGAAATTGCGCATTGAAGAAGCTTCCGCAAAAAAACAAGCAAGAATCGACAGCACACGAGATATTATCGTTGGGGTTAATAAATATATTTTGGAAGAAGAAGATCCGATACAGATTTTGGAAGTGGACAATGAGGCCGTAAGAGAATCTCAAATTGCGCGTTTAAACGACTTAAAAGCCAATAGAAACAGTGCAGAAGTTGCCGAAGCATTACAAAATTTAACCGAGTGCGCCAGAAACCAAGAAGGCAATTTATTGGAATTGGCGATCATTGCTGCAGAAAAAAGAGCTACTTTAGGGGAGATTTCCGATGCTTTGGAAAAAGTTTACGGAAGGTATAAAGCAACCATTAAATCCATTTCCGGCGTGTACAGCAAAGAAATTAAAAATGATCCAGATTTTGAAAAAGCCAAAGAATTGGCCAACAAATTCGCTGAATTAGAAGGAAGACGTCCAAGAATTATGATTGCGAAATTGGGACAGGACGGTCACGATCGCGGCGCAAAAGTAGTATCCACCGGTTACGCCGATTTGGGTTTTGACGTAGACATTGGCCCTTTGTTTCAAACACCAAAAGAAGCGGTAAAACAAGCCGTTGAAAATGATGTGCACGTGTTGGGGATTTCTTCCTTGGCGGCAGGACATAAAACCTTGGTTCCACAAGTAATTGCCGAGTTAAAAGCCTACGGCCGTGAAGACATTATGGTAATTGCCGGTGGCGTAATTCCGGCGCAGGATTATCAATTTTTGTTTGATGCCGGTGTAGTGGGCGTTTTCGGGCCTGGAACAAAAATATCAAAAGCAGCCATTGAAATTTTAAATGTGCTGATTGACAGTGTGGCGGAATAGATAAATATAATTTATTCATATTACTCAATATAAAAATATAGCCCACAGTTTAAACCGTGGGCTATATTTTTAATCATTGAAAAATCTCCAATTTTTTCATCACAAAAATCACAATACTAATCCGTTCCACCCATAAAAAAACGTTAAAAGAAAATGCAAATAACAATTTTAACTGTTGATTTTGGTATTATTGTTCTCTAAACTAAAAAAAATGAAAAAATTCACTATAATATTAGCACTTTTAACACTTACCATTTCCGTAATGGCACAAAACGTAAACGAATTAAAAATTGGAGATAAAGTTTCTGAATTTTCAGGAATTGATGACACGGGCGCCAATTGGAAATCGAGCACCTTGAAATCTGATTTTCTGGTGGTTTATTTTTATCCGGCGGCTATGACAGGTGGATGCACCGCACAAGCCTGCGCTTACCGAGATGATAAGGCAACATTCGATAAATTGGGCGCAACCATTGTTGGAATTAGCGGTGACGAGGTGAAAAATTTAAAAGTTTTTAAAGAATCGTCTCAATTAAATTTTCCTTTAATTTCCGACAGTAAAGGTGCTATTTCTAAAACTTTTGGTGTCCCAACAAAAGAAGGCGGCTCCATAACCCGCGAAATAGCAGGTGAAAATTTCTTGTTGGTGAGAGGAATTACTGCATCACGCTGGACTTTCGTCCTTGACAAAAACAGAAAAATAATTTATAAAAATGCCGAAGTGAATGCTGCTGAAGACAGCAAAAAAGTAATGGAAGTGATTAAAAATTATAAAAAATAAATAGATATTAAGACGGAAGTCAGCAGTCCGATTCCGATAGCTCTCTGGACCGAAGATGAAAACTTTTCATAATTCTTAATTATAATCCCGCAAGCACGATATCATTTCGCAATTGCGGAATTTCTTTCTAAATCCAATATTCTCCGCAACCAAATCATTAAAATAACGGACAACAAGCCGAGCCCGCCCATTAAAAACCAGTTGGTAGAGAAACCAAAACGGGAAATCACTTCCATACCGGTTTTGGCGCTAAAAATATGTGCACAGGAAAATGCCATGGAATACAAGGCCAAATAGCGGCCTTCACTGCCAAATGGTGCCCGGTTCATCGCAAAATTATTACTAAAAGCAAATGCCAACATTTCTCCCAACGTAATAAAAAGCATGCTCACCACCAAAATTCCGCTCCAGGAAGTGGTGTTTAAAAGCAAATAACTCATCGCCAACAACACCAAACTCCAGGTAATTATTTTCATGCGGTCAAATAATTTTTTTTCGATATAATGAATCAAAGGCATTTCGAACAAAAAGATTAAAAATCCGTTTACCGACATCAACAAACCAATCTGAACTTCGGTCAACCCATGAACTTCCTTGTAAAACAAAGGCATGGTAGAGAATAATTGCATAAACACGAAGCCCATTAAAAATATAATTAATAAAAATAACCAGAAAGGCTTGTCTTTGTAAACCGAAATTATACGCTGTTCCGTTTCAACAACTTCCATTAATTCATTAACCTGAATCTTTTTTTCTTTCAGCACAATTCTCATCACCAAAACCGCTGCTATGCAGGTAATGCCATCAACCCAAAAAAGTCCTGAATAGCTTATCGCGGCGATAATAATTCCTCCAAAAAACGGTCCGAAAGAAAAGCCCAAATTAATGGCCAAACGAATCAGTGTTAATGATCGTGTTTGGTTTTCGGGTGTGCTGTAAGCTTTTAAACTAACATAAATAGCCGGCCTAAAAGCGTCGGCAAAAGTCATTGTCAAAAATATCCCAACGGTAAAACCCAAAAATGAATGCACAAATTGCAGGGCAATAAACGAAAATCCGGTCATTAACAAGCTAAAAAACATCACTTTATAAAAACCTATTTTATCTGTAAGTTTACCTCCCAACCAGGAACCCAGCAAAGAACCCAATCCAAAACACGTCATCACCCAGCCAACTTCCGACAAGCTTAAGTGCATATCTTTGGTTAAATACAGCGACAAAAATGGAATTACCATCGTACCTGCCCTGTTGATAAAGGTAATCAACGCCAGCCACCAAACCTCTTTCGAAAGTCCGCTAAACGAATCCCTGTAGCTGTTAAATGTTCTTTTTAACATTTTTTATCTTAATAATTTTTATAAAAGCAGTAAAAAATAGTTTTAAAATTTTGGCGTTCCCCAGTGGGTCGGGCTTTTCGCTGCAATCTTTTATTGCAAAATGGCAATAAAAGTATTTTCACTGCAATCCCTAACGCAGCTCGAATTAAAAATAACATTTTTCGCTATTTCAAAACTAAAAAACCCGACTTAAAGTCGGATTCAACACATGAAAAAACTTAATTTTTCATGATGCGCTTGCTATTTTTTCAAAATTACAAAAATTTGTGTCAATGCTAATTTTTAATTTCTACTAAATATTCTGTATTTTTGAACATAAATTTTAAAAAAATGAAGTATTTCCTAAGTATTTTTATCGCCTTTATTTTGATTTCCTGCGCTAAAAAAGAAGCAACACATCATGATGAAATCAAGTTATTTCAATACGATTTAAATGTTGAGTTTTCAGATGCAACCAAATCTCCTTTAACCGAAGAAGATAAAAAAACATTTAAAACTTTAGCATTTTTTGACATTGACGAAAATTACAATATTGAAGCCGATTTTGAATTAACGCCCAATACGCCCGTTTTTGAGATGCCAACCACCACGGATCGTTTGCCTTTGTATCGGAAATATGGCATTGCACGTTTTACTTTGAATGGTAAAAAAATAGTACTGAGTATTTACCAAAACCAGCAATTAATGACCTCCGCTGATTATGCCGAGTCGTTATTTTTGCCTTTTAACGATGCCACAAACGGAACCACAACTTATGGCGGCGGCCGTTATCTGGATTTAGAAATTCCAAAGGAAGGAAGCAAAAAAATACGAATCGATTTCAACAAAGCTTACAATCCCTATTG
>CAZBGP010000178.1:3686-3931 GCA_964491495.1 uncultured Lutibacter sp. | reverse complement strand
AGATAATGACAACAATGCGATAAACGCACAATTCATGGCGCAATATGAACTAAATGAAAATTTCAATATGAGTTTTACAACTGCCTATAAAACCCGTTTTGCAACTATGAAAGATCGTTACTCCTATAAAATGGGAACCGCAATTCCAAATCCGGATCTAAAATCGGAAGAGGCACTTCATTTCGAATTTACGGGCAATTATCAAATGGGCAAAACAATTGTCATTGCGCCAGAAGTATTTTACA
>CAZBGP010000178.1:1501-3676 GCA_964491495.1 uncultured Lutibacter sp. | reverse complement strand
AATCAACTTGCCAAGCAAGAGTATTATTTTGAATTTATAGATGTTCCGGAAAATCATGTTTTCGCTGCAGTGGAATTTAAATTTAACAAAAACCTGAATTTTAATGTTAACGGAGAATACAGCACCAAACGTTACAGCACAAGCTATGGAGTAGAATCTCCTGAATTTACAGTTTTTAATTCGCAAATTTCATATGAATTTAACAACGGAATAAGTTTAGAATCAGGAATAAATAATATTTTCGACAAAAATTACACCATCAGTGAAGGTTACCCTGAAGCTGGCAGAAATTATTACTTCAGTTTGTATTACAATTTTTCAAGCAAATAGTTATGTTTATAGACAAAGTTTTTCAACATATTGAACAAAAATTCAAAGGTGAATTAGGGAATTTAACGATTTCAGATGTAAGGATTGGCGCATTTTTGGGCGCCGTAAAACTTTCCGACGGATCTTATGGAATCGCGAGTGCCATAAAAGATTCAGATATTCACTGCGATAAAAAAGAAAGGGATTTTGGTGATTTTACGCCGCTTCAAATTGTGGGCCTAAAAGTTTCAGATCTTTTCGCTCACGAAAAAAATACGGCAACTGTGCAAATTTTAAAAATCGCTGCACTCAATGCTTTTTTTCATCGATTTGTTAAGGACAATTCGTACAAAATTTTAAGAAACACCGACCCAATTGACATCTTGGATTTGAACAAATATAAAAATGTTGCCATGGTAGGCGCATTTCATTCCTATATCAATAAACTGTCGAAATTCAACAATAATCTTCAAGTATTGGAACTTAACAAAAATGCTTTTTTACCGCATCATGCGCAATATTACGTTTCAGCAGAAAAATACGAGGAAGTCATTTCCAATGCCGATTTGGTAATTATTACCGGTTTAACACTGGTAAACAACACTTTTGACAATCTATTAGCTGCAATTTCCCCAAAAAGTAAATCCATTGTAATAGGCCCTTCCAGCGGGATTGTTCCCGATTTATTTTTTGAAAAACAAATAGATATCATAGGCGGGACACTCATCACAAATTCCGAAAAATTATTTCCTTTGGTTAGCCAAGGGGCGGCAGGTTACCACCTTTTTAAATATTGTGCTGAAAAAATTTGTGTGTTAAATGAAATCTAAGCAACTAAGTGAGGTTTGGCTCAAAGCCGCAATTCTTGGAGCAACCTGGGCGGCATCCGAAATAATATTGGGCAGTTTTTTACATAATTTGCGCATTCCGTTCAAAGGGAATATTTTAACGGCAATCGGATTTATTCTCATGATTTCCGCAAGTTATAAATGGAAAGACAAAGGACTTTTTTGGCGTTCAGGTTTAATTTGTGCGCTTATGAAAGTCATGTCGCCAAGTGCGGTGATTTTTGGTCCAATGATTGCCATTTTTATGGAATCGGTATTGTTGGAATTTTCAGTAAGGATTTTTGGGCGTAATTTAATCGGATTTTTATTGGGTTCTGCTTTGGCAATGACCTGGGTTTTGGTTCAAAAAATAGTTAACTTCATCCTGTTTTACGGTTTCAATATTGTGGATATTTACACACAATTAATGAATTTTGCCGAAAAACAACTAAATATCCAATTTGATTTGGTGTGGATGCCTGTCATAATATTAGGCATTATATACATTTTATTTGGCGCTGTGGCTGTTTTTGTCGGCATAAAAATTGGGAAAAGCCTAATCAATGAAACCGAAACTCCCCAATTTGAAACCCGCCAAAATTCGCTTAATTTTTTACCGAACAAAACCAATAATTTTCCCTATTCCATCAGCTGGTTATTCTCAAATTTTATTCCACTTTCGATTGTTTCAACATTTGTCATAATTATTAATTTTGGCAGACTTTTCTAGCATAGCAAGTTGGTTAAGATATTTGGTGTCGGGAGGATAGGTGGTAATCCGGGCGATTCCTCGTTCAACTAAATAAGCATTAACTGTTGTGGATGTGAAATTATTCGGCCGAATTTTTTCTGTCCATATATAGCGCAACAGATGGCCATTTTGATCCATGTCTGTCACGTCTCTCTCCAAATAGACGGTTTTTCCAAGAAGATTCGTCTTTAAATAATCGACGGCCATTTTCTCCGCATTTTTTTCAGCTTCAGAGAGGATCGATGACCCTTTAATGTATAAACCTTGTAGCTTGACAGTTGCCTTGGT
>CAZBGP010000178.1:349-1491 GCA_964491495.1 uncultured Lutibacter sp. | reverse complement strand
TTATCGTTTTAATTGGCATGCTTTTTCTAATCAATAAAAGTCCAGTTTATGTTTGGACCATCGCCACTATTTTAGTTATTTTGGTTTGGACACACCGTTATAAAAGAGGAATGCGGCAATTGTCAAAACCCTCATTTTGGATTTTCTTTGTAATAATTACCATGGTTACTGCCTTTGTGGTCACTTCCATTCAAATGGACAAAGGAAGTTGGGAACAAGGTTTGATTGTTGGACTTCAAATGAATTTTAGGGCAGCTATTGTTATTGTGGGTTTTTCGGTATTGGGAACTGAGTTATACAACCCAAAAATTCGGAATTATTTTGCGAAAACCGCCTTTAAACAGTTGCCCGTTGCTCTGGAATTGGCTTTTGAATCATTGCCAGTTATTATCAGCAGTTTGCCTAACGTGAAAAGTTTCTTTAAAAAACCTGAAGTTGTCTTTAAAAATTTGATTTATCAAGCAGAAAAAAGGTTTAATGAAATTCATGAAAACAACAAAAAGCCTATTTTCATAATTACAGGAGAAATTGCGCAAGGCAAAACAACCTTTACCTCAAAACTCATCACTTTTTTACAGGAAAATAATATTAAAATGAGCGGCTTATATGCGCCTAAAATCAGGAATGGAGAAAATACTGCGGGTTATGATATTGTGAACATTTCCAGTGGTGAAAGATTGGCATTTTTAAGAGAAAATAAACCATCTGAAACATCATCTATCGGAAAATTTAAGGTAAACAGCGCTTCGTTGGATGCAGGAAAACATTGGTTGAATTCCAATAAATTGTACGATAAAGAGTTGATGATTATTGATGAAGTTGGCAAATGGGAATTAAATAACCTAGGCTGGGCCGACAATCTGGATGAACTCTCAAAAACGTCAAATACAGCATTGTTATTGGTTATTAGAGAATCTTTTGTGGCGGATGTCATCTCAAAATGGAATTTTCAAAACGCCACTGTTTTTAATGTAAACGATGTTAAAGTTAATGACGCTGGTGAAAAAATTATGGAAATTTTAAAAAATAGTTGATTAAATAGTTCAAAGGTTACAGGAACTTTTCAATCCCTTCCGACAAGCTGGAAACTATTAATTCAGGATATTTTTCGCAAGCTGTTTGGAAATTGCAAATTATCAGCC
>CAZBGP010000178.1:0-339 GCA_964491495.1 uncultured Lutibacter sp. | reverse complement strand
TATTTTTCTTTTAATCTCACCGCAATGTCATAGCTCGTAATGCCCTTTTTGCAAACAATAATATAATGTTTTTCGAAATTTGGGTTAAATTTTTCTGTATCAAAAGACTTGTAGGGTTTTTGCTGATGAACCTCAAAAGGAAGCAAAATATCACTATGGTTTAAAATGCTGACAATTTCAACATTTTCATTGGTCAATATTTTTTTGAATTCGAAAGCCGAAATCATCAAACTATGATCTTGCGTTTCACAATATGTTTCCAAATAATCCGAATTTTTAAAAATCTCATCAATATTAACTGACGCATTTTTTCTTAATTTCATCTTGAATTGCGAATTC
>CAZBGP010000177.1:0-3949 GCA_964491495.1 uncultured Lutibacter sp. | reverse complement strand
AAAGGAATAAATTAATTGTTGTAAGGTTTTATTTCTATAAATGACTTATGTCATCGTTTGGCTGACCATATCTCAGTAAATTTATAGTGAAATTAGCATATCTATAATTTAAGATAATCAATTTTATGAATAGCAAAAATAATCGACTAAAACCATCCTATTTAAAGGGTTTTTACAATTAAATCGATTTAAAATAACCAACAAAATAATGGAAAAAAAACAAAAAGAAGAAGGCAGAACTGACAGACGTAAATTCCTAAAATTGGGATTACTGACTAGTGTTTCTGCAATTGCAGGTGCTTCAATTGTAACAAATTTAGCAGCGCAAGAAGAAGAAAAAGAACCAGCAGGTGAAGTAATCAGGTTGTTAACAACCGATGGTAAAATTGTTGAGGTAAATGCCTCAAATATCAACAAATATCCTGAAGCACTTATTACACCAGCAGAATCCAGAAAAGGAATACCTGACCGAAAATTCGTCATGGTCATAGATTTGGCAAAATGTAAAAACGCCAGAAAATGTGTTGAAGAATGTCAAAAGGCACATAAATTAGATGAGCATCAAGAATTTATGAAAATTCAATTGATTCAAAATCATGAAGAAGGCGAACCTTATTGGTTCCCTAAACCATGTTTTCATTGCGATGAACCTCCATGTGTTACTGTTTGCCCAACCGGCGCCACATTTAAAAGAGAGGATGGCATTGTTTTGATAGACAATGATCGTTGCATTGGCTGTAAATTCTGTGTTACAAGTTGCCCATATTCTGCACGACAGTTCAATTGGGGCCACAAAGATAAATTTGACGATAAAAGTCAGCCTTATTCGCCGGAAACAAGTATTCCTGCAGCCGAAGGAACTGTGATGAAATGTGATTTTTGTCCGGATTTATTGCGCCAGGGAGAATTACCGCATTGTGCAAAAGCTTGCCCAATGGGTGTAATTTACTTTGGGGATAAAAATGAAGATATTGTTACAAATGGTGAAGAAACTGTTCGTTTCTCCCAATTAATTAATGACCGTGGCGGATATCGTCATTTAGAGCATTTGGGAACCAAGCCCAATGTTTATTATTTACCAGCAGTTAACAGACAGTTCCCTTTAGAAAGAGGTTTTGATATAGACGAAGAAATTGTAGAGCGATATAAAGATGTGCCTTATGTACAAGATTTAAAAAAACAAGGTAAAATTTAACACTAATAATTATGAATATAAATACTAGAAAAAGCGAATTGGTGAATGAACTTTCTCCAATGCTTGAAAAATCCAGTTTATTGTCAAAAATTTGGATTGTAGGATTAATTTCCATCATATTAGTGGGACTTTATGCCTTTTTTCTTCAATTAATGCAAGGACACGAAGTTACCGGAATGCGTGATAATGTAGTTTGGGGAATTTACATCGTTAATTTTATATTCTTTGTTTGCCTTAGTTATTCGGGTGCATTTATTGCGGGCGTATTACACTTTTTTGAGACACCGCTAAAAAATTCCATCGCAAGAATTGTGGAAATTACTACGGTATTATCATTAATAATTGGACCGGTTTTTATTTTATTATGTATTGGTAGATTAGACCGTCTTCATTATTTATTTATTTACCCTAGAATTCAATCTCCAATTACGTGGGATATTATTGCAATTATTACCGATCTTATTGGCTGTTTTGTTTATTTATACTTAACTTTTATTCCAGACATAGCAATTTTAAGAGACGCTTCCAAAGATAATTCAGAAGTGTCAAATTGGCGAAGAAAAATGTATAAGTTCTTAGCCATTGGCTACCAGGATACACCAACGCAGCATGATAGATTGCATAAAATTATCAGAATTATGTCGGTCATGATTATTGCAATGGCGATTGTGGCTTATTCGGTGCTTGCATGGATCTTCAGTTTAACGGTTCAACCGGGCTGGAACAGTTCAATTTTTGCACCTTATTTTATTATTTCAGGTTTATATTCAGGAGTTGCAGTTATTATTATAGCGATGTATATCATCAGAAAATTCTATAAATTAGAAAGGTACATCACTAAAATACATTTTTTAAGCGGCGGAATATTATTATTGATAATCTCATTATTATACGGTTATTTCACATTTTCTGAATACTTTTCAAGATGGTTTAGCCATAAAAAACATGATGTCGATTTATTAAACACTTTGTTTTCAAGGTATTTCTGGCAATTTATTTTCGCTAATTATTTTGGAATTTTATTGCCAATTGCAATTCTGTTCTTTAAAAAATTGAGAACTGCAAAATTGGTTACGCTCGCTGCGGTTATTTCAGTGATGGGAATATGGTTGAATAAATATTTGATTGTTGTACCAACTTTAGAAACACCTTATTTGCCAATTCAAGATACCAGAGCCGAATTTGTGCATTACACTGCTACTTGGGTTGAATGGTCGCTTAGTTTAACCGGTATTGCCGCATTTTTATTGTTTTTTACACTTATCCTAAAATTTGTTCCTGCAATTCCAATGTCAGGAATCATTGACCTGGAAAAAAGAAAACAATTAAAACGAAAAAAAGAAAACAGAACTGTAACTGAGTCTTAAAAAATCAAATTATGAAAAGTAACTTATTTTATATAAAAATTACCTCATTTTTAGTTGCATTGCTATTCAGTATTAATACCATTGCCCAAGAAATTGACGCAAGTAATTACAGCATGTCATTTGAATTTAAAACTGTAAAACAAGATGACAATTCTCGTTTGCTTGAAGCAAGTTTTAACGGCAAAAATAATGAAGACAGAAAAGACATTCTTCCAATTTATAATGCAGAAATCAAATTTTTCAATGTTTTAAATGGTGAAGAAGTACTTTTGGGATCTTCCAAGACATCCCAAAAAGGAATTGCACAAATTACACTTCCTGAAAATCAAAAATATTTAATGGATGAAACTGGGAACATAAATTTAAAGGCAAGGTTTGAAGGTAATGAAGCTTTAGAAGAGTCTTCTGCAGAATTAATGGTTAAGAATATTCGCTTAGAACTTAATTTGGAGGAAATAGATAGTATTAAAATGGTTTTGGTAACCGCATTTACCTTTGATGAAACTGGCGCTGAAATTCCAATGGAAGAAACTGATGTCATCATTTATGTTCAAGGCATGCTTTCAAAAATGAAAATTGCCGAAGGCACTATTAGTGAAGGTGCCTTTGAATTTGAAATGCCTACGAATTTACCGGGTGACAAAAATGGAAATTTAACCGTTTTTTCAATTATTGAAGAACATGAAGAATATGGAACTGTAATTCAAAAGAAAAACATTAAATGGGGCGTCTTTGAAACTCAAATAACAGATGCAGAAAATACTTTATGGTCCAGCGCTGCGCCAATTTGGATGTATGTGGTTTTAACAATTTTATTGGTTGGTGTATGGGCAAACTATATTTACACCTTGATAAATTTATTTAAAATTAAAAAAGAAGGTCAAGATTTAGAGCTAGAACAAGAATCATAAAAGGTCATATTACCGCCTAAAGTGTAAGTAATAATTAAAAATAATAATTAATATAAATTCAAAAAAATGAAAACATTTAAAATTTTAATGATTATCGGAATAATTAGTATTGGACTTTTTTCCTTTACAAAATTAACGCAAGAGGAGTGGAAAGTTCCCGCTAAATACCAAACTATGAAAAATACGGTTGAAGCCAGCAAAGCAAATATAGCTTTAGGAAAATCGTTATACGCAAAACACTGCAAATCATGCCACGGAAATACAGGTTTGGGAGACGGAACAAAAGCTAAAGAAGTTGAAGGAGATTTAGGTGATTTTTCATCTAAAAAGTTTCAGGCACAATCTGATGGCGCAATATTTTACAAAAGCTACATTGGAAGAAAAGACATGCCTAATTATGAAAAGAAAATCACTGAAAAAGATGATGTTTGGGCATTAGTTCATTACATCAGAACATTAAAAAAATAATTTTTAAT
>CAZBGP010000176.1:0-3979 GCA_964491495.1 uncultured Lutibacter sp. | reverse complement strand
ATTGCGTTGTTGCTTGTCAAACTGAAAACGACGTACCAATTGGATATTGCAGGGATTGGATTACAGAAACTGTAAACGGTGCTTATCCAAACTTGGATCTGGAATTAAAATCTGAAAGATGCAATCATTGCGACAATGCGCCTTGCGTAAGATGTTGCCCAACTGGCGCAAGTCATGTTGGAGTTGGCGGAATCGTTTTGGTAACTGCTGATGAATGTATTGGATGCGGTGCTTGTATAGAATCTTGTCCTTACGATGCACGTTTCCAACATCCGGATGGTTATGTTGATAAATGTACCTTCTGTCATCACCGATTGGAAAAAGGACAACTTCCCGCTTGTGTTTCTGTTTGTCCTACAAAATGTATGTATTTTGGGGATTTAGACAATCCGCAAAGTGAAGTTTCACAATTACTGAAAAACAGAAAACACAAAACATTGGCTCCAGAAGCAGGAACCGACCCACACGTTTTTTACCTAATTTAATATTAAAATTATGCAAGAAGAATTATTTACGAGCGGAAGGAATATTCCAAATATAGATCCTTCCTTACAAATATGGCACTGGCCAATTTCGCTTTACCTATTTTTGGGCGGAATTGCAGCAGGAATTCTGTTTTTTGCAGCGCTATTTTATGTGTTGGGAAAAGAAAAAGAATATCCGGCAGCTGTTAAATTTGCATCAATCATACCGCCTATTGCCTTATCAATAGGGTTATTGGCTTTGGTTTACGATTTAACGCACAAATTATACACTTGGAGACTGTACACAACTTTCAGAATTGAATCGCCAATGTCTTGGGGAGCCTGGGTTTTGCTTATTGTAACGCCACTTTCATTTTTATGGCTATTTAGTTATTACGGTGAAAACTATCCGAAAACGGAAGAAAAATTACAGTTATTGAAAAAATTCAAATTTTTGGCAACTTTTGAACAATACTTAAAAACAAACAGAATATATATCGCCTACGCTTTAATTCCTTTAACATTGGTTTTAGGCGTTTATACAGGCATCTTACTGTCGGCTTTTAATGCAAGACCTCTTTGGAACAATGCTATTTTAGGTCCACTATTTTTAACATCCGGTCTTTCAACAGGTGCTGCGGCAATTATTTTAATGGCAAAAACCACCAAAGAAAAACATTTGTTTGGCAAAATAGATTTAGGGTTGATCATTATTGAATTGGCTTTAATTGTCCATATGATTATGGGTTATTATGCAGGTTCACAAGTGCAGCTTGAAGCGATGCAATTATTGGTTGGAGGAGAATTTACGCTGATGTTTTTTGGTTTTGTGGTGCTTTTAGGATTGATAATTCCTGCAACACTTGAACTCATTGAACTTATTGGCTTTAAAGTTCCTGTAATAGTTCCTGCAATTTTAGTAATTATAGGAGGATTAATATTTAGATTTGTAATGGTAGAAGCCGGACAATTAACCCGTTTTCTATATTAAAAAAGTAAATCATGACAAAAGATAAAAAACAACAAAACAGACACGTTTATTGGAATCCTTACTTTGGAGGTTTTCTGCTGGGCATCATCATCCTATTTACATTTTATATGACCGGCAGGGGTTTAGGAGCCAGTGGTGCCATGAAAAGCAGCGTGGTTTCAATTGTTGATACTGTAGCGCCAACGCATGCAGAAAACAATGCCTATTACAGCCAGTTTATAGCTGAAGACGAATCACCAATGAAAACCTGGCTGGTATTTGAAGCGTTGGGCGTTTTAATTGGCGCATTTATATCTGGCGGTTTAAACGGAAGAATTGGCTGGAGGGTACAACACTCACCTAATATAACAAGCAAACGCAGGCTCATATTTGCTTTGGGCGGTGGTGTTTTGTTTGGATTGGGTGCGCAAATTGCCCGAGGTTGCACAAGTGGTGCTGCCTTAAGCGGTATGGCAGTGCTATCAACAGGTGGTTTTATAACCATGTTTGCCATTTTTGGATCGGCTTACGCATTTGCCTACTTTTTTAGAAAAAACTGGATTTAATTAAAAAAAATAAAAAATTATGGGACCTTTAATTCCTAACGGCGTAATTCCAGCAGAATGGGACAGTATCATCGCCATATTAATCGGTATTGCTTTCGGATTTGTTTTGGAGGCATCTGGATTTTCATCATCCAGAAAGCTAGCCGGCCAATTTTACGGCTATGATTTTGCCGTTTTAAAAGTATTTTTTACAGCGGCGTTGGTGTCGGTAATAGGCGTCTATTATATGGATTACCTTGGCTACTTAGATGTCACTCAATTATACGTTCACCCATTTTATTTATGGGGAGCCATTATTGGCGGAATTATTATGGGTGTCGGGTTTGTTGCTGCAGGATTTTGCCCTGGTACAAGTTTATGCGCAGTGGCCATTGGCAAAATAGATGCCATTGTTTATGTTGGCGGTATTATGGTTGGCGTTTTTATTTTTTCTGAAATGTATACCATCTTCGAGCCAATTTATAATGGCTATTTTTATGGCAATGTCACCCTGGAAGATTCGTTGGGCATAAATCCATATTGGTTTGTATTTATATTTTCCATGATTGCGATTGTAGCTTTTATTGCAGCTGATATGGTGCGTAAAAGAGTTAAAAAAGTATTTTACTAATAAAAAAATCAATACCATGGTTAAAAAAAAGATAGCAAAAGTTTTAGCTTTTAGATATACAATTTTGGCGGTAATTTTAATTTTACTTGCCGGCGGATTGGTTTTATTGCCAAAATATCAAAAGCATGAAGGCATAAAGCCAGAAGAATTATTAAGCAACACCATCAGTCCGGAAAGATATATGACTACAGACCGATTGGCACATATATTAATCAATCAGGATCCTTCTTTCATATTGATTGATGTGAGGGATGAAAAAAGTTTTGCGAGTTATTCGCTTCCAAACGCGATTAACATTCCGCTTGAAAAATTATTTAACGAAGATTCTGAAGGTTACTTAAATCAAAATCAGTACGATGTGGTGCTTTTTTCAAACGATCATTTTTATGCAGATCAAGCCTGGATTTTATGCAACCGCTTAGGTTATAAAAATATGCGTGTATTAAAAGGTGGCATAAATGAGTGGTATGCAACAATCATCAATCCGTTGAAACCGGCTGATAATATGCCAGTCACAGATTTTGAATTGTATGCAACAAGAAAAGCAGCAAGTATGTTTTTTGGTGTGGTTTATCCTGAACAATTTAAAGTGGAAGCGCCTAAAATTGTAAATGAGGCTCCAAAGAAAGTAATCACCCTTGAAAAGAAAAAGAAAGCTCCTGCAGAAGGCGGTTGTTAATTTTAAAAACTTTTTAAAATACTATTTATGAAAGAATTAGAAAAAACCAAACGTATATCTATCGCTGCAGTAATTTTTATTCTGGCAGTAATTATAGGGCTTTTAACCTATAAAAAACCGAAAAATACTTATGCCATCAATACCAAAAATACGCTTGAAAAAATAACAAGTGAAAATTATCTGGTTGCATTAAATGAGCAAAACAATCCAAATTATGTATTAATTGATATCAGAAATCAATATGATTTTGAAAAAGGCCATTTAGAAAATGCGATTAATGTTTACGCCGCCGAAATTTTAAGTGAAGACAATATAAAAGTATTTGAGGAATTAAAAGCAACCAATAAAACGGCTGTTTTATATGGAAATAATCCACAAGAACCGAATGCTCCTTTTCTTATTTTATATCAATTAGGTTACGACAATATTAAATTGTTGGCGATTGAAAACAGTTATTTGCAAAATAAACTGATCACACAAAATAGTGATATAGAAAAATCTGAAGCCGATGTATCTGCTTTTATAAATGAATCTATCAAAAAAGCGAATACAACACCAGTTGTTAAAGTGGTGGCGGCACCTCCAAAAAAGGTAATTACCATTGAAAAGAAAAAGAAAGCTCCCGCAGAAGGCGGTTGTTAATTTCAAATATCAAAAAGCTGTTTTTATAACAGCTTTTTTTTTGCTTCA
>CAZBGP010000175.1:0-3991 GCA_964491495.1 uncultured Lutibacter sp. | reverse complement strand
ATTTAATGACAAGATTTGTAGAGGCCGGACATTTTATTAGTTTGGATAATATTACTTTAGGATATAAACTTCCAAAATTATTAACTGATAAAATAAAAGTGGATTTGATTAGATTCTTTGTTCAGGGCCAAAATATGCTGATCATTACAGACTATAAAGGACTTAACCCAGAAATGGAATTAGGTGGCGTTGATTTAAATGGAACACCTCGTGCAAAAGTGATATCAATAGGTGTTAATGTTAATTTGTAATTTGTTTAAAATGAAAAAAATATTAAATTATTTAATTATTTCTGTTTTTGGATTCGGGATGATTTCATGTACAGAAGAGAATCTTTTGGATCTTAGTCCAATTAATAACATCTCGGTTGATGATGCCTATTCATCGCCTTCGCTCATTCAAAGTTCCATAAACGGTATGTACAATGCCGCTGCTATTGGACAGTTTAACACAACAGACCCTAACGGTGGTAGAGGATATATTTGGGGTGCTGCATTTGTGCAGCAAGGAGATAACAGAGGTGAAGATGTTGTAAACACTGCAACCTTTTACCAGTTAACCTACACTGCCACTTATGATCCAGGTACTGCAAACAATGTTTACTATTGGGTTGATGGTTACAGATTGATTAACAGATGTAACTTGGTTATTGAAGGCGTAACCAAAGCTATTGAAGGAGGAATCATTACCCAAGCTGTTGGTGATGATTACATTGGCCAAGCAAAATTTTTAAGAGCCATCACACATTTTGAATTGTTGACTTATTTTGCCAGACCTTATAATTTTTCTCCAGGCGCAACCCATCCCGGAATTCCCTATAGAGAAGTTGGCGTTGATACCCAAGCTGAAATTGACTCAGAACTTTTAGCCGGAAGAAACACAGTAGCAGAGTGTTATCAAAAAGTGATTGCCGATTTAAATGATGCAGAAACCTTGACTACAAGTGCCATCTTAACGAAAGGCTCTAAGAATGCAGCTGCTGCCTTTAAAACGAGGGTTTATTTGCATATGAGAGATTGGGATAAAGTGATCACTGAAGGAAATAAGTTAACCGGAAAGTATTCACTTACGGCTTCTCCAAATGGTCCATTTATTGATAGTTATGGAAATACAGAATCTATTTTCTCAATTCTTCATGCGTCTACGCTAAACCCAGGAGTGAATGCCGCTTTAGCTTCTCAATATCAAAGAAGATTACTTGTTAGCATCAGTCCAATCATATGGAGAGATCCTAGTTGGTTGTCAGATGATAAACGTAGACAGGACAATTCAACGACTACAAATGTTGGAACTGGAATGGTTTTTACTTCAGGAGGCACAAAATATACTTTGAAATATAAAGATGGTGTAAATTATACAGATGCTGCACCAGTAATAAGATATGCAGAAGTTGTATTAAATATGGCGGAAGCTTATGCCCGAAAAACTTCACCAGACTTAGCAACATCACTAACATTGCTAAATAGCGTTAGAAACAGGGCTTTGGCCAATGTGGGAACCCAAGCATATCAAGCTTCGAATTTTGCCAATGCCAGTGCTTTGGTAGGGGCTATTTTAAAAGAAAGAAGAATTGAGTTTTTAATGGAAGGCAGAAGGTGGTCTGATATTCACAGATTGCAAAACGATAATATGCACCCAATCGATGGAATACCGGCAAAAGTTGCCAATGGAACACCAGCTGGCGCCTTATTTACACTTGGAACTCCATACACGGGGCCATATGGCGTGAGTGCAATACCCGGAACTGACCCAAGATTTTTGTGGCCTATACCACAAGTTGAGTTAAACGCTAATCCAGGACTAGCCGGACAACAAAATCCTGGCTGGTAATAATTATTTATTTTTTAAGCAAAACCATCCGTCTAATGTCGGGTGGTTTTTTTATGTAAATTTTCCACATTTGAACTACATCTTTAAAACATATTATGTCAGTATTACCCTAAAAAATTTAATTAAGATGAACCCAAGGCTGATTGTGTTTTCGAAGATGCTGTAATTTTAAAATAAGTTGCCCAACTTTTAAAATAAGTTGCCCGACTTTTGAAATAAGTTGCCCAACTTTTAAAATAAGTTGGCCGACTTTTGAAATATTTGCCCGGCTTATTTAAACTTTAGCCATTTAAAAATTAACAAACACATTTTAAAAGTCAATTACAGCAATCAAAACAAAATCCCTACATTTGCAGAATGGAAAATGAAACTTCAAAAATATTTGGCATTCGTACGGTTATAGAAGCCATTAATGCTGGTAAAACCATCAGCAAAGTGTATCTGCAAAAAGACTTAAGCGGACATTTATTTTCTGAATTAAACAGCCTTATCAAGCAACATAACATTGCAACAAGCCATGTTCCGGTTGAAAAATTAAACCGCATTTCAAAAAACGGAAATCACCAAGGTGTTGCTGCACAAATTTCCCCAATTGAGTTTTCAGATTTAGAAGAATTAATAGCCGCTGCTTTTGAAAAAACCACTACGCCCCTATTTTTGTTGCTGGATCAAATTTCTGATGTCCGTAATTTTGGGGCCATCATCAGAACGGCTGAATGCGCAGGCGTTCAGGGAATTGTAATTCAAAAACAAGGAAATGCGCCTATCAGTGCCGATACCATAAAAACTTCAGCAGGTGCGGCGTTCAAAATGCCTATTTGCAAAGTTGATCATATAAAAGATGCTATTTTCCAATTTCAGGCCGCTGATATTCAATTGGTTGCTGCCACCGAAAAAACTGATACCTTAATTTACGACATCGATTTAACGCTGCCAACTGCCATTATTATGGGCTCGGAAGATCGCGGTATCAATCCTTCTATTTTAAAAATTGTCACCCACAAAGCAAAATTGCCGATGCTTGGAGAAATTGATTCACTCAATGTTTCTGTGGCTTGTGGTGCTTTTTTGTATGAAACAATCAGACAAAGGTTGGTAAAGTAGTTATAAGTTATTGGTTATAAGTTATTGGTTAAACATATCAACCTATAACATATAACATTTCAACAAATTTCTAAAGGAGCGACTTAACGTAATTTTTATGAATTTGTCGAAGATTTTTAAGTTCTTTTCTCAATAATTTTACAAAATCTTTACCTTGAATTTTTGTGCTTTCCAATTGCAAACAATTTTGATACAAGCCGTCAATAAAATACCGGAGTGATTTTGCGTATTTCAGTTTTAAATATGGATTTTGCTGACACTCAATTTCCACAATTTTAGGAACCAATCCAAAAGCATTCATCACCAAATTATCCGCATATCTGTCTATTTTATTCATAGACAAATACATAGCCAACACACTTTTGTCATTGCTGATATACGAAGCAATATGACGTGCCAACTTAAAAATATCAAGCGATTTTTGATAAATTACCAAGTGATTTAGATATTGCTCGTCGGGATTAACCATTGGTCATTGTATTTAGCATGCAAATTTACTTCAGAAAACAACTATTTACATTTAAAATTTTAAGCATTCGTGTTAATTTAGCTTATAATTTAATAATTTTATAGACTAAAACTTTAAAAAATGAACATAGACGCCATCAATTGGAAAATCTTGGATTGTTTACAACAAAATGCCCGACAATCGAACACCGAAATTGCACGAAAAGTTGGCATTTCTTCGCCTGCTGTAGCAGAACGCATCCATAAAATGGAAGATATTGGCATTATTGAAGGCTATCACGCCAAAGTGAGTTATATAGAAACAGGAAATCAGCTTAAAGCCATTATTACCTTGCGCGCTTTTATGGGAAGGCTAAAACCTTTTATTGAAAAAGTGAAAGACTTTAAAGAAGTGGTAAATTGCTACAGAATTACGGGAAACGAAAATATTGTGATGGAAGTTGTGCTCAAAAACCAACAACATTTAGGAAAATTTATAGACCAGTTAATTACCTATGGCGAAACCACCACACACATTGTTTTGTCTAATGTTATCGAGAACAATCCGATTGTAAAATCGGCACATCTTTAAAAGAAGTTAGAGGTTATA
>CAZBGP010000174.1:0-4027 GCA_964491495.1 uncultured Lutibacter sp. | reverse complement strand
GGCCTGATAAAACACTTAACCCAATCATTTGATATTCAGCAAAAAAGCACCATAAAAGGCGTGGGTGACGATGCGGCAGTTTTAGCGATTAAAGACAAAAATATTTTGGTGACAACCGATTTATTGGTGGAAGGCGTGCATTTCGATTTAAGTTATATGCCGCTGAAACATTTGGGTTATAAAGCGGTTGTTGTGAACGTATCCGATATTTACGCGATGAACGGTATTGCGACCCAAATTACGGTTTCAATCGCTGTTTCTAACCGATTTCCTTTGGAAGCTATTGAAGAATTGTATGCCGGAATTCATTTGGCGTGTAAAACTTATGGTGTTGATTTGGTTGGTGGCGATACCACTTCTTCAACAAAAGGATTGCTGATTAGCATTACCGCCATCGGTGAAGCGAAAAATGAAGATATTGTTTACAGAAATACCGCAAAATCTAATGATTTGTTGGTGGTAACGGGCGATTTGGGCGCGGCATATTTGGGATTACAGGTGTTGGAACGTGAAAAAAGGGTTTTTGAAGTTGATCCAAATTCGCAACCCGATTTAACCAATTATACCTATTTAATTCAAAAACAATTAAAGCCCGAAGCCAGAAAAGATATTGTGGAATTATTTGCTTCGCTGGATGTGAAACCTACTGCGATGATTGATATTTCCGACGGACTTTCTTCTGAAATATTACACATTTGCACGCAATCGAAAGTTGGATGCGATTTGTATGAAGAAAAAATTCCGCTAGATCCGCAAGTGATAGCTACCTGTGAAGAATTCGATTTAAACAGCACAACCATCGCTTTAAGCGCCGGAGAAGATTACGAATTGCTGTTTACTATTTCCCAAAATGATTTTCCAAAAATTAAAGGAAATCCGCATTTAACCGTCATTGGGCATATTACTGATGAAAGTAACGGCGTAAATTTAGTGACTCGTGCTGGCCAGCAGATAAAATTAACCGCACAAGGCTGGAATGCCTTGTCGAATAAGTAGTTAAGTAAAAGATCAGCAACACAAAAACATAATTTCTATGGGTCTTTACGATAAATATGTGTTGCCAAATGCGATAGTTTGGGCTTGCAAGCAAAAATCCAGCATGAAACAGCGAGAAAAGATAATTCCGCTTGCCAGCGGCAATGTGCTGGAAATTGGAATTGGCTCTGGATTGAATTTGCCTTTTTACGATAAAAATAAAGTGACGCATTTAACGGCAATTGATCCTTCCGCGGCCATCTGGAAGAAAAACAGTTTCGATACCAATACATTGGGTTTTGAATTCGATTTTATGGAAGCTTTCTCAGAGAATATTCCGGCAGCCAACAATAGTTTTGATACGGTGGTAATTACTTATGCGCTGTGCACCATTCAAGACACCGATAAAGCTTTTGATGAAATAAAAAGGGTGCTCAAAAAAGACGGAAAACTGCTATTTTGTGAACATGGAAAGGCACCTGATAAAAAAATAGTGCGATGGCAAAATATGCTTAACCCAGTTTGGAAAAAATTTAGCGGCGGCTGTAACTTAAACAGGGACATTAAATTTATGATTGAGCGCAACGGCTTTAAAATACTAAAACTTGAAAAAATGTACATTCCCGGATGGAAGCCCGCCAATTTTAATTATTGGGGAATAGCGGAAATTAAATAATATTTTAAGTTGGCGTAATTACCCTATAAAAATGAAATTATATTCAGAATATTATGCAAGTGAATAATTCTAAAATTCCAAAATAAAAAATGTCTCAACTTCTTAAATATAGAGAAAAATTAAATTTGACTCAAGAACAGTTGTCTGTCAAGGCAAGTGTTTCTGTAAGAACAATTCAAAGAATTGAGGCTGGTAGAGAACCCAAAGGATACACATTAGAAGCATTGTCTAAAGTATTAGGTATTACTAAAAATGAATTACTTCAGGGTAATATTGAACAACCTAAAAATAACAACCAATTAATTAAATTGATTAACCTATCCTCTTTATTCCTGATTTTTTTACCACTAGGCAGCATAATCACTCCAATCATAATTATGTATTGGAAAAAAGAAGTTAATGCTATAACGAAGCAAATCGTTTCTATTCAAATTTTATGGACATTGGCTTTTCCTATTATTGTATTGACAAGTGTTTTTGTTGGAAAATGGCTTTCTTTAAGTAATCAAATAGTTCCGTTGACGATGGTTCTATTATTCGTTGCCAATTTGTATATTATTATACGTAACGCCATTGAAATCAACAAAAACAAAAAACTTTATATAGGCCTGAATTTTAGTTTTTTATAAACCTGTCGGCTAATTGTCACGTTATTGTCAGGCTCATTTGTGACTTCTATTTTGTTGAAATATTTAATATTGCATCCATAAAATATTAAACTTATTACACGATGAAAAAGTATTTATTATTCATCCCTTTATTATTTATTGCTACACTGCTTTCAGCTCAAATCGACATAAAATCAGATTTATACAAAACAATTATTTCAAAAGACAGTTTACTCTTTAATGTCGGTTTCAACACTTGTGATATTAGCCAATTTGAAAATTTATTAAGTGAAAAGTTTGAGTTCTTTCACGACAAAGACAGTATTTCTAATAAAGAACAATTTCTTCATAATCTTCGAAATGGTTTGTGTATCTCGCCAACAACATTCCAATCAAGAAGAGAACTATTGCCAGAAAGTACTGAAATTTACCCACTTTACAAAAGAGAAAAACTTTATGGAGCAATCCAAGTTGGAGTTCATCAGTTTTTTGAAACAATAGAAAATCGAAAAGAAGTATTTGGAAGTTCAGCCAAGTTTACGCATTTATGGCTTTTAGAAAACGGCGTTTGGAAACTTACAAAATCTTTAAGTTACGACCATCAAATTAATATGCTTGATATAACAAAATCATCAATTTTTGACAATGATACAGAAATTGAAAAATGGCTTATCGAAAATAAAGTTCCAACTCTAGGAATTGGTTTAATTCATGGTGGTAAATTGCAACAAATTAAAGTATTTGGAGAGCTAAAAAAAGGAATTAGCGCACCATATAATACAATATTCAATGTTGCTTCATTAACAAAACCAATCACAGCAATTGTCACTTTAAAACTTGTTAGTTTAGGTAAATGGAGTTTAGATGAGCCAATTTTCAATTATTGGATTGACCAAGATATTGCAAGAGACCCAAATTTAAAGAAGCTAACTACAAGACATATTTTAAGTCATCAGACAGGTTTTACAAATTGGCGTGGTAATAATAAAGACGGAAAACTACATTTTGAATTTGAACCAGGTTCAAAATATCAATATTCTGGCGAAGGTTTTGAATATTTGAGAAAAGCATTAGAAAATAAATTTCATAAAACGCTTGACCAATTAGCAAATGAATTAATTTTTGAACCATTACAAATGAATGATTCCGAGTTTTTTTGGAGCAAAAAAACCGACGAAAGCAGATTTGCAGTCGGATATAATAATAAAGCAATTGCATACGAAACCATAAAAAATAAAACAGCAAATGGTGCAGATGATTTATTAACTACAATTGAAGATTACGGTAAGTTTTTAGTTAGCGTTATGAATAGTGAAGGATTATCAAAGGTAGTTTTTGATGATATGACAGCCAATCAAGTTGAAACTAAAAATAGAAAGTATTTTGGATTAGGTTTTGAAATTTACGATTTAGATAATGAGGAAATCGCACTTTCACACGGTGGCGCAGACAACGGAGTTCAAACAATTGTATTCATATTTCCAAAATCAAAAAATGGAATTCTAATTTTCACAAATGTTGACGATGGTTATAAAGTTTATGAAAAATTACTAACTCATTATTTGGGTGAAAAAGGAAAAAAGATAGTTGAAATAGAAACAAAACAGTAACTACGCACAATGGATAATGAAAATTGCTCAATCCAACTAAATAGAACTATTATAAAACTTAATAACACTAATTTAGGCATCGGAAAATTTTGGTTTCAAAACCACACTTTTCATAGCCTAAACTGAGGGTGTGCCAATTATTTTTTTTAGTTACACTC
>CAZBGP010000173.1:2653-4056 GCA_964491495.1 uncultured Lutibacter sp. | reverse complement strand
TTTTCCCCGCTTCTCCAGCCACGAGGCTCTTTGGGTTGCTCCGTCGGCCATTATGTTTGAAACTTCAATTCGTGAGATCCTGAAATCGAAGATTCACGAACTCCAAAAAAACAATAAAAATAGTGAGTAAACAAGTTCAGGATGACGTTTTAAATATTTTAGAACGAAAAAAATCATATGACGCTTATTCTTTGATTTGTTAACTTTTAACTTTTAATATTTAATATTTAACTTTTTTTGGGTTAGTGGCCTTACAATTTCCCATGAACCTTTCCCTTTAACACTCCTTTTACGTCGTAAATAACGCCATTTTTATTGAGATATTTATGTAGGTCCATGGCTAAAAATTGTTTGTGTGCCACGGTCAGGACGATGGCGTCAAAAGCCTCACCCCCTGACCCCCTCTCCGAAGGAGAAGGGGAAGCAAGCTCAGAATGACAAGTCAATCCATATTCGCGCATCACTTCTGCAGGATTTGCCCAAGGGTCATAGACCGTGACTTGGGTGCCAAAATCTTCCAGATTTTTAATGACATCCACCACTTTGGTATTTCGCACATCAGGACAGTTTTCCTTGAAGGTGATGCCCAAGACCAAAATTTTGGCTTTTTTTATTTCTTTGTCGTTTTTCACAAACAGCTTGATCACTTCTGATGCCACATAATGGCCCATACTGTCGTTCACCCTTCTTCCTGCGAGAATAATTTCGGGATGGTAACCGACTTCCTGTGCTTTTTGTGCCAGATAATAAGGATCTACGCCTATGCAATGTCCGCCCACCAAGCCCGGTTTAAAGGGCAGAAAATTCCATTTTGTTCCGGCAGCTTCCAATACCGCCTGGGTGTCTATGTGCAACAGATTGAAAATTTTGGCCAGTTCGTTCACAAAAGCAATGTTGATGTCGCGCTGTGAATTTTCGATGACTTTTGCGGCTTCGGCCACTTTTATGGAAGGCGCCAAATGCGTGCCTGCCGTGATAACGCTTTTATACAATTCGTTTACTCGGACGCCAATTTCAGGGGTGGATCCGGAAGTGACTTTCAGTATTTTTTCAACGGTATGTTCTTTGTCGCCCGGATTGATGCGTTCTGGCGAATAGCCCGCAAAAAAGTCGATATTGTAAGTGAGTTTTGAAATTTTCTCGATGATGGGAATGCACACTTCTTCCGTTGCCCCGGGATATACCGTAGATTCGTAAATGACGATATCCCCTTTTTTGATCACTTTACCAACCGTTTCGCTCGCTTTTATGAGGGGCGTAAAGTCGGGTTTGTTTTTTTTATCGACAGGCGTCGGAACGGTGACGATGTAGGTGTTGGCATTGGAAATATCGGAAATATCTGAGGAGCAGTATAAACCGTTTATTTGTTGAATCGTTGAATCGTTTAATTGTTGCCCTTCGAC
>CAZBGP010000173.1:0-2553 GCA_964491495.1 uncultured Lutibacter sp. | reverse complement strand
TTCTTCGGAGACTTCCAGGGTGCTGTCGGTGCCCTTTTTTAGTTCTGCAACGCGCTGTTTGTTGATGTCGAATCCGACAACGGGATATTTTGTTGCGAACAATCGCGCCAATGGGAGTCCGACGTATCCGAGGCCTATGATGGCTATTTTAATTTGTTCATTCATATGTTCTATTGTCGTGCAGTCGTGCTGTCATGCAGACTTGCGGTCGTGCGATTCTGTTTCTTTATGCCTATCGGCAGTTTTAACTTTTAGTTGTTTAATTTTTCAATTATTTCTGAGGCATTTATAGTCATCTTTGAGAAAGCAAACCATTTTTTTCCAAGGTCTTTTAATGAGGCACCAATGTGGTATACGGTATGCTGGTCAATAATTAAAAATCGGTCATGGGATTTTTTAAAAATTTTAATAACCACCGGGTTGTATTGCATATTGTGTTTTTCAAGATCACATTTTAATTGCTGGTCAAACTTATTGGTGTAAATAGTCGCTTGTACTTTGCTGTTTCTTTTCGCCAGAAGCATTAATACGCTTTCATCTAAGTAATTATCTATCAGCGTAACTGATTTTTTTGCAGATTTTATAATTTCAGAAACAAATTGATAAGCATCAAATATTTGTCCGTCATAAAAAATTCCTTCATTTGGAGGCAAATTTGTTTTAATAAGGAAATCAAAATCATTATTTTTTATTTCAAGAATACTTACCTTTCGTTCAAGCATTTCCACTCTATTGTTAAGGGCATATCCCTTAAGCAAATAATCCTTTAAAACTTGATTTGCCCAAATACGAAAATGTGTTCCGGTTTTCGATTTTACTCTGTATCCCACAGATATAATCACGTCCAGATTGTATAATTTGGTTTTATATTTTTTGCCGTCGGAAGCAGTTGTCAAGGAATACTTGACAACTGCTTCCTTGTGCAATTCCCCTTCCTTAAAGATATTATTAATGTGTAAACTAATATTTTGTTTGGAGACATTAAATAATTCCGTCATTTGAATTTGTGTAAGCCAAACCGTTTCATCTTCCATTCTAACCTCAATATGATGGGAAAGCGTGTTGGGTTGATAGATGATGATTTCTCCGTTATTCATTTTAAAACTATTTTTATCTTTATGGTATTACTTAAACAGCTGAATTTTAATAATTTGTTATATTTCTATTTTTTGCTTTACGAAAAGTAATATCTGCTTAAATATTTGTTCTATATATTGCCTTTCGTAATTTTTAATTTTTTGACTTTTACGGATTCGAATCCTTAAAAATAGCAACTTTTGCGGATTTGAATCCTTAAAAGAGAATTTTATTTCTGATTTCAACTTCACTTTTACACACCCCTCGCCCCTGCTTCGACTTTAGCCTGTACTGAGCGACAGCCGAAGTGCTCAGCACAAGTCTCAAGAGGGGAGTTAATCGTGGTGAAAATTTGTTTAACCTAATTACTTTCAACTTTGAGCTTTCAACTTTCACCTTTAAACTTTGACCTTTAAACTTTAAACTTTATATTTCTCCAAATACCATTTTACTGTTTTCAGCAATCCGGTTTCAAAATTTTCATCGGCTTTCCATCCCAATTCGGTTTCAATTTTTGTGGCGTCGATGGCATACCTGAAATCGTGGCCGGCGCGGTCTTCCACATAAGTGATCAGACTTTTATAATGCTGGTTTTTTAAGGGTGCCAAGGTATCCAATATTTCGCATATTTTTTCGGCAATCTCATTATTATTACGCTCATTTTTGCCGCCGATATTGTACACTTCTCCATATTTCCCCTTATGAAACGCCAGGTCCAGCCCTTTGCAATGGTCCGTCACATACAACCAGTCCCTGATGTTTTTTCCCTCGCCATAAATGGGTATCGGTTCTCCCGCCAATGCTTTTCTGATGACGGTTGGGATTAATTTTTCATCGTGCTGCTTAGGTCCGTAATTGTTTGAACAGTTGGTGATGATCGTATTCATTCCGTAGGTGTGGTGGTAACTGCGCACAATCATATCACTGGCTGCTTTTGAAGCGCTGTAAGGCGAATTTGGGGCATAAGGCGTTTGCTCGGTAAACAGGCCGGTTGCGCCCAGACTTCCATAAACCTCATCGGTTGATACGTGCAAAAACCGGCTGTTTTCCAGTCCGCTTTTAAATACAAATGGTTTTTCCATCCAATATTTATAAGCCACATCGAGCAACGTAAAAGTTCCTTTTACATTGGTTTCAATGAAAATATCCGGATGAAGGATTGAATTGTCCACGTGAGATTCGGCCGCCAAATGGAAAACGCCTTTGATGATATGGTGCTGAAAAATACGCTCCACCAACGCCCTGTCGCAAATATCCCCTTTGATAAAGGTGAAGTTTTTGGCGTTTTTCACCGATTTCAAATGCTCGGCATCACCGGCATAGGTGAGCAAATCGAGCACCACAATTTGGTAATCGGGGTATTTATCAATAAGATATTCCACTAAATTTGATCCTATAAATCCGGCGCCGCCTGTTATTAGAAGTGATTTCATATTTTTTACTTATTTCATGTTTTTACACACCCCTCGCCCCTCT
>CAZBGP010000172.1:0-4087 GCA_964491495.1 uncultured Lutibacter sp. | reverse complement strand
CCCCAATAATTAATGCCATAATAAGCATGGATAAAAAAGCAGCGAACATTCTGTTGATTCCCCAAGTTTCCAGCTTTTTAGCCAATGGATAAAGAATGAATGAAATTAGCAACGCGAAGCCTAAAGGAATAAGAATGGGCTTGGCCAATATCAAAATCGCAAAAAAGGCTATCACTGTTGCGATGGCAAAAAACAGTTTTTGAAACGAAAGGCTCATGGTGCTTTGGGTTTAAAATTCAACGGTAAATATCGCAATTTTTGCCAACATCTCAGCTAAATATGTTAAATAGGGCTTTTGCTTGCTTACCTTTTGATAAACATTGCGCGTGTATTTTTAAAACACCATAAACCACATTATTTATTCACCATCAACTTTTTGACCCCTATTTTATATTCACCTCCGTTACTTTTCCATATTTTTCGGCAATTTTTTTGATGTCTGCCGATTTTCCCACCAACACAAATTGAAAAATGTTTTGTGGAAAATAGTCGGCAATAATTTGGTTGGCATTTTGAAGATCTAGGCTATCAACATTTTTTTCAAAATTTTCGATAAAAGAAGCGTCAAAATTATACCAGAACATTTGTGTCAATAGGTTTGCCAGCTGGCTTGTTGTCTCATAACGTGGCGGAAACTGACCTTTTACATAATTTTTGGCTGAGATAAGTGATTTTTCATCGATGCCATTTGTGTGTAACTTGTTCAAAACCTCCAAAGATTTATCAATAGCGGCTTCGGTAGTTTTGCTTGCGGTAAAAGTGCTGATTATAAAAGAACCGCCATTTTTTAAGGTATTAAATCGGCTGCCGGCACCATATGTTAAACCGGTATTTACGCGCAACTCATCGTTAAGCATTGAAGTAAATCGGCCGCCAAATAAGGTGTTAATTACTTCAATGGCCACAAAATCCGGATTGTTTCTTGGAATGCCTTTCGCACCAATAAAAAATGTTGTTTCTTTTGCATCATCTTTATTTACCAACATTACAAGATTTTCAGCTGGATAATCAATAGATTTTGTTGCCAAATTTTCTAACTCATTTTCACTTTTTTTCCATTTTGAGAATAAAGCTGTTAATTTGCTTTTCATTTCTTTTGTTGAAAAATCACCAACAATGCTAATGGCCGCCTGATTTGGTTTATAATTTGTGTTGTAAAAAGATTTCACGTCATCTATAGTTAATTTTTCAACACTCGCATTATTTCCTTGTATTTCATTTCCATAAACGTGATTGCCATACAAAAGTTTGTCAAAATAGTCGCCAATTACTGCTCTTGGACTTTCCTTTTGCTGTTCAAGGCCAACCAATAACCTGCTTTTTTCTTTTTCAAATTCTGCGACATCAAAAACAGGATCGAGCAATATTTCTTTAATCAGGTTCAGCATTTTGTCTTGATCTTTTGCCGCAAATTTTGATGAAACACTGGCAAATTCTTTCGACGCATCTGTGCCGATGAAGGCGCCAATAAAGTCAATTTCTTCATCAAGTTTTGATTTGCTGAAATTTTTTGTACCGTGTTTTAGTGCTTTGGCCGTTAAAAATGCCAATCCGTTTTT
The DNA here is from genome assembly GCA_964491495.1 of uncultured Lutibacter sp. GTDB lineage: Bacteria > Bacteroidota > Bacteroidia > Flavobacteriales > Flavobacteriaceae > Lutibacter. The sequence continues at coordinate 2,528 of CAZBGP010000172.1, read as the reverse complement.
TTCTTGATCATAAATAGCGCCGGCAGGCAAAACTGCGGAAACACTTATTACAGGAACATCATGTTGTTCCATCAAATAAATGGTAAGTCCGTTGGGTAATTTAAATTTTGTGTGTTCGGGCAATTTGAAGCCTTGTGCCGATAAATTTGAAAAAGTGAACAAAAATAGGCAGATGACGATGAGTTTTTGTGTGATGCGTTTCATAAAATTATTCTTCTGTATTTGTTTTTAATACACCTACTGTTCTGTTGCTTTTCGCAAAATATTTTTTAGCGACGTTTTGCACATCTGCCACTTTTATGTTGTTGTAATTATTTGGCGCATCAAACATTTTTTTATAATCGCCAAAGAACACTTCGTAAGTTCCAATATTGTTAGATTTCCCGTTGATGGTTTCAACCTGATTGTAAAATTCCATCAATTTTTGATTTTTAATTTTCTGAAGTTCAAGTTCGCTGATGCCTTCATTTTTTATTTTTTCAATTTCAGCATAAATGGCATTCTCCAAATCCAAATGATTTACATTTTTATTTGCGATGGCATAAATAGCGAAAAGATTGGGGTCGAAGCTGTCACCAAAATCGGTAAATACCGAAGTAGCCAATTGTTGTTTGCTCACCAGTTGCGCATAAAGCCTTGAAGATTGCCCTCTTGAAAGCACAGCGCTAAGGATATTCAATGCATAATAATCTTCATGCTTGGTTTCAGGCGTATGATAAGCGACCATCAAATAAGGATTGGCGACTTCTTTTTGCACCGTAATTCTGCGTTCTCCCGTCTGAGCCGGTTCTGCAATGGTTATTTTAGGCGGTTCAGGTTGGGCTGGAATAGGTTCCAAATATTTTTCGGCCAATCGTTTAACTTCTGCCATTTTGATAGCTCCGGAAACAACCACCACACAATTGTTGGGCGCATAATACATTTTAAAATAGCGCTCTAAATCTTGTTGTTTCCAGTTTTTCATATCATCTTCATAGCCAATAACCGACCAATGATAAGGATGTTCTATAAAAGCTGTGGCCTCAACAGATTCCGATAAAACCCGCCAAGGTGAATTTTCAAGCCCGGTGCTTCGCTCACTTAATACAACGCCTCTTTCGCTTTCCACAATTTTAGGGTCGATGCTGAGGCTGGAAATTCGGTCACCTTCCAAATCAAAAATAACTTCCATGCCAGTTGCGGGAAACCAATTGGTGTAAACGGTAACATCTTTAGTGGTATAAGCATTATTAGCGCCACCGTTAAATTCCATGGTTTGGTCAAAAAGTTTTGGACCATATTTTTTTGCGCCATTGAACATCATATGTTCAAAAAAATGCGACAAGCCTGTAATTCCTTGATATTCGTTTCGACTTCCAACTTTGTAAAATAAATACATATTGGCGTTTGGGATGGAAAAATCTTCCACCACAAGGAATTTCATCCCGTTTTTTAGGGTAAAAGTTTTTACATCATCAGCTTTCATTTGTGCCTTAAGGGTGACAGTTAACAAAAGAAGCAGCAGGAGCGTTATTTTTTTCATACTTGATAATTTAAGAGGCTTAAAAATACACAATTTTTTTGTTTTGAACGTTAAGGAAAAAATTAGCAGAAAATTCACGGTATCGGGCATTCAAAAATATGAATTAAAATTTATTTAATGAAATAGATTTTTTTATTAAGATAAATGAAAATCCTGTTGGCTGCTTTTAAAGAATTACCAATTAATTTTGAAACTGCTATGGCAGCTTGTACGGAGTTATTTTATAATTATTGACCATAGTTTGTGGTTTGGTTAAGTTGCATTTTAGGAAGCCAAAATTTTTGGTTAATGACTTTTTACAAGTACAAAACCATCTACATATTAAGCCTAAACCCGCCTTTTGCCAAACTGCTGTTGTGCGTTCGTTTTTATTTTTCAAAACATTTTTTCAAATAATTTTCCATTAAATTTATAAACTCCTCCATCTGCCATTCCAAAAAGCAAACTGTTACTATTGTCTTTATAAATTGCCCAAACCATTTGCGATTTGAGATTTTTGTCAATCGTATAATTTGTCATAGTTTTTCCGTCATATTTCCAAGCTCCTGTATCTCTATCTCCAAACCAAATATTTTCTTCACTATCTTCTTCAATTGCAAAAACGTGTTCAAGTGTACCTGGTTGTGATTTATCTCCACGTCTTGTACTTGTTGGGTGAATTAATTTATGCTTTTCCGAAAAATTAATAGTTGTTTCACCTTCTTTTAGTAGTACGCCAATCCCATTATTTCCTATCCAAATACGTCCTTTTGAATCGGCTAAAACACTTCTAATGTGCAAAAGCTCATTCTCATTTAGGTTTAATTTTTCATTATCAAAGATATTTACCATTTTACCATCATAGTTGAATAGTGCAGCATAAGTCGCAATCCAAACTATACCATCTTTATCTTTTGACATATCAGTTACACCATAAACATTATAAGGATCTTGATTTTTGGGTTTTGGAAAAATTAAATAGTTCATATTTATGCCATCAAAACGATTTATTCCTTCTTCTTCGCCA
>CAZBGP010000171.1:0-4113 GCA_964491495.1 uncultured Lutibacter sp. | reverse complement strand
GTAAATATTGTTAGTGCAGGTGCAATAGCCGCAAACGCCTTCACTTGAAATTCATACCCAAAAAAGAATTGAATCAGCACAAAAATAGGCGCCAACAACACCAGTACTTTTATTTCAAGTTCAAAATACTTGTCCCATTGTATCAGATGGGTTCTTGTGTCTAAAAGATCTCTCGCAAAAGCAACGTACGCTGCGTACGCTAAAAACTGGATTGAAAAATTGACATAAGCATAAACGGGCTTAATTTCTTCAGAAACAACATGTTGCAATAAGTAAATTGTTAACGCAAGTAAAAACAAGCTGTAATAAAGGTAAAGTTTGCTTCTGTTTTGAAAGAAAATTAAAAAGTGGTAAAGAAATAAGACGAATAAACCTCCTCTTACCCAAGAAAATATTTCAGAATTAAAATCTAAAAGCATTAGCTATCCAAGTATAATCGTTTAAACAATTCAATTTTTCTGTTTCTGCTTATGCTTGCTGTTAATCCGTTTGTCATAATAAGTTCGCCCCCTAAACCTTTTAAATATTCCTTAACGTGATTTAAATTTACCAAATATGAGTTATGGACCCTAAAAAATTCGGGAAACATGAATTTTTTCTCAACTTCTTTAAGTGTTTTTGACACTAAAATTTGTTGCTCTGACTTTAAAAAAATTGTGGTGTAACTTTTATCAGATTTCAACATGACAACGTCATCTTTGTCTAATAAGTAGACCTTGCCATCAGCAGAAATATTAATTTTATCATTATTGTCGTTGATATTATTTAACAATAATTGTAATTTGTTTTCCAGCAAATCACCTTTTTTGGACTTTTTAATTTTATCCATCGCCGCCAATAGCTCATCTTTATCAACTGGCTTTAACAGATAATCTATTGCCGATACCTTTATTGCTTTTAACGCAAATTCATCGTGCGCAGTTGTAAAAATAAGGTTAAAATCTCTGTTTTGCAGTTTTTCTATCATCGTAAAGCCATCCATCTCTGGCATTTGTATGTCTAGAAAAACAACATCAGGCTTTTCATTATTAATAATTTCGATGGCCTTAATTGGAGAATTACATGTTTTAACTTCTACATTTTCAATGTAGTTATTTAATTTCCATTCTAATGCTTCTAAAGCATCATTTTCGTCATCAACTAGTAAAATTTGTAGCATGTTTAAAGGCTTGACGTTAGTTAAATTTGTATGCAAGATACAACTTTTGCATATATGTTCAAAAAGTTGCGTTTTTTTATTTTTTTTGTTCAGAAACGTGATTATTCGTAAAATTATTTTTATTTGCTGATACCGATTTTAACTCATCTCTCACTGGGTTTTTATTCAAAATTCCTATAAATAATTAAGAAATTTATGTGTATAAAAATGCTATTTTATGATAGGCAATACATAAAAAAATACGGCAATGAAATGCGAAAAACTACCCAATAACACAAAAATATGGAAGATGGCATGGTTGTATTTTATCTTTTTTATGCTGTATAAAATGGCACCAACAGTATAAAAAATACCGCCGCTTAACAACCACATCAAACCCTCAAACGAAAAATTCATGATTAGAGGTTTTACTGCAAAAATGATTAACCATCCCATTAAAACATAAGCAAAAGTAGATATTTTATCATATTTGCCGGTAAAAAAAAGTTTTAACACAATGCCTAAAAGTGCCAATCCCCAAGAAACCCCAAAAATGGTCCAGCCAACCCAACCATTTAAAACAACCAACGTAAATGGCGTGTAGGTTCCCGCTATTAAAACATAAATTGCCGAATGGTCAAAAATATTTAATCTGTGGCGTAACTTAGGATTTTCGGAATAATGATAAAAAGTTGATGCTGAGTACAGTAAAATTAAACTTGCACCATAAATACTAAAACTTACGATGTGATACGCGCTGCCGTTTAGACTTGAATAGGTAACCAATAACACCAATGCAACAATGCTCAAAACCAAGCCGATTGCATGTGAAATGACATTGAATTTTTCCTCTTTGGGTTCGTAAAAGGTAATTTTATCTAGGTCCATTTTAACGTAACGTAAATATCTTAATTTAAGTGTTTATTATCTGTTGTTCCATATCATTTATCAACTCATCATAAATCATCTCAAAAGTCTGCTTTTTTAATGAATTGCTGTCTTTTATGGTGAGTCCTTCTGTATTGATAAATGAATGGACTTTAACGCGTAATTTTCCCGGTCTTCCGCTAAAAAAAGTATAGGAAAACAGTTTTTTACAGTCGTACATGGTAATGGGAACAATAGGAATTTGATATTCAATCGCCAATCTGAATGCGCCATTTTTAAAATCGGCCAGCACCACGCTTTCGTCATCGGGCACCAATCCTTCAGGGAAAATACAAATATCGAGCCCGTCATCCAATCTTATTCTGGCTTTGTCAAACACATCATTTCTGCTTTTTGAATCACTTCTGTCGACAATAATACAGGTTCTCTTATAAAAAAATCCGAAAATCGGTATTTTTGTCAATTCTATTTTTCCTACAAAAACAAATGGGTTTTTTGTAATTGCCAGCATCACGAAAACATCAATCATAGAAGTGTGATTGGGGCAAAACATAAAGCTTTTTTCCTTTTTTAAAACTTGTTCTTCAATTAAATCTATTTTAAAACCCATAACGAAAAGCAAGGTTTTGGCCCAGGCCCTGGCAATTTTATAAAAGGCGGGATACATTTTTTCAGAAGAAGTTACCACCAACAACACCGGAAAAACCGGAATTATGGTCAATATCAACCAGCAATAAAACCAGATGCGCCAAGCAAAAATAAAAATGTACCTAAAAAATATCATAAGCACCAAAAATAGTAATTTAATTCTATTCTTGTTTTCTTTTTGAAATATGTATTTTTGCTGCTTAAATTTGAAACAATGTCAAGAATTTTAACAGGCGTTCAAAGCACGGGAACACCACATTTAGGAAATTTATTGGGGGCGATTATTCCTGCAATTACGATGGCGAACGATGCCAACAACGATTCGTTTTTGTTTATCGCCGATTTGCACTCTTTAACCCAAATAAAAAATGGAGAAGAATTGCGTCAAAATACCTACAGTACTGCAGCAACCTGGCTGGCTTTTGGTTTGGACGTAAACAAAACCGTTTTCTATCGCCAAAGCGATATTCCTGAAGTGGCAGAGCTTTCCTGGTATTTAAGCTGTTTTTTTCCATACCAGCGCTTAACCTTGGCTCATGGTTTTAAAGACAAGTCCGACCGATTGGATGATGTAAATGCGGGACTGTTTTACTATCCTATGTTGATGGCTGCCGATATTTTATTGTATGATGCAGAAATTGTTCCTGTTGGAAAAGACCAGTTGCAACATTTAGAAATGACCCGAGATGTTGCCAACCGGTTTAACCATCAAATGGGCGATACTTTAGTTCCGCCGGAAGCTAAAATACAGGAAGGCACCATGTATGTTCCCGGAACTGATGGTGGAAAAATGAGTAAATCAAGCGGAAATATCATCAATTTATTTTTATCAGATAAAGAATTGCGCAAGCAAATCATGAAAATCCAAACCGATTCAACGCCGCTTGAAGAACCTAAAAATCCGGATACCTGTAATTTATTTGCTTTGTACAAATTGATTGCTTCCCCATTGCAAATTGCCGAAATGAGGGCAAATTATGAAGCAGGAAACTATGGTTACGGAACTGCAAAACAAGCTTTTTACGAGTTGTTGGTTGCTAAATACGCTGTGGAAAGAGAACGTTACAATTATTATATGAACAACTTAAAAGAAATTGATGAAGCCTTAGCCATCGGTGCCGTAAAGGCGCGTAAAGTTGCTTTTGAAGTGTTGAAAAGAGTGAGAGTGAAATTGGGATACTAATTTCGTTTCAAGTTTTGGGTTTCAGGTTTCAGGTTTGAAGCTTCTGCTTTCAGGTTGTTTAATTGTTGTGCCATTTTACTTTATACTATACTTTATAACTTTTACTTTGAACTTCATTTTTTTACACACCCCTAACCCCTCTCAAGAGGGGAATTTATCATTCAATTATTAAATTTACTGCCAAATTTAACTTTTAACTTTTTTTAAGGTGCCGGATTTGGTTGCAGTTCGTGAATTTCATCGATTTTTTTCAAGA
>CAZBGP010000170.1:0-4180 GCA_964491495.1 uncultured Lutibacter sp. | reverse complement strand
GGTTTTAGATTAAAAGTTCAAAACAAAAATCATTGTCCCCACAACGGTTTTAGATAAAAGTTCAAAACAAAAATCATTGTCCCCACAACGGTTTTACAAAAAAACATAAAGAGGTTCTTAAAACCCCTAAACTTATCATAAGTGTTCACAGAAATTGTGTGCTTAAAAAAATAGGAAGCTACTAAAATATCGATTGTAAGGGGTTACGGTCGGTATTCATAGCTTCCCTTTTTTTGTTTAATTAAACAGGATTAAAATGCATACAATATGGTTTCTTCATTTTTAAACAATTTTAGCACTTAACCAAAATAATTATAAGCATTTAGGAATTTCAACGTCATGACCGGCAAGTAATTATAACAGAATTTTTTAAATATATATCAGAAATCAATAGAAATTATTACAAAAAAGCTGTTGAATTCAAATTGAAAACAGTTCATTAAAAAACACTCCAAAATCAAATTAATTTGTCTTTTGTACAAATTGGGATTTTTTACGCTTTTTTATCCACAAAACCGACTTCAAAAAGCAACTATTTTGATGATTTTTATACTTTTTATGTCTGTTTTTTATAATATACGGTAAGTTTTTTATAATAAATGGAAAAAAAATTTATTTGACAAAACCTATAAAATATACTAATTTGTCTCTTTTATTAAACAAATGGTAAGTTTTTTAAAACAAATGGTAAGTTTTTTGCATTTTTAATTTTAGCATTCAGTTTTTATTTATATTTTTACATTATTAAGAAATGAATAACCAAAACCAAAAAAAACAAAAAACACACTGCCCCCAACAACAAAAAAATGAAAACGCTTGCCCCAAAATTATTCGCATTACTCCTCTTAACTGCCATTTTATTTTCCTGCGCTAAAGAAGATAACGGTATTTATTTCAATGAAAACAGCGAAGTGGCAAACGCCAAAGTAGTTTACTCACCAATGGAATCTGAAATCGTCAGTTTGGTAAACGCACACAGAACAAGCTTAGGCTTAAATGCATTAAGTACTTTAAACATTGTATCTGGCGTAGCAGACGGTCACACAGACTATATGATTGAGGTTGGACAGGTTAGCCACGACAATTTTGCGCAAAGAGCCCAAACTTTAATGAATGAAGCCGCTGCCAAAAGCGTTGGAGAAAATGTTGCCTACGGATACAGTACTGCAGAAGGTGTTGTAAAAGGCTGGTTAAACAGTGACGGACACAGAAAAATTATTGAAAATCCGGACTACACACACTTTGGGATCTCTATGGAAACCAGTGCTGATAACCGAAATTACTTTACAAATATTTTTATAAAAAAATAACCTAAAAATATATTCAACACCCCCAAACAGAAAAGCAGTTAATTTTTAACCCCTAATTTAAACAAGATGAAAGCAAGGAAATTAAATCAAAAAAAGAATACCCCTTTCTTAAAAGTTATAAACAACAGTGTGATAAAGGGCGTTTGCATTAACACGTTAGTGCCCGGATTCAAGCATACCAACAGCGAGGGTGCATTAATCACACCAAATAAATTTGCTATATTATAATTTAAATATTTATGGTCGTTGTCCCCACAACGATCTTTTATAATGTTCATTAAAAAATAAAATCTTTGCCCCCGCAACGGTTTTACAAAAAATTAAGAGGTAACAGAATCATTAAACCCTTCATAAGGATTCCCATGAATTTTGTTGCTTAAAAAACTGGGAAGCTATCAAAAATATCGATTGTAAGGGGTTACGGTCTTTATTTGGCTTCCCTTACTTCATTTTAGTCCCCGAAAGGTGAATTATAAAGGTTACTGGCCAATTTATATAATTAGTTACATAAATAATCATTTAAAGCGGCAACTTCTTCTTCAGGGCCTCAACAATGTTATAGACTGCCGGACAGATTTCCGTGTTTTTCATCGTCAAATTGGTAAGCTGGATAAATTTTCGTCGGTTGGTGTGCGGATATTCGTTGCAGGCTTTTGGGCGCACATCGTAAATGGTGCACATATTGTCGTTTAAATCCAAAAAGGTACAGGGGGCAGTTTTTAACACATAAAAATCTTCGGGATCCCTTTCCAAATAGGTTGAAATAAAAAGGTGCTCTTTCATTTTCACATACTTGGCAATACGCTGAATGTCCTTCTCCGTAAAAATAGGGCTGGTGGATTTGCAGCAGTTCCCGCAGGTTAAGCAATCCGTTCTCGTAAACTCGCTCGTGTGCAATTCATGCACCACAAAATCTAAATTGTTGGGCGTGCGCTTTTTCAATTTTTCGAAATACTTTTTGGTTTCCTGGGATTTTTCTTTCGCCAATCCGGGCAATTCTTTTAAAAACGCTTCCATCTATTTAATTTATTGGCAAAAATACAATTTAAACTTTTAAAAATTATCGTACTTTTGCTCATTAACAGATTTCAGCAAAAAAAGATGCAAAACAGTTTAGAAACAGCCATAAAAAAAGGATTCAAAGAAATTTATGATGTCACAGTGGGCTCTGTAGAATTTCAGGCGACCAACAAGGATTTTGAAGGAGACATCACCGTGGTTATTTTTGCGCTTTTACGCTATATCAAAGGAAATCCTGTTGAAATTGGCAGCAAACTGGGCGCCTACTTGAAAGAAAATGTGAAGGAAGTCAGTGATTTTAATGTGGTCAAAGGTTTCTTGAACCTGGTGATTGCAGATGAATTTTTCCTGAATGCCTTCAATGAAATTTATGCCACGCAAAACTTCGGATTTGTAAGCCCGAATCCGGACGAAAAAGCAGTGATGGTGGAATATTCTTCCCCAAACACCAACAAGCCGCTGCATCTTGGGCATATCAGAAATAATTTATTGGGTTATTCCGTGGCCGAAATTATAAAAGCTTCCGGAAAAAAAGTATACAAGACACAAATCATCAACGACCGTGGCATTCATATTTGCAAAAGTATGCTGGCCTGGCAACGTTTTGGCAATGGCGCAACGCCGGAAAGTACCGGATTGAAAGGCGACAAATTGGTGGGAAACTACTATGTGGCCTTCGACAAGGCCTATAAAGAAGAAATTGCCCAATTAATGGCGGCAGGAAAAACCGAAGAAGAGGCAAAAAAACAGGCGCCTATTTTGCTGGAAGCCCAGGAAATGCTGCTTAAATGGGAAGCCGGAGATGAAGCAGTCGTTTCGCTTTGGAAAACGATGAATACCTGGGTTTATGCCGGATTTGAACAAACCTATAAAGAACTGGGCGTTGATTTCGATAAAAATTATTACGAAAGCATTACGTACTTACTGGGAAAGACGTGGTTGCGATTGGACTGGAGAAAGGCGTTTTTTATAAAAAGGAAGACGGCTCGGTTTGGATTGACCTGACAGCTGACGGCCTGGATGAAAAAATAGTATTGCGATCGGACGGCACCGCGGTGTATATGACGCAGGACATAGGAACTGCCATTGAGCGTTTTAAAGATTTTGATTTAAGCGAACTGGTGTATACCGTTGGCAATGAGCAGGATTACCATTTCAAGGTATTGTTTCTGATTCTTAAAAAACTGGGCTTTGAATGGGCCGATAATTTATACCACTTGTCGTATGGTATGGTAGATTTGCCAAGCGGGAAAATGAAATCACGTGAAGGAACCGTGGTGGATGCCGATGATTTAATGCAGGAAATGGTGGACACCGCCAAAAACATTTCCCAGGAATTGGGAAAACTGGAAGGCTACTCACAACCGGAAAAAGAGGCCTTATATAAAATTATTGGGATGGGTGCCCTAAAATACTATATTTTAAAGGTAGATCCCAAAAAACGCATCCTGTTCGATCCTGAAGAATCGGTCGATTTTAACGGAAACACGGGACCGTTTATCCAATACACCTATGCAAGGATTCAATCTATCATCAGAAAAGCAGATTTTGATTTTTCTTTGACAATTAAGGACATTTCCTTGCACGAAAAGGAACGTGAATTGGTCAAACAAATTCAGCAGTTCCCTGACATCATACAAAATGCCGCCAAAAACCACAGTCCGGCCCTTATCGCGAATTATACATACGATCTGGTAAAAGAATACAATTCGTTGTATCAGAGTCTGCCTATTTTAGGAAGCGAAAACGAAAACGAAAAAATACTGAGAACACAGCTTTCGGCAAAAGTGGGCGACATCATCAAAGCCGCGTTTAAAATGTTGGGGATTGAGGTTCCGGAAAGAATGTAA
>CAZBGP010000169.1:0-4196 GCA_964491495.1 uncultured Lutibacter sp. | reverse complement strand
TGAAATGACCAATCCATAAATACTGAACGAAAACAAAAGTACACCCGCCATAAAACTGTACACCATATATTTTTCCGAAGCGGTTTCCAAGTTGAAGTTGAATCCAACAACAAGTAAAACAATGGCGTGGTACATTTGGTATTTAACGCCGGTTTCAAAGCTTTTTAATTGTTCATTCGACAATATTTTTTTTAAAGCGTGCGCGCCAAACGCTCCAAAAACTATGGCCAAACCACCTAAAATACTGGCAAAGAGCAGGGTAAATTGTGTCATAAATATTTATATTGATGTTGTTTTCAAAAGTAGCGTACAATTTTTAAAACAAAAGGTTCTTGCGCTATTTTCTTTCAAATAATTTAAATCAGTAATAAATCTTCCTAAAAAAACATTAAAAAAATAACATATTTTAGTTAAAACACGTTATATTGTTTATAAATGTAATCATTATAGAACTATTTGTTTGTCAATATAAACTAATACACCACATTTGCATTATAATTAATAATAAAAACAAAAAACATGTGTGGAATAGTTTGTGCGTTTGACTTAAAAGAGAAAGCAGACTTGTTGAGACCTCAAATTTTGGAGATGTCTAAAAAAATACGTCACCGCGGTCCGGATTGGAGCGGGATTTATTCGAATGATAAAGCAATAATGGCTCACGAGCGTTTGTCGATTGTTGACCCGGTTTCCGGAAAACAGCCTTTATTTAGTGAAGATAAAAAATTGATCTTATCCGCCAATGGCGAAATCTACAACCATAGAGAATTACGCAAACAATTTGAAGGGAAATATAATTTTCAAACAGCATCGGATTGTGAAGTGATCTTGGCTTTGTATAAAGAAAAAGGCACCGGTTTTATTGATGAAATGAACGGTATTTTTGCCTTTGCCTTATATGATGAAGACAAAGATGAATATTTTATCGCGCGTGACCATATGGGCATTATTCCTTTATATATGGGCTGGGATGAAAACGGAACTTTTTATGTGGCTTCTGAATTGAAAGCACTGGAAGGGGTTTGCACCAAAATTGAGCTATTTCCCCCGGGACATTTTTTATCGAGTAAAGATGGAGAATTAACCAAATGGTACAGTAGAGACTGGATGGATTATGAGGCTGTAAAAGACAACCAAACAAGTATTGATGAAATTCACAATGCTTTGGAAGCCGCAGTTCACCGTCAACTAATGTCCGATGTGCCTTATGGCGTGTTGCTTTCCGGCGGATTGGATTCTTCGGTAACTTCAGCAATTGCAAAAAAATATGCGGAAAAAAGAATAGAATCTGACGACACGCAAGCGGCTTGGTGGCCACAATTGCATTCGTTTTCTGTGGGATTGGAAGGTTCGCCTGATTTGGCTGCAGCACAATTGGTGGCAAAACATATTGGAACCGTTCACCACGAAATAAAATTCACCATTCAGGAAGGATTGGATGCCATTCGCGATGTGGTTTATAACCTGGAAACGTACGACATTACCACCATTCGTGCTTCAACGCCGATGTATTTAATGGCTCGGGTGATTAAATCGATGGGTGTGAAAATGGTGCTTTCGGGTGAAGGAGCTGATGAGTTGTTTGGAGGCTATTTATACTTTCACAAAGCGCCAAACAAAAAGGAATTTCACGAAGAAACGGTTCGTAAATTGAGCAAACTGCATATGTACGACTGTCTAAGAGCGAACAAAAGTTTGGCGGCTTGGGGAATTGAAGGCCGTGTGCCGTTTTTGGACAAAGAATTTATGGACGTGGCGATGCGCATCAACCCGCAAGACAAAATGATTAACGGCGAACGTATGGAAAAATGGGTGCTTCGTAAAGCTTTTGAAAGCTATTTGCCTGCAAGCGTGGCTTGGAGACAAAAAGAACAATTTTCTGATGGTGTTGGCTACAGTTGGATTGACACCTTGAAAAAGGTGGTGGCTGAAGAAGTTACCGATGAACAATTGGCAAATGCCAAATACAAATTCCCTTTGCAAACGCCAACCAACAAGGAAGAATTTTATTACCGTTCTATTTTCCAGGAACATTTTCCTTCAGATGCCGCGGCGCTTTGCGTGCCTCAGGAAGCTTCTGTTGCGTGCAGCACCAAGATTGCGCTGGAATGGGACGCAAGTTTTAAAAATATGAATGATCCATCGGGCCGGGCAGTGGCAAATGTGCATTCCGATGCCTATAAAAAATAGCTGCTAATTATTTGTTTGAATCAAGAATCCGGCGAAAGCCGGATTTTTTTATTTAACTATTTTATTGTTTCTAATAGGGTTTTAATCTTAAATATATTAGTCTGTTTCTTGTCAAAATAAAATATTACATTTGACAACTATGATAAAATAACTAGTTTTCATCATTCTATTCTTGTTTCAGGTTCTAATATTGATTAATAATTTGTATGATGAGATTCTGAAACAAGTTCAGAATGACGAATTGTAGTTTAAAAAAAATAAAATGCTATCAAAAGAAACCCGGTTAACACTAATTCCAACTTTAAAAAAATATTTTGGTTACGATAGTTTTCGAGAGCAGCAGCAAGAAATTATAGAATCGGTACTTTCCAAAAAAGACAATTTGGTGATTATGCCCACCGGTGGCGGAAAATCTGTTTGTTTTCAGTTGCCGGCCTTGCTACTCGATGGAATTACGCTGGTGATTTCACCCTTAATTGCCTTGATGAAAGATCAGGTTGACGGATTGACCGCAAACGGAATTCCGGCTGCTTTTTTTAACAGCAGCCAGTTAAGTTCCGCCCAAAACGGTATTTTTGATAAAGTGATTAATTCGGAAATAAAATTATTATACGTGGCGCCCGAGAGTTTGGGGTTGTTGTCAAATATTCTTAATGAAAAATACATCAGCTGTGTTGCCATTGACGAAGCGCATTGTATTTCATCTTGGGGACACGATTTTCGTCCATCATATCAGCAGTTGGGATTTTTAAAACAATCCTTGCCCAATACGCCTATTATCGCATTGACCGCCACGGCCGATAAAGCAACAAGACAAGATATTGTGGATCAGTTAAACATCCCGAATGCCACACAATTTTTAACTTCTTTCGATCGAAAAAATATTGAATTGGAAGTGCGTCCGGCAGTTGACCGTGTTACGCAAATCATCAAATTCATCCATAAAAAACCCAATGAAGCCGGCATTATTTATTGTTTAAGCCGAAAATCGACCGAGCAGCTGGCAACAAAATTGAAACAAAACGGCATCAAAGCAATGCCTTACCACGCAGGCCTGAGTTTTGAGGAAAGAACCAAAACACAAGAGGATTTTCTGTTTGATAAAACGCAAATAATTTGCGCCACCATTGCCTTTGGAATGGGTATAGACAAGTCGAATGTGCGCTGGGTAATCCATTACAATATGCCCAAAAATATTGAAGGCTATTATCAGGAAATCGGGCGTTGCGGGCGTGATGGCGTAAAAGCGAATGCCTTGTTGTTTCACAGTTATGCCGATGTAATTCAGTTGCGGAATTTTGCGGCAGGCGCTTCAAACGAAGAGGTCCAGCTGGCCAAACTGGAAAGGATGCAGCAATTTTCTGAAGCAACAACCTGCAGAAGAAAAATATTGCTGAGTTATTTTGGGGAATTATTGGCCGAAAATTGCGGGAATTGCGATGTGTGTAAAAATCCGCCCCAGTTTTTTGACGGAACCGTTATTGCCCAAAAAGCACTTTCTGTCATTACACGATTAAATGAATCAGAAGCCACGGGTGTTATCATTGATGTTTTAAGGGGCGCAAAAAATGCAACGATTGTTGATAAAGGTTACGACAAACTGAAATCGCACGGCGTAGGAAAAGACATTTCCTGGCATGATTGGCAGCAATATATCATTCAGTTAATCAATCAGGGATTTTGCGAAATTGCTTTTCATAAAAACAATGCCTTGCATCTCACGTCTTTTTCACAAAAAGTATTGTTTGAGAAAAAAATGGTTTATCTGACAAAACCTTTAGCATTTAAAGAACAAGCCGTTGTTCAAAAAGAAATAAAAGCGACCAAAGCCAAAAAAGACACGTTGTTTGAACGTTTAAGAAAGCTTCGCTATAAAATTTCTTTGGAAGAAAACATTCCTGCGTATCTGGTTTTTAGTGACGCCACGTTGAAGGAAATGGAAAGGGCAAGGCCGATGAGTCAGTCAGATTTTCTCGAGATAAGCGGTGTTGGACAGCGAAAACTGG